>CAZFJX010000005.1:0-14377 GCA_964519505.1 uncultured Desulfurococcales archaeon
TTTTTGACGATTATGACCTTTACACCACGGTTCTCCATCTTGGTAATAGTGTTCAGCGTGTCCGGTATCGCTTTACCTAATTGGTCTAGGCTCCGCGCCGCTACGCAGTCCGGATTAGCCGTTTCTAGCTCCTCTAGCATCTTCCTAGCCTGCGGTCTCTCCTGAAACTCTTAGCCCCGTTCTGATAAGAAATATGCTGAGAGAACCATCAGGGACTACATGGGGTACCTGAAGTTCCACCTCTTCTAACGCTGGTTTCTCCGATGCTTTCTCCTGTTTATTAGAATAAGGAAAGAAGGGTTGTGGAGTGGTATATAGACAAGGGCGGTTTCTGAGGTAGAGCTCGAAGTCTTTGTCATACCTGATCACTATTTTTCCTCTCAACGATGTTGGTAGTTAACCCCAGCATCCTCAATAAATCGATGAACCTGTGAGTTGCCTTTGGCGGGTCAAACTCAAGAATAACCTTATTGTTCTCTAATATTACCTTGTACATCCCGATATCCCGTTCTTTGAGGAAATCCTGTAGATATTTAAATGGGTGGGCATCATGGGGTAACTCTTTGGAAGGATTTGCTTGTCCTCAAGGAGTCCCTGATGAGTTCTCCAGCCCCCCAAACGTTCATTATTTAGACATGGAACCCAACCGAGTATGTTAGCGCATTGTCGATCTGCATTTAAACAACATTAAGACCTACCACGTAAGAATATTCTAAATCGCTTTATACTTGCTAATGCTAAAAATACCAGCCCTCTTTATGCCTTGCTTTAATTCCTTAAATTTTCGTCATGCTAAAGCTCTATCGCCATAATCAGCATTCTACAAATAAGTTTTAATGGTAGGTTATTTAAGTATGTACGTGCTCAGTAGAAAACACTAGGGTAGTGACGTAAGATGGGTATTAGCATAAGACCCATTATACGTAGTGGTTTTTGGCTTTATATGGTATCCATTATTAGTAATGCCTTTGGTTTTATTTACTGGCTTGTTCTTTCCTTAATTGGTGGTTCTGCTATTTTAGGTATAGCTAGCGCTACCGTAGGTGTTTTCTCGTTAGTTACAGGTCTATTGAGTTTAGGTGTTGGTGTTGGTCTTCAAAGACATCTAGGTAAATTCCTTAGCGCTAATGATGTAGAATCCGCTCGAAAGTATTTCTGGTCGTCTACGTTCCTACTCCTTACACTAAGCTTATTATCAGGTTCTGTTTTAATGTTCTTAGGACTTTACGGTTTTAGTATAGGTAGTATAAGGCCTATGATGCTAATTGTAGCTGGTTTTATGGTTATGTTGGGGTTCACAATAATATTTAGGGCCTTCCTCATAGCTTCACTAAGAACTGATATTCAAGCGTTAAGTGCAACAATAGGTAACTTACTCAAACTTTGTATCGGTGTTTCCCTCGTGCTACTTGGTTTTGGGTGGGTTGGTGCATCTGTGGGATATATATTCGTTAATATATCTATGCTCTTTATAGGAGGTTACTTCGTGATTAAACACTTAGGTTTTAAGTTGACCTTCGATGTTGATGCCATTAAGAATGTTCTTAGGGCTGGTGTTGTGAATTGGTTTCCTTCCATTATTGTGATTATTGGTCAGTGGCTAGGTGTTCTTGCTGTTTTTGGTTATGTTGGTGCTGTTGAGACGGGGCATTATTATGTAGCATTTGCTATATCTAACTTCGTTACTATGATTTCTTTAAGCCCTGTTAGGTTATTGATACCTGTTCTTTCGGGTATGTCTGATGGTAGGAAGAGGTTTGGTTGGAGGGTTTTTAGGTTGAGTATAGCCGTTATGGTGCCTGTAGCTGCCTTCCTAGCCACATATCCTTGGCTTCCACTGTCATTGCTAGGTAAGGAATTCGTGGAGGCTTCGTCGGCATTAACTGTCTTGCTTTTAGGTGCCGTACCTGTATCCCTCTCCACCAGCGTAATAAGTCTTCTCTACGCTTACGATAGGTACCTAGATATATTGCTGATAGGATTGTTCCAGAACGTGCCTAGGGTAGTCCTCTACACGATACTAACACCTAAGTACGGTGGGTTAGGTAGTGCCTACGCATTCACTATAGGGTCATTCATAGGGCTTACATATACGGCTATAGCGTCCTATAAGGTAGGTCTCATAATTAACCTTAGGGAGTTAGGTATAATTGTCGGTATACCGGCAGCACTAGCACTCACATGCCATTACTTAGGAATTCCATGGTTCATGGCCTTACCCGCCTTCGTAGCGACTTACTTAGCTTACATAAGGTTAGGGGCTGTAACAAGGGCCGATCTTAAGGAGTTAGCAACAGCATTCGTATCTGAAGAGAAGGTTAGGAAGTTCTATAGGAGGTTAAGACCACTAATAGATATAGTGATGTAGTTACCTAGCGGTTGCTTCAGTCCTTAAAGATTTTTCAAGGGTTGCTAACCTCCTTTTCAGCCTATCTTCCATTCTTTTTAGGTATAGTGATAGTATTGCTAGAAAGAGGGAGTTAAAGCCACTTACAGATAGTATCACTGCTATGACGCCCTTCACATAGTACTTTATTCCTGTGAAGAAGTAGTGGTAAGCTACCCAACCACCTAAGATTAACCCAGGCACAAGTAGTAGGGCTCCTAACCCGAATATGAAGAATGTTGGGTTGTACCTCCATACCAACCTAATAATATCCTTAGCTATTAGGAAGCCATGTCTAACACCGAGTTTCTTCTTACCTAACCTCTCCCTATACTCTATGGGTACCTCACAAACCCTACCTGAAGAAACTACGTGGGCAGCTATCTCAGCCTCAATACTGAACCCACTCGTTTCCCATGAGATCTCCTTAAGTACGTTGGTCTTAACTAAGTACATACCTGATAGTACGTCTCTTAGTTTAGTTCCGAAGAGTATGTTGAAGAGTTTTGTGAGGAACCAATTACCTAGCCTAAGTACCTTAGGTATGTGCTCCCTACCACGAACCCTAATACCTATAACCTCATCACATCTATCGGTACCTGCGCGTTCAAGTAGCTTAACTATGTACCTAGCTGGGTATGTATAGTCGCCATCCATAATGACTACGTACTTGAAGTTACTGCCCTGACTATCTAAGTATTCAACGGCTGTAGCTATTGCGTCGGCCTTACCCCTACCTCTCTGTATTATTACCTTAACACCCTTCCTCCTAGCTATCTCCCTAGTCCTATCAGTACTACGGCCATCAACCACGACTATCTGTCCCTTACTAAGGCCTTGAGCAAGTAATTCCTCAATAACTAACCCAATAGCCCTCTCCTCATTAAGCGTTGGTATCACAACCACAACATCATCCATGCCCATGAGGCTAACCCGTAGTAACTAACTAGCGTATTAACCCTCGCTATGAGGAAATATAAAGGTTGCAGTACGTGGGTTGGTCAAGCTCAAGAACACCTACATTTAAGCTAGTTTTATAAGTCTACATAGATAAGTAATGTAGTGTGGGGTTAATTAATTGGGTAATCTAGGGGTTATTGACTTAGATATAGCTAAGGAGGCTGTACGTAACGTTATTAACGAGGTTAGTAAGGTCATTATAGGTAAGAGAGACACCATCGAAGTAGTCGTGTCCGTCCTCTTCTCTGAAGGTCACGTACTTATTGAGGGTCTTCCAGGTACTGCCAAGACATTACTAGCTAAGAGCATTGCTAGAGCGATTGGGGGTGTCTTTAAGAGAGTTCAGGGTAATCCTGATTTACTACCTACGGACATCACGGGCTTCCACATATACACTATGGGTGGTGAGGTAAGGTTTGTTAAGGGGCCCATATTCGCTAATGTAGTTATGGTTGATGAGTTAAACAGGATAACACCTAGGGCTCAATCAGCCCTTCTCGAGGCTATGCAGGAGGGTCAAGTAACTGTTGATGGAATTACGTATAAGATACCTAAGCCCTTCATGATAATAGCAACCCAAGTACCTCCAGACGTAGGTACCGGTGTTTACTCACTTACCGAGACATTAACCGATAGGTTCTCAGCAGTCGCCTTTAGCCACTACAATAGGCCTGAGGAAGAGTTCGAGATGGTTGGTAAGTCAGACATGCTCATAGCTGAAAGGGTTAAACCCGTACTTAAGCTTGAGGAGGTTATGAAGGTTATTGAGGCAATACGTCAGGGGGTTTACGTTAGTGATAGGGTTATTAAGTACATAGTTGACCTCACGAACTACATACGTAGACATAAACACGTAGTTTACGGGCCCTCCCACCGTGCTTCAATACACCTATTTAGGATGGCTAGAGTATATGCAGCCTACGAAGGTAGGGACTACGTCATACCTGACGACGTTAAGAAGTTAGCTAAGCCAGCCATAGTGCATAGGATAGGGGTATCACCTGAAGCTGAGGCTGAAGGAATAACACCTTCAGATATTGTTGAGGAGGCTTTAAAGAGGGTTAAGGTACCTAAGGAGTGAGTGTCTTGACGTATAGATATGTAGGTATTGAGTTAACCCTAATAGCCCTAGTACCAGCGCTCATACTTACTTCACACTTACTATCACTTACTGGGACACCATACCATTACGTAATTTTGGCCATATACTTAATCGCCTTAATAAACATACACTACATACTCTACGTTAGGGGTATGAAGCGCTTACTCCTATGGCCTTTACCTCTAGCGATACTGGTTCAAGATTACTTCATGGGCTTAGTAGGTATTGAGCTATCTAGTTTTTTAGCACTCACGATAATACTACTTACGTCGGCTTACATAGTGCCCTTAACATCTTCTAGTGAATTAAGGAATGTTAAGTGGGGCTACATAATCCCTGTAAGTATCCTAGTGGTTGCTGTTGCTCTATACTTAGATATACCCTACATTCCTTACATAGCCATGGGGCCCGTATGTGAGTACTTATTCATTACCTACATAGGTAATGGTGAGTTAGTTAACTCGTTGATAGCTTCACTATCTATAGCATCACTATACCACCATGTACCCTTATTAACTATGTACGTGATTGCTCTATCGTTAATTAAGGCATTCTCAGGTAGGTACGTAAGTCACGCCATAACGATAGACACCGTATGTAGGGCGGCGCTCCTATGGGTGATTACGTATGCAGCCTAAGTTCGTCCTCATAGGGCTTAACCTGATGGTGCTAGCCTTAGTTACGGGTATCTTTGGGTGGAATTTAGGTGAGTATAGCTTAATAGGTATAGCGTCATCAATAGCTCTTTTCAGTATAGTATGTCTAGTACTTGGACTAACCCATAGGGAGCCAAGCATTGAGTTTCTTAAGACCTACTCAGAACTTATGAGATCAGCCATCATGAAGGTTATTGAGGATACTCAATTACTTAACCACGTAATACATGTAATACCTAAGGGGGGCGGTGGTTCATACTTAGTTATAACTAAGGATGTAAGTCATGTATTAACCCCTAAGGACATTGCACCTCTCGTGGGTATTAGTGATGATGGAAGCACATACGTATCTATGGAGATACCTAAGCTAATTGTTGAGTCTGGAATACCTCTAAACTCCTTAGAGCCCTTACTAAATACCCTAATAGTTAGTGATTACGGTATAGCCTCATCAGTTAAGGTACTCGCCGAGGGTAATCACTTAAGGGTACTAATAATGAGCATAAACCCACATCTCACTGACCTCCTTAAGAAACCCCTATCACCAATATCACTACTAGCAGTCACTACCATATCTCAAGCCTTAAATAAGCATGTAGTGCTTCTTAGGGAGGAGGCCACGTTCAATGATTTAGAATTGCAGGTGTTGGTGGTTTCATGAAGCAGGAGGATCTCTATGTACTGATGAATGCGTGCCTCATAACTATAGCTAACTTAGCATTAGTCCTTATTGGTGAGAGAAGGATAGATGTCTATATGTCCTTAACAATACTGATATACTTCGTAACTACAGGACTCGTAGGTTACGGGGCTGAGGTTAGGGGTAGAGGTATGAAGATATTGACTACAGTATTCTTAATAATATTTGTAGTGATTGTTAGCTATAGAATATGGAAAATAATATTCCCAACCCAACATCCACTAGACATAGTGTTTGGTGGGTGATTAAGTGTTATATAAGACCATAAGAGCATCGAAAACGACGCTGTTAGTGCTTTCCATATTAATACTAATTACGTGCGGTATTACTGAAGCATCCCTACCTAAGAAAATTAATCCGTGGGGAGTTAATGAGGAGTTCGATGGTGAGTCCGCAATAACCTTGCTGAACGTAGTTATATCTAGTATATTAAGTAATGATTTTGAGTCTTCCCATAAGGCGTTAGAGGAATTATCAGCACTCTACGTACCTAAAGACATAACGTACATGCATATGAAGGTAATTAATTGCTTAAATAACATAACATATTTAATACGTAATATATCCCTAATGATTAATGATATTAAGTTGTTACTGAGTTTGAATTTAATTAATGAATCAAAGGAGTTAGTAAAGAGTTTAAAACGTAATGTAATTATGTTATTCTCTATAAAGTATGACCTCATTGATGAAGGTTTGATTGATAGATACATAGACTACTCCTTAAAAACACTTAAGGACCCTGTACTTAGGTTTAAATTAAAACGTGAAGTTCAGAACTTAAAGATAAAGCTTGATGAATATATTAATGAATTAAGACTTAGGGCGTTAAGGATTATAACGGCTGTTGAGACTTATGGTAAGTTAGAGGAGGTTTATATAGAGCTTAGGTTAAGCGCTGATGAGGTATTGGGCGGTGAATCGTTAATTGTCTACGGCCTCATTAAGGATGCTGAGGGGAGGCCTGTTACTAATGGTTCTGTGACTATAGGGTTATCTATATCGGGCTACGTAAGTACGGTTAATGTAAAACCTAATAAATATGGGGCATTCATGACTGCACTTAAGGTGCCTACATTTAATGAGGTAAAGGCATTAGTCCTCACAACAGGGAACTTAGTGTTTAAGGGCAGGGTATATGCGTATTACATTAAGGATGGTAAGGTTTTAGGATATACTGAAGTACCGGTGATAGTTAAGTATCTAAAACTTAAGATAACTATTGATTGCCCTACAAGCGTCTATTACGGTGATGATGCATATATAAACATAACTTCAAACGTTGATGAAGTCCTGAACATGTCTGTCTTTTTAGATGGTGTGCTACTCATAAATAATACTGCATTATCTCCAGGCGCCTCGATGGTTGTTGTTCCGTGGTATAATTTGTCATTAGGCTACCATACTCTCTCATTTATTGTTGAGTCTATAGGTCCTTACTCAGACTTTAGGTACTCATGCGCTATCGGTGTTTCCAAGAGGGTGCCTACTATAATTCTCATTATGGATTATATATCTATATTTCCTCTAGGTAGGGTCTATGTTGAGGCACAAGTGCTTGGGTGGAGGTGGAGTAATTATACTGAGGTTTCCTTACTTATAGATGGTCATGAGGTGTTTAAGGCTAATACGCCTGAGTTTAATTTAACTATATCAGCTCCGTTCTCAATACTTATGGACTTCCATACAGCAACTATAGTTATTAGGGATAGGGCCACAGGTGCTGAGTATGAGTTCAGTAAGGGTTTCTTAGTGATTAACCCGGTATCGTTGCTGGTTGTGCTGGCTTTATCCTTAGTAATGCTTGCTTACACACCGGGTCCCGGGCTTATAGCTATTCAAGAGGCCATTAGGTCTAGAATAGGGTGGGCATTACGTAGGGCCTCAGGGAAAATTAGGGTTATTGAGAGGAAGGTAAGTCCGATATTCTTTGAGGTTTTAAGGGGAATTAAGTTTAGGGTCTCACGTATTCTAGGCATATATAGTGAGGCATTAAGCGTGGTGGCTAAGTATGTTGGTGAGCCTAGCCCTTCAGAAACCCTTCGTGAGTACCTAAGTAAGTTAAGTAGTGCGGGAGTGGGTGAGGGAATTAAGAAGTCCTTTACTGAACTAACATACCTAACTGAGTATGACCTATACTCACGTTATGGGGTTAGTGATGAAGAAATCGATAAGGCTAGGAAGTTGCTTAAGGTGATTAAGCGTGAGGGGGAGGGAGGCTAAGGCGGTACTGTCCCTACTAGCTATATTAGCCTTAGTACTTACTTTTACATTTATAAAGTACGCACCAACAACTACTGACTACAGCATATATAACTATGGGTGGAACGGTCTCTCAAAAATAACTGAGTTAGGTAGTAAAATACTAACTGACTATGAATCACTAAGTGACTTAGGTAATGACACAGCCATACTACTCATACCTCAGAAGGAGTTATCGCGTGACGAGATTGAAGCACTGACCGAGTACTTACTTAGGGGTGGCTTAGTAATCGTAGCTGATGACACAGGCGTAATTAATGACGCTCTTAATAAGCTAATAGGCGGCATTAGGATAACTAACTTAACGGTTCTTGACCCAGCATTTAAGTATCGTTCACAGCTAATACCCAAAATAAACATAACTATAGATAATACCTCATTAGTGGCCTACGCTAATGTTCCATCATCACTAGATATAATTAGTGACTCTTGGGTAGTTATTGGTACATCCTCTAAGTTCTCTTACTTAGATCTGAATAATAACTTAACTAAGGAGATTGAGGAGCCTCAAGGACCATTCCCAATAATAGCCTACGCAAGTTGTGGTAGTGGTAAGATATTCGTTATTGCTGATTCAGACATATTCATTAACTCAATGATGGAGTTAGGTAACAACTTACTGCTCAAGCTAATAGTAAGTAATAGGACCTTATTCCTAGATGTTTCTCACTTAAGGTTATCGCCCTTGGATAGGGTTAAGTTAGGTATATTTGTAGTTAAGGAGAAGGTTCATGAGCTAACCTTAGTAGCCATACTGGTGGCTTTATCTATAATATCTTCATTAGTTCAGACTCCGTGGGTAGGTAGGCCTAAGCCTGTACTCTACTTTAGCTCGCTGTATATAGCGGCATTTGCAGCGTTATATGCATTCCTCAGTAAGACCCCTACATCCCTAGTTTTTACATTAACCCCCTTACTAGTCATGGCGGGGAATACACGTTTGTCTACTTCATTAATAGCTGTTACGATCCTCTATCTGGGTCGCGACCCTCTCTTCTTAATGTCTATGTTGCCCATGATAGCTCTATACCCACTAAACTTTAACCCGACGTTAAGGGTGGGTGACTTACGTGAATTTTTAGGTACGGCAGCGCAGAACGTGGTTAAGGTTATAGTTGTTTTAATTCCTTCAATACTCTTAAGCCCTACATCACTCCTAGCTTACATACTTATAGCGTTCTCATTAATTACTTGGTGTTTAGGCAAGTACTTAGAGTTAGGTAAGGTCAGTATAGAGCCGCCTAGGGAGGACGTCATTGCCATTGTGGGTAAGAGAATCAGTATAGACTTTGGTATTAGGTCTAAGACCCCCATACGCATTTATGTATTAACTAAGGGCTATGTTAAAGTACATGAGGTTCAGGGAGAGACCTTACTTACCGTACCTTACACATCAGTAAGACTCGGTTACCAAGATCTCTTAGTAAGCGTTGTTACTGAGGACCTTGATGGATTAGCTGTAAGGAGGTTTAGGTATGTTATTAAAGTTAATGTAGTACCTTCAGTTAAGGTCGCCATTAAGATTGTAGAGACGGGGTTGAAGGGTATTATTGAGGTTATTGGTGGTCCCTTAGGTGGTGCTTATTCAGGTAGGACCCTTAAGGCAGGTAGAGGCGGTACTGGTTTCGGCATACGTGGCGCTGGCTTGGGTGGTGAGGTTGGTGCTGAGGTCATTAGAGGTGTTAGGTACGTCAGGCTACACCCACGTGCTCAACTAAAGAAGAGGAGAGGTGAGTACTTCGGTACTAGGTACTACGTTCCTGGTGACGATATGAAGATGATTCACTGGAAGAAGAGTGCTTCTAAGGGTGAATTAGTCGTTAAGGAGTTCGTAGCTGGTGGTGTTAGTGGAGGCGGTGGGGGTGCTGGTGGTTTAGTAATGTTTATTGACCTCATAGCGTCAAGCCCCGAGGAATTAGATAGGCTCGCTTACACCTCCTTAGCAACACTCGTTAAGAAGGCAGTTACGGGACCTGAAGATGAGGTAGTAACATTCTTTGTCTTACCTAACGACCGCCTAGAAATAATTCATGGTAGGGCTATCGATGTACTTGCGGCTATAGTCAATATGTTTAAGAAGCGTAACATATATACCGAGTTTAATTACATCAGTATGGGTAAGGCTTTAAGTCATGAAAAACTAGTTAAGTTAATGGAAATGGATATAAGCTTAGTTAAGGTAGCTAAGAAGGTCTCTAAAAAATTCACTAATAGGATACTAGGCATACTTAGTACTTTAAGAATTAATAGCCCAGTAACCTTCACCATAATAAACGGTAAGCCAACAGCGTTTAGGTACTCATACCTTAAGTATAAGCTAAGTGAGTTAGGTCATCAATATGTAGCGCCTAAGGTACTTACACTCCAGGAGCTTAGGGAAGCTACTCAGAGATTGCTTACGGTGATGGCGTATTGATTAAGGAGGCTAAGGAACTAACATACGCTGTAGGTGCCTTAACGTTCGTTACGGCTATAGGTGTTGGGTTAAGGTATAACTACCATGACGTACTTAAGGAGCTGTTTCAAGCCATATTTACTGAGGAGTATAGCTACCTCTTCGTTGTTTTAGTAATATTCTTCTTCATACTAGCGTTAAAGTCAAGTAAAGCCCCCCTATCTAGTGAGTTAAGCCTTGGTAAGGTATTCGCCATAGCCCTTCTCGCGCTTACGTCATTAATGTTTAATGCTTTAGCCGTACTATTCCCTTCAGCTAGCTTAATGTTTAAGACAGTATCTATGGTCATATTTGTCTGGTGCTTAGCTACCTTACTTTATACTAAGGCAGGTCTTAGGGAACTACTCCTACCCCTGTTAACGCTCATACTCATCATACCACCACCCCAGGAGTTAATGGCTAAGATATCGCTATTCCTATCTGATAAGGTAGGTAGGATAGTTGCTTACTTAACAGGGTCTGAACTTATTGCTCAAGGCAATAAGATCATCCTTAAGGTCATTAGTACTTCCGGAGATAGGATAGTGTTTGAGATAGCTACTGCGTGTAGCGGTATAGTTAGCTTAAGCTCTATCATGGCTATAATCCCCCTAATAATATATGTAGCCATAACTCAAGGGGGGTCTCTAAAGAGGAGGTTCTTCGCTGTACTACTAAGCATAGTGATAGGCTCCTCAATAGCTTTCGCAGGCAATATACTACGTGTATTCCTTGTCGTCATGGCGGCTAAGTATTGGGGTCTTGAAGCCGCCTTAACACTATTTCATTCAGTGCCTTCACTAATCTACGTAAGTATAGCTACACTACTTGCTTTCTACGTAATAACTAAGGTAACTAAAGTAGGTAGGGCAAGAGCGAGGAAGGTTAAGGAAGTTGTATGGAGTACTAGAGAACATAGGAATGTTATGACCTTGATAGCCTCATTCGCTATAATAGCATCCATAATAATGGCTACACTATCGACAGTACCTATAGAGGCTGAGGGTGGTAAGAGGTTAAGCTTAGCTACCTACTCATACGAGTATGTCATGAATAACGTAACAGGGATAGTATTTAATGATGATGTTAAGGTAATTAGGAGCATAGACGCTCCTTGGCTAGTTAAGTTGCTTGGTAGTACCGTGGTCAAGAGTGTAGTACTTAGGTATAACGAGACCGTAGTCAGTGGTTACGTAGAGTTTGCTGAGACAGCTACTAGGTTTCATGGTTGGTGGGTATGCCTTACGTTCCAGGGCTTTAAAGTATTGAGGGTATGGAATGAGGGCTTAGGAAAATCAACATTAACATATGTCTTCTACACAGATAAGTACGGTAGGGCTTTCTTACTGGCCTTCCTGATAATGACTATACCTATAAACTTCGGTGGTAAGGTTGATTTAGGCTATGTTAGGTTATCATTAATTAAGCCTTTAGGTAAGGTTGAGTCACCACCTGCTGAGGAGGTCATTAAGCTAAAGGAGTTATTCAAGAATATAGTTAAGCCCGAACTTATTAGTGGGTCTAGCAGAAGTACGGAGAGGATTTTAAGTATGGTGGCTACGTTAAATGTCGTTTTCGTAATCCTTATTTTCACATACGCAGCACTTACCTATGGATACTCATTAATAAGTAAACTTAGACGTAGGTCCGTCATTCGTAGAGGTGGTGCTTAAGTGGTACTAAATGTTAGGAGGCCCCTCACGTTATTAGTGGTTATTCTCTATGTTTGTTCTGTCCTATGTACTTACGTAGCCCACGCTGAATATGGCGTTACCTCATATGAGGAAGTTTGGGGTAAGTTTACTGAGTTATTCCGATATGTCGAGGAGTTAAGTTCTGAAGGTATGAATGTCTCGTTAATAGTTAGTGAGCTTAATGATGTGCTCACCCTCATAGAGGAAAACACTACTGAGAGCCTTACTAAAGCTATGGATAGGCTTAGGGATATTGAGTTAGAGGTTAGTGAGTTGAGGGGTGAATTACCTAGCTTTAAGTTCTGGAGGGATGTAACGTTAGTTACTAAGGTAGCTATCTTAGCTTCGATACCCATATTGACGTATTTACTCCTACCTAGGGTCTACATATCTTTATGGCTTAAGTATAGGAGGAGGTGGGTGGTTAAGAAGTGAGGCTTGATGAGGAGGTATTCGCTGTTATCTTAGCAATCACGGTCGTTGGTTCTGTGTTCGCTATAGCCCAGGTAATTCCGCATAGTATCGAGCCCTTCACAGCTATAGGTCTCTTAGATGCTCAGTGCAAGATAGGTGAGTACCCTAGGCACATAATAGTTGGTGAGCCAGTAACCCTATGTATATTTGTAGATAACCACCTAGGTAAGGTAGGTCTCTTTCAGATAAGGATGAAGTTAGGCTCTAAAGATAACCTACCAACAAACACTACCCCACTAAACTCACCAACAATACTTAGCTTCAGCGTAGTTCTCGGTAATAACATGAACGTGACGAGGAAAGTGACCTTCACTCTTAATGAGACAGGTGTTAATGTAGCTATAGTCTTTGAGTTATGGAGGTATGATACTGCAGTTAATGACTGGGTCTATGACGGTAAGTGGGTGCATCTATACGTGAACGTTACTGAGGTGATACCGCCGTGAGTAAGGGGTCTAAGGAACTAACACTTGAGGAGTACGTGAAGAGGAGGATGTATGGTAAGGGGTTAAGTAGGTTTAAGGCCGCCCTAGAGGTCTATAAGGAGTGGTGTGATGGTAAGTTAAGACTTACCGACCCAAACCCACCTAAGGACTACATAGAGTACTTGAGAAGGCTTGATTATAGCCTATGGTACTGGACCACGGTATCCTTAGTAATGCTCACAGTAATCACTATAGCGCTCTCAACATACGTTGAGTACTTAACCTACTTAAGGTACGTGCTTGGGTCACTATTCGTTCTATACCTCCCCGGAGCATCCTTAATAGAGGCTCTATACCCTAAGGAGGAGGATCTAAGCCCGCTAGAGAGGCTTGCCTTAAGCATAGGTTTATCACTAGCCGTAGTTCCACTAATAGGGCTTATACTCAACTACACACCGTGGGGTATTAGGTTAGAACCGATAATAACGTCCCTCACAGTATTCACGGTGCTTATGGCGACAATAGCAACATGGAGAAAATACACCCAGTTAAAATATGCGTTAAGTTAAGTAATTTATATCTACCTCTCACAGCCCTTACTTGACCCTCTTTTTAGGACTGCATATACGGTTAAAGCAGTCAGTAACGCGACTAACCCGACTACCGTGAGCTCAGGAATAGGTATTGGGACATTACTATCGACGGCTTTATGACTCTCAAACGTTATTGGTGATGAGAATGTTGTGGGTGTTGATGGGGCGTTCAAATATCTTCACAGGATACTAACCCTCACCACCTACTCAGTCTAGCTGGCTAGCTATGTTAGCGGAGAATAATATTACGTAAACATCGTAAGCACTAGCGCCGTAGAAGGTAGTGTACAGTAACGTATAGGTACCCATCAGGGCCTTCGGTAATAACGAAAACTATCTAAGGCGTCGGCCCCACCGAAGGTTTTAGCCCAAACAACACTACCATCCTGAGGGTTTACCTTCACTATAAGTGCTTGGTAATCAGCATTCCTAGTATAGCCAGCAACATATATAAATCCATCAGAAGCTAGTATAGCATCGCTAAATTCATCCCTGAGGTCAGTACCGAAAGTAGTAGCCCATATTAAGTCCCCATTATCAGGGTTTAGCTTAGCTATGAAGAAGTCGAAGAAGTCATTCTTGTACACACCTAAGGTATATAGGTAACCGTCTAAACCATATACTGTAACGTACCCATCCTCACTATACGAGGTTCCTAAAGTTACGAACCAGTGGTTTTGTGGTTGTGCAC
>CAZFJX010000005.1:14477-111664 GCA_964519505.1 uncultured Desulfurococcales archaeon
TGGTTGTGCACGTTAAGAATAGGGCTTAAAGGATTAAGGGGAATAGGGCTCTAGTGAGCACTATTCCCGACCACATTCTATACTCTGGTAATTTAACTATATATATTACCTGTTGACAACGCTTTATTTAGGGTAGGTGCACAGCAAGACTCTTAGGTTTTACTGTAAATCTTTCTTGGTGTTTGATTATGGGATACCTAAGAGGTTTACTTACCTTATTGCTACTGATTCCTTTACTTCTCTCCACGGGTGTGCTGGCGGTGAATGTCTTAGATGCTGACTTAAGCGAGCTGCCTGAGACTAAGGCTTGGTTTAGTGTTGATACCAGTATATATACGTTGAAAGTTCCTGGCGAGTATATCGGTGAGCCCTATGATTACCCGTTCGCGGGTTGGTATAGTGATGCTGCCGCTGTAAGCCCTGATGGCTCAACATACGTTACTGCATGGATGAGGACTGAGGCATATCAAAGAAATGAGGAGGTCTATATAGGGGTTTACAAGCCTCTAGACCTTGATGGTTTAAGCGACGGCGCTGAAAGCCTCTCAATGATGGTTAAGCGTGTTTACTATAGGTACAACATACCTAGAATAGACTCCATAGCAGCAGGTAGTGATTGGTTCATAGTTACGTGGACAGAGTACTGGGACTCAGACTACCTATACGATGTTAAGGCGGTGGCCTACGACTATGAGGGCAATCACTTATGGACTAAACCAATAGCTTACCAGCAGGGATCTTACGAGGAGTATAGTAAGGCTTGCTACATAGAGAGTGAGGATAAGTTCATGATATTCTGGTACACAAGTAATGGGGAGAAAATCGAGGCCAGAAGTGTAGACCGCTCAGGCTATAGGGGGAGCATCCTAACAGTATCCTACACAGATCTTTATTATAAGAAGGCCGATGTAATGACCTGTATAGGTGGCTATGAATCCGCGTTAATAGCTTATAGGGTTTGGGATTCTAATGAGTATAGACCCGATCTTAAGATAGCTATAGTTACTACATCAAGTGTCATAGTTAATGACGTAACTGTTTATGATGACCCTAATGAGGAGGAATTCCCCGGCGTTAAGGGGGCCTACATAAGTGTTGATGGCAGTAACTACTTCATACTGCCTTTCGTTAGTGGTTCGTCAGTTGGTTATGCAGTTATCGATGGGGATGGAAACGTTGTTACTACCGAGATCGTTGGTGAGGGTAAGCACCCATACGCTATAACACTTAGTGATAGGGTTATGATGGCTTGGGCTACGTCAGATAGTATCGTAATAGCCAATATAGACCCGGGTACATGGGACTACAGTACCGTATCTATAACTCCCCTCACAGAACCTAATCACCCACTACTCGCTTATTCACTAACCGACGGTAAGGTAATTGCTGTTTGGACTGCCGTGAACATAGATGAAGACGTATACTACGCCATAATCGACCCTGGAGCATCACCTAGCGATCAACCTAGCGTTATAGAGCAGGGGGTATTAATCTCGTGGACTGGGGATCAAGAAGCACACGGGCTAGCATCATCGGTAAATCAATGGTTAGTTGTGTTTAAGGATTACTCCGATGGTGAGGAAGACCTTAAGGCCCTAATAGTACTACCGGATAGTGAGTATGTGGGTGATGAGGGCATTAAGTTATTCTTCCTACCTAGGGATGGTGAGGCTTACCTCGACTTCATAGTTAATGACCTACTTGAGAATGCTCAGAATGAGATACTTGCCGCTGTGGCTTATTGGAGAGGTACTCAAATACCTAATAAGCTTGTAGAGAAAAAGGCTGCAGGCCTAGATGTTAAGGTCATAATGGATGATAGCGCTGGTAATTCCGATGCGAGAAGTATACTTGAGGGCGGAGGTGTTGAGGTTATTGATGATGCCAATACCGACTACTCAATGCATGATAAGTTCGTGGTTGTAGACTCATCTAAGGTACTTGCCGCTACAGTAAACTTTATTGAAGATGACTTTACCAAGAATAACAATACAGCCATCTACATAGAGAGTAAGGCATTAGCCTACTTCTTCAAGGGGGAGTTCAACCATATGTGGGCAGGTAACTTCCACACCGATAAGTACGAGGACCATAGCTTCCTAACATTCATAAACTACCAAGGCAGGGTAATCACTATTGAAGGCTACTTCTGCCCTCAAGACTACGGTGATAAGAATAGGGTTGCTAATGTCATAGCTAGCTACATAAGTAGCTCAACATCTAACGTTAGGCTAGCGCACTACATATTCACTACTGGGTGGGCGGTTCAGCCAATAATATCCGCGATAGAGTACGCTAAGAGTAATGGCATAGATGTTAAGGCAGTATTTGATCACTGGATGAACCTAGATACGAATGGTAGGGCGGCCTACGAATTACTTGATGCTGGCGCTGACGTAGCGTTTAGCCTACATAAATACAGCTTACACGCCAAGATATTCTCGATGGACGATACGGTAGCAGTCATCGGTAGCTTAAACCCAACGACAACAGGAGTTACTAAGAATGATGAGTACGTCCTAATCATACGCGACCCAGACGCAACTAACGGCATAGCTAAGCAAGTAGCTGACTACATTACTGCCCTCTTCAACAAATACTACTCAACCACATGGACAGCAACATACCCAGTAATCAATGAAGTAATGTTCTACCCAGACAACTCAGGAACACCTACCTATGAATGGGTAGAGATATATAACCCAACAAATGAAGACATAGACCTCACGCTGTATAGGATCGGTGACATAGATAACGTGTTCAGCGATGACGAAGGACTATACGCGTTCCCCGAGGGTGCAGTCTTACCAGCCAACTCATACATCATAGTTGCTTACGATGCGTCTGCATTCTATGAGGTCTATGACTTCAAACCAAATTACGAGATAGTGGATAGTGACCCGACAGTACCTAACATGGTTAAGGTATTAACTGATAAATTCACGGGTGATTGGAACCTAGATGATTCAGGTGATGAAGTACTACTGATTAAGGCAAGCCCCTACGACCCTGAGTTCTTAATAGTTGTTGATGCTGCATGGTATGGTACCTCAACATACCTATCCAACCCAGTTGATGTGGGAGGCATTAGCGAGGGATGGAGTATCGAAAGGCAGGAGGCAGGGCTTGACGCGCCATACGCAGGTACAGTATTCCTACTAAATCAGAACCCAACACCAATACCTGAAGAGTATGTAGCCCTGGTGGTCCTGATCACAGTAGCCGCAGTAATAATTACGTTAGTATTGAAGAGAGAGTTTAAGGCTTAACCGAATACAAACTAAGTAGTTTTTAACCTTAAATCACCATTCTCCAATATGTAGTCTTTATTACATGGGTACGGGGTACTTAATTCCGTTGTTGTCATGACGATGGCCGTACCCTTACTTAAATATGTTCTAAGTAGTGAAAGCACCTTGGCCGTGGTTGATTCATCGAGGTTTGAGAAAGGTTCGTCAGCAACTATTAATACAGGGTCATTAACTAACGCCCTAGCTATAGCTACCCTCTGCTGCTGACCACCACTTAACTCATTAGGGTACCTATACTCAAGACCTGAAAGACCTAGTAACTCCATAAGCTTAAGGACCTTAGCCCTCCTAACTTTCTTAGGGACTCCTAAAGCAGCCATGGGTAGCTCGATATTCTCAATGACCGTTAACTGATCTATGAGGTCAAGGCTCTGGGGAATGTAACCTATACCCTTTAGCCTAAGCCCTGACCTAACTCTATCGCTTAAGTCAGTAGCATCGATACCTTTAAAAAAGACCTTACCTCTCTCAGGGCGTAAGATGAGTGCAGCGACCTTAGCTAATGTTGTCTTACCAACACCGCTCCTACCCCTAACACATACGAATTCACCACTACGTACCTCAAGCCCTACATTCTTAAGCACGTACTCACCACCATACCTACACCAAACACCCCTTAACTCAAGTACTGCGTTAGTCAAAGAGGCCCCATCACCCATAGATAACTTTAAGTACTGGAGACATATATATTAAGCTCTTACCGTGGATGCCCTCATTGCTTAATAACTTAATTACGGTGCTTAACCCTATTAAGAACCCTTTATTAAGGTTCTCATTAGTAATTACGTAACTGCAATTACATACTGTCTTACCATTAATGATGAAGTCTTTAACCATGTAGGTATTTACGGATACATCGAAGTACTCCATAAAGTACTTAACCTTTAAATCGCCAACGACACAACCGTGGGCATATCTACCTAAGAACTCATAGCCTAAGAACTCATTTACGGAGTTTTTCCAATACCAAGACACGGTATCAGACCCATTAACTATATTAAGTAAGCATAAGGAACTAGATACTAAACTAACTAATAACGTAAACACAACCACTAACTTAGTTAATCTGTGCTTAGCTAAGGCTATAAAGCAGTAAAGTACTGACGTAGGTATAAGTAAGAAGTTAAGAACCCTATGAACTATTGATGGACCTAATGGGTGGCCACCTAATAACGCGTAGATAAGGAATCCAGCAACACCACCTAACCAACCAGTGAGTAAGGGTAACATACTTGTAGGTAGCTCCCTAGCTAAGTACTTAAGAGATATGTAACATATTAGTGGGGCCGCCATTAAAGGCGTAAAGTAAAGTACCGCACTATTACCTAATGGAGGTATACCGGAGGCTAAGGACTCATTAATACCCTTATACATAAGTAACGAGACCCCTAATGATACGAGTAACGAAACTGAGATACCTAACGGTGAAACCCTAACATCCCTCTTGAAAGCTATTAAAAACATTATTAGATTAAGTAGGAATACATACATAGCCAACTTAACCACATCACCCACACCTACATCTAGCTTAAGTATAGGTGACCATAGAGTTAAGTAATATGTAGCTAAGCATGTAACCATTATTATTACAGGGTATGGGGTTACCTTAATACCGCTAGGCCTACCTAAAATAAAATGAACTAACTTGCCGTGCGCAATAACTGATGAGGCTATAAGTAGGTAAATTAACGATGTTAAGTGATGATATATTGTGAGACTAATGAGGGTTAACGTGAGTAATAATAATGAATTACTTACGAACGATACGTATATAGCCGTAAAAAGTAATGGGTGTGTGAATGTCTCCTTAGTAACCCCTGAAGTAAATATAACTAATGAAGGTGTTAAACCTGTAAGTAGTACTGCAAAGTAAGGTATTGATGAATCCTTAACGAACTTCTTAATCAGTACCGCAAGTATCAATAAACCTAGACCATTAACAATAGGTGATAAAAAGGACATTAACTTAATAGGCTCAATACCCAGCACTAATGAGGTCATAGCGCTGAGTAGGATGGAGCCGGGCCAATGATTATTGTATTTATCGAAGACTAAATCATTAAATATGGGTGTTGATGGGTTATTAAGTAACTTAACCACCTGACTTATTAATGGCCATGCATCTATTGAAAACGGCTCTTGAGTCAGTATTGCCGGCATTAACTTAATTAGGAACACTGTAGTGATGGCGATGAGTAGTAAGCTAGTTCTCTTACTAAGCATTACTGACTAATCACCTACCCTATAGTTAAGTATACCTAAAGTAAATGCTAAGGACTGAGTAACTACCTGCGCAATTATTAATGTGGCATCTAGCTTAATACTTAACTCATACCCTACTATGGTTAAGTACCATAACCTCCCCATGAACGGAGCTAAGTAAATACCTAATAGTATTGAGGCGGTCGCTAATGGGATAAATAGCGTAAGTAGTGATGCCTTCACCTTAACTGTGGAGATACCTATAGAGTTAAGTATGGCTAGCTCACCCTTCCTTAAAGCCATAACCGTAGAACCACAAACATACATTATGTAGGACAATAGAGCCACTATAAGTATTGAGGAGATAAAGAACATATCCCTAGAAAGTCCGAACCTGTTTAAGTATATGTCTGTAAGTTCTTGAGGTGTAGCTACGTAAGCACCCCCTTTAGCCTTAGTAAGTACTATAGCGGCATGCTCAAGCAGATATGTAGGTAGTGGTGCTGGCTTGGTGGGCGGCTTTTCGATATTAAGTAACTTCATAAGCATATCAGTATTAAGTTCTTTGGGATCGTAAATAACCCTAATTAACGTTACCTCACTAGCAGGTACACCTCTTACATAACGGGCCACATCTAATGTAGTCACTAATTCATTACTATAAGGGTCTTTACATACTACACCAACTATACGTAACTCAATAGGTATATTAGAAAATAATGAGTAAATAATCACTTTATCCCCAACACTCAGCCCGTAGTCCTTAACTAATCTACACCCAGCTAACACCGCAAAGTAATCGGAGCTATTGATGTTTATGTTTAAGTACTTTAGCCCCTCGGTCTCCACACCCCTAAGGATGACTAAGTGATTACCATTAACTAATACCGGGGTTAGTATCTCAGCCCACGTGATCTTAACCCCGCTAACGTTGATTAACTTATCTTTAAGCCTATAATCAATAAGTCCCGTAAATGGTGTTGATGCGGACCCACTATAGATTACTAATGTATTAATACCTTCAGGACTTAAGCCGTGAAGCATTACTTCGTAACTACTATTAGTTAATGAGGAAACAAAGTAAGTGAATGATGAAGTAAGCACTATTATTACGGATACGTAAATCAATGTATGCTTACCTAAGACCTTTACTAAGTAAGTGATTAGGTTAAGACCCATACTTAGCTACACCTAAGGCCTTGACCGTTAATAGTGAGGAAGTAAAGACTATAGGCATCGGTAGTAAAGTAAGTTCTATTAGGTCATGAATGGGTAAGGTAGGTCTTAAAATGAATGTAAGCCCAACAAACCTACTTAACCATAATGAAGTATCGACTAACAAGACCCCCAATGAAATACCGAAAAGAACTCCTACACAACCCAGTATGAGTATGGCTGTAGGTATGGTCACGTAAGGATTTATGTCTGTGAACGTAGCTACAGTCTTTAGATAAGGCATTAACTCATTGATTAACTTATGAGTAACTAAGGCAGAAATGATTAAGTACAATATTAGGAATAGGTACAGCCATACCTTAGCTATATTTAAAATATCCCTATTTAGTGAGGAGATCATTTTACTAAACAAGCCAGACTTAGTAATTACTGTGTCCTCGACGGATTTACCTAACGCGCCATATTCATAAATAATTACATAGTAATCACAATCTCTCGGCAATTCATTAAGAACTATGGTAATGGACGAATCCAGGAAATTATTAAACTTATGTATATTGCTGATTAAGTAAATTGTTTGACCTATTCTTAAGGATTCATTGATACTTAAGTCAAGTTCCTTAGCTAGTTCCTTACCTATAGATAGCGTATTAGTACTGAATTTTAGTAACTTAGTTAATGGGTGTTTAATCCCTGACGTACCGTTGAGGTATGTTATTAATGTATGTACCTCAGTATCATTATCAAGCGATACAATCCCGTAAGCTATACCTAGCACTAAATACCCCACACCTAAACCCTTTAATCTACTTAGGGTCTTAGAGCATTGGTCAATAACCTTACATACCTTGACCTCATAATCCTCCTTAAAAGCTAAGTTACTGGCTAGGGCTTCGCTCTCGTAGGTTACGTAATTAATTAGTAAGTAAACCACCGTGAGTATCGATGCTAGTATGAAGAATGAGGCTAATATTGATGTAAGTAAGCCCCTCCTAATTACTAATTTAATTATTAAGGCTGTATATTCACCTAAACCCATTCTAGCCCATATACTTAATGGTTGGAATAATTAATGAAGTTTTAACTTACGTTTAATCTCCTTAATAAGTTCTCTTAATTCATTCTCACCGTAACCTCTGCGTGCGTACAGATACCTTTCGTAACTACTTATTAAGGTGTTAATTAGTTCGTAATGCTTACGCTCTAAGTGAGGTTCTAGAGCATGTAGGATTTCCCTTAATGTTAAGTCATCACTAAACTCAACGCCATACCTACCGCATAAGGACTTTAGTATGTCTCTAATCTCCTCACCCAAACTCTTAGGTTTAGATGGCTTAGTAACTATTACCTCTTCGGTCTCTATAGATTCACGAACCTCACTAGTACTTCCACCTACATACTCACTAGTTGTCCTTAGAGCTTCCTTAACCTCACTTACGCCTCCCTTAACCCTGTATATGTAGAGTGTTCTATCCTCAAGGAGCATCTTAACAGTGACCACCTTCTCGGGCTCCCAACCAGGTATTGGGTATGTGAGTGATATGACTTTAGCACCGGGCTTAGCGTACTTCTCAAGAAGCTCCTTAACTAGGGAAACACCTTTAGAGTCTAGGAACATGTATATGACGTCTGCGTAACTAACGTACTTATACTTG
This sequence comes from uncultured Desulfurococcales archaeon, assembly GCA_964519505.1. Classification (GTDB taxonomy): domain Archaea; phylum Thermoproteota; class Thermoprotei_A; order Sulfolobales; family CAZFJX01; genus CAZFJX01. The sequence goes on from CAZFJX010000005.1 coordinate 22,822, forward strand.
AATAAATCGCCATGAGTTATTATTACCTTACCGTCAAGACCTACCTCCTTAACCTTAGCCCTGGCCTCCTTAACTAAATCCTCATTAATCTCAACACCTATAGCTAAAGCACCCCTCCTAGCTGCCTCAATAAGTATCCTACCATCACCACAACCCAAATCACAAAAAACCATGTTAGGCTTAATTTCAGCTAACTCCATGACCTTATCAATAACCTTCTTAGGGGTGGGTACGTACGGGACTATATACATGGGGTTATCGACCTCATATACAGGCGGGGGAGGTATAAATGTCCTCATTTCGTGTCAAGAAACAGTAAAGTATAGGTAGCTTAAAAACTTAAGCATACGTAGGTAGGTCATTCTTAAGGAGTAACTGATGTTGGTAGGGATTGATAGCGCGACATCAAACTTAAACCTTATATAATTAAGTATGAAGCATATAATGACCTAAATTGGTGTCCTTGAAGGAGAGAGATTACGAGTTTAAGTCCTTGGTAGAGTACATTCATAGAGTAACAGGTATTGATAAGGAAACTATAATTAAGATATTGGAGGCGCAGGAAGATTATTACCTACTTAAGCTGGAGACCTTATTAACGTAAGGCTAACATATATGCTTAATAGTTAGAAAACCTAAGTATACGAGTATGTATGTGTGTTAGCTTTGGAGAGAAGTAATGAGCTCACAAATATATTGAAAGTGTTAATGAATGAAGTTAATATACAGATACTCACCGTATTAAAGACAGGTAGCCTCAATCCTAGGCAGATAGCCCGTGTTTTAAAGAGGGATGAAACCGATATTTCTAGGAAGTTAAAACAGCTTGAGAGGGTAGGGTTAGTCACTAGTAGATGGGTTAGGCTAGGGAATAGGAATGTTAAAATATATAAGCTTAACATTGATGAGATAAGGATAAGTATTTCTAGTAGCGGCTTAAAGGTCGAACTACGCACCGAGGATAACGTAACAACAAAGCACATATATATACTTTTAAGTAAGGTATTACGCGTTAAGATACCTGAAGTCCCTAAGTTCATAAATAGAAGGAAAGAGTTAAGGCAAATAAACGAAAGTGGTAAGAACATCATATTAATCACAGGTATGCCAGGCATAGGTAAAACAACGTTAGTAGCTTACTACGTAAGAAACTACGTAAAAGATCCCGTATTCTGGCATAAGATAAGTGAATTCGATACGTTAGAATTAATCCTCTGGAGATTAGCTGCCTTCCTAAATGGGCTAGGATTTAATGAACCTCTTGAATGCCTTAAGTTAAGTAATGTTGATTTAGGGGTTAAGATAAACTTATTACTCAACATCATAGACGGTTTATCATGTGTTATTGTCTTTGATGATATACATAAATGTAAGGATAAGAGAATTCTTGAATTCATTAGGTACTTAATAGATAATTTAAGTAGCGCTAAATTAATTCTCATCTCAAGAGATAGACCTAAATTAACGCCCTTTAATAAAGAGAAAATACTGAACTTGACCCTCAAAGGATTTAATATTAAGGAGACCTATGAGTTGTTTAAGGCTAAAGGTATAGCGTTAAGGAATGAATACATTATTAGGTCCTATATGATTACGAAGGGGCATCCATTACTCTTAGTCATACTTATAGACGCCTTACGTAGGGATAATCCTGAAGAGGTATTTAAGCACTTAATTAATGAGGACTTACCTAGCTTCTTCTGGCGTGAAATATATGAGAAGTTAAGTGATATAGAGAAATCTGTTATTAGGGTCTTAGCAGTAATTAAAGATCCACTAACACTTGATGAACTTCAAGAACTAATACCTAGAAAAGCCTTACAACTCATCCTTTATTCACTCATTGATAAAGGCATAGTCGAGCATCAAGAAGATACCTACGTCCTTCACGATGTCATTAAGTCAATAATGCCTAACCTAAACGTGTCTACCCAAGAGATTAATGAGTATTATGGTAGGTTAGGTAGGGCTTTATATGAGAAAGGCGGAGTTATTAATGAGTTAAAGGCCTTAAAATACTTCATTAAAGCAGGTGATGTTGATGCCGCCATTAATATACTTCGAGATAGAGTCAGGTTACAGAAGTATTCATATCTAGACTTTCTTGACTTCTATGCTAAATTAATACATGACTTAGAGGCTATAGTGCCACCTCATTATGAGGTAGCTGAAGCTTACATAAAGTACGAGAAAAGCCTAATAGCGTTAGCTAAAGGCGACGTTGAGAAGGCCATACCGTTACTTTATGATGCTTTAAAAATATTCAAGAAGTTAGGGTTTAAGTTAGAGGTCTCCGAAACTTTATCGACTTTGGGTAGGGCATTAACCGACGTTAAAGACTACGATAATGCATTAAAGTGCCTTAATGAAGGTATTAGACTTATTAAGGAAGTTGATGAAGAAAGTAAGATGCTTATCGAGTGGGGCCTATATGCAAACTTAGCTAAGTTATGGTCCTATGTAGGTGACTTAGATAAGGCTAAGGAGGTTGTGCTTAAGGAGTTAGAGATAGCTGAGAAGATAGATGATTTAATGTATTATGCAACAACATTATTTCACTTAGGTAACGTATTGGAAATACGTAATGAACTCATAGAGGCTGAGAGGTATACTAAGAAGTCGTTAGAGATGTTCAAGTTAATAGGGTCTAACTATTACGTTGGGTTAAGTCACTTAGTACTTACTTACATATACTTAAAGCTAAGGAAGTTAGAGAAGGCCTTAAGACATGTGAATAAGTCTTTGGACACTTTAAGGAAATTATATGCAGGTGCATGGGTTCTTGAGGCATTAGCTCTTCGGTCATTAATATATTTTGAGTTGGGTAAGATGAAAGAAGCTGAGGCCGACAGTTTAGAGGCTATAGAGTTAGGTAAAAAGGTCAAGTACTATATGGTTGGGTATGCTAAGATAGTTTTAGGGACTATTAAGCTAACTAATGGATTGAGTAGTGAAGGGCTTAAGCTCATACGTGATGGGTATAAAGACCTTATGTACTTTAAGACTGATTTAGTGTTAATACTTGAGTTCCTAATTAAAAATTTAAGGAGGTTAGGGTTTCAGGATGAAGCGAGGTTTTATGAATCAGTAATTAATAACCTAAATCTGACTAAGTAAGAATAATAGCCTTTAATACGTTTGAGTTAAAAATCTGAAATCATACTAAGCAAACCTTAATTGAGTTCTGGAATCATGTTTCTTGGTGAGGGCATGTCTTCAGCGCTTAAGACAGTACTCTCAGACTTCACTCGTATTGAAGGCGTTAGAGGTGCTTGCATTATAAGTAAGGATGGCTTCATGGTTGAGTCCGTAATGCCTGTTGGTGGCATAGATCCTGATGCATTAGCAGCCATGATAGTCACGCTATTCGGTACTGCCGCTAGGATGGGTGAGGAGTTGAAGATGGGTAGTACTGAGTTAGTAACCATTGAGTTCATGAATAACTACGTACTTATTGAGGATCTAGGTGATGTTGTCTTTACCGTTATTGCTGAGAGGGCGGCATTACTCGGGAGAATTAGGTATGAAATGAAGAGGCAGAAGGATAGGGTAAGGGCCGCGCTTTAAGGCGAACATAAAGTCTTAAGCGTGGTGATGGGTGGTTACGCATGGTTGAGGAAGTTAGTTTAGAGGAGATGACACGTAAGTACAGAGAGATTGCTGAGAAGGAAATGAGGGGTGAGAAGCCCTTAAGAGAGAGGGTTAAGGAATACACGACCATTAACTTCCTAAACCCGCAAAGACCGTTCATGAGTAAGCAGAGTGCTGACGATACTAAATACGTAATTAACTTCAGGTTAGTTAGGTGGAGTGAGTTAGAGAGGATTGTTGGTTTAGGTGCTAGCAATACTTTATGGTATAACGCAGGTAAGAGCTTAGGTGAGTTAGCCGTTGAGAAAGGGCTTATTAAGAGTGTTGATGACCTCATAAACTTCGTAATTAACCAGAGGATAGGCTTAGTTGATGTAATTAAGGAAAGCAGTAATAAGACTAGGATACACGTATATGAATGCATAACATGTTCAGGGATACCTAATATAGGTAGAGTAGCATGCTTCTTTGAAGGTGGGTTACTGGCTGGGGTCCTTTCTAAGTTAGTAGGTAAGTGCAGAGCTAAGGAAACCCACTGCTGGGGTACTGGATATAGCTTCTGCGGTTTCGACATAATATTCCTTTAACATCAATAACGTTGCATATCAATTAGGTTTTTGAGGCAACCAGAATGGCGGTTAAAGAGGATTTGGTATCTAAGCTTATGGAGGTTTTAGACCTACTTAAGAGGCTAGATGGCGTGGATTCAGCAGTTCTCACGTATGAAGGGTTACCATTAAAAATACTTAATATGGATACTAGCGAGGCTGAGGCGTTATCAGCAATAATTTCTGAGGAGTTAGTTAGGTTAAGTAAGTACTCACATATAGGTAAGGTTAATTACGTAGTAATTAATAGGGATGGCATATCACTCTACGCTAGGATCGTAGATCCTAGGACTATGCTCATAGTGAACTGTGATTATGGGTTAATGGGCTTAATAAACAGCGTTGTTGATCAAGTAATTAACAATAAGGTAGTAAAGTGCTCTAACTGTGGATTTAACCTAACGCTTCAACCAATTAAATGCCCCAGATGCGGTAAGTCAATACCCCTCATAGCCCGCGTATGTCCGTTCTGTAAGGTATCTATAGATGCTAGGGAATGCCCCAATTGCGGTAAATTAGTAACTCATGAAGGAACCTTAGTTAAGAAGAGTTACGCCCCGCTAGCGCTCTTTGGAGGCATAGGTGCAGGTACATTCATTGCTGACTTAATCATAGCTTACGGATTAGGTCTTCTTGAGAGGGCAGCAAGCATATTAATACTTCCTGGAGTGATTTCAATTGCTTTAATAGGGCTAGGTATATATTTCTATAAAACCCAGTACAGGATGTGGTAAAGGGCATCCGTAGCTATTAAGTTAAAATTAAGCAAAGAAAAGCATTAATAGGGGCTAGGGAATCGCTATGTTCCTAGCGAGAGGTAGAGTATTTAAGATTACTGATGCAAGGCATGAGGCCTTAGGGGAAGTTTTAAGGTATTTAATGAGGTTAAATAGTAATTTTAAGGTATCCTTTCATGACGTAACTAGAGGTTACCTATATGAGTTACTCATGAGTAAAGACGCTATAGTTGCCTGCGCATGTAGGGATAATATAGGTAATGTATTCTTAGGTAAGGAATGCTGGGATAAAGTCATTAAGAGCAACATACTCGATATTGATGAAGGGATCATAGAGATTTACGAATTAACTGAAAGTGAGTTAGCCGTAAACTTAAGTGAATTACCTGACTCTAAGTTACCTGAGGAGTACCCTATAATGATCCTCCCAGTAACTAAACCAACTGGGGTACCTAAGGTACGTAGAGAGGTAATTAGTGGGAGCTTAAGCGCACCTGATGATAGGTTCATTAGGAACTTCTCACTAAGTAAGGAGCTAGAAGACCCTGTTTATGTATCAAGAATACTGCTTTCATCATCACTACTTGAAACCTCAACACTAAATTCTGAGCTAATAATAGACTATCTTAGGATGCTTAATGAGAGATACCCCAATAAAACCATATATGTACTAATTAAAGATGATGATGTAACGTCTAGAATTTTAGTAAATTATTCTTCAAGGACTATATCTCTTTACCTCTTGCTAGGTGACCGTGAATTTATGGGTTTTGAGGCGCTTAAGGAGTTAATTAAGTTAAGAAAGCAGTTAAGGGCTTACGCTTTCCTTGTACGTGAGGAAGGCCATTGAGCTACTGAGTATGGGCAGAAGTACCCGATGTTTAAGAATTCCTTAAACGCTCTCTTAAGGATGGTATAAGCACCTTTAGCTGAAACACCATATATCACCCCTACCTTACCTTCTTTAAATACTTCATTAATGATGCCGTAAATGGTTTTATTGACTATAGCACTACCTGTTATCAATATAATGTCAACATATTTAATTAACTCATTATTCTTGAAGCCGTCAATAATCCTTACCCCATACTTTACTTTACCAATAACGTCTTTATTCAAATCAGTAACGTACACGTTACGGAACCTACTTACTAATGCCTTAACGTGACCTGGGTGGTAGCCTATGTGAAGAATACTTACGTTACTACCGTAACTTCTTAGTAAGTAATCAGCTAATTCCACACCACATAACTCAGGTTCCTTACCTTTACAATGTGTGCCCCCATCTATAATACCTAACATAGTTAGTAACGCGTTAAGGGTAGCAAAAAATATGCCTCTCCACCCGATATTACCTAGGTCAAGGTCATTAACTAACCTACTTAAAGTACTCTTGTAACTTAGTGGGTAAGGAGTGAATGCATGACCTTTAAAACCATTAATTTCACACTCAATGAGTACTTCAGGACCCCTAATTAAGGCATACTCGTCCGACGGTAAGTTAAGCTCCTTACCTAACCTAGACCTACAGATAATTGACTTTCTAAGTAAGTCCCTCTTAACTAGTAACTCCTTAAACGAATTAAGTAAGTACTCATCATACATAGACCTACACCACGATCCTTAAATACCTAATAGGTAGCTTAACGTAAACTAAATCACCACTCCTTAAGCTTAAAGACTCTGGAGTGTACACCTTCAACTCTAGGCCATTTAATGATACCAAAACCTCGTTATGTTCTGTACATGACTTAATCACTAAAGCCTTAAACGTGTTCACCTTAGTGTATGGTGGTTCCTTAGATAGAACAACTTTATTTGGGGGTATGACCACGAGTACCTCATCACCTACCTTAAGAGGCCCCTCAGTAGGGGCCATAAGTAATAACCCTCTACACTTAACCTTAACTAAGCCCTCATGACCTAAAGAACCAACAACACATCTAAACACGTTTAACTCATGAAGTACCTTAGAAATAACGTTGATGACGTCCCTTAATCTACCTATACCAATTAATGAGCCGTTATTAAGTACGGCTATTTTTGAACCAAGTTCCTCAGCCTCACTTATGTCGTGAGTAACGAAAAGCATAGTTATACGTAACTTACTATGGAGTTTCTTAATCTCAGATATTAACTGGTACTTCATACTTGACTGGATACTGCTGAATGGTTCATCAAGAAGCAGTATCTTTGGTTTTATAGCTAAAGCCCTAGCGATAGCGACCCTCTGCCTCTCACCACCACTTAAAGTTCTTGGGTATCTTCTACGTAGGTGATTAAGCTCAAGTAACTCAAGTACCTCATTGGTTCTCTCCTCAATAGCGTCCTTAGGTAACCCCCTGGCCCTAAGCCCGTAAGCAACGTTTTCCTCAACAGTCATGTGTGGGAATAAAGCCAGGTTTTGGGGCACATAACCAACACCTCTTCTCTCAGGCGGTATGTGGTCTACGGGCACATCGTCGAAAAGAACACTGCCTTCATACTTAACTAAGCCGGCAATAACCTTAAGTAGCGTAGTCTTACCAGCACCGTTAGGGCCTAAAACACATAGTAACTCACCATTACTTACCCTAAGGTTAATGTTCTTAAGGACGAAGTTCCTAACATTCCTTAACTCTATTGAAGGCATTACCCCCTCAACCCCCACCTCCTTAATACGCTAAGCTCTAACTTCTCGAAAAGTAAATGGAAGAGATAAGTCGAGACAGATAACACAAGTAACGCAGCAATAAGCACATCAACCCTTAAAGTACTTTGAGCAACTATCATTAGGTACCCAAGACCTGAAGACATAACCAGCATCTCAGCAACGAAACATGTTTTCCAAGCCATAACAGCCTCTATCTTTAATGCTGAAAATATGGATGGAAGTGCTTGAGGTAACATAATTGTGAATATGACCTTGAAGGTACTGGCACCTAAGGTCTTAGCAACACCTATCATCTCAGGGTCAACAGACCTCATACCGCTAATGGTGTTATATATGACGGGGATTGAGGAACATATAAAAACGGCCGTTATAGGTAAGAACTCATTAATGCCGACCCACACTATAAGTAAAGGTATTAACGCAACCGTAGGTGTTACAGCTAAGAAAGCTAGTATCGGGTAAAACACATCCCTAACCAAGTCCTTTAACGATAGAGCAATCCCCACAAAAAGACCTACTAAAGTCCCTAACGTAAAACCTATTAAAACCCTAACTAAGGTCCTGACATACTCATTAATAAGGGCACCGGATACAATTAAGTGAATTAAGGTCATGCCTACTTTAGATGGTGGTGGGAAGAGATACGTAGGTACAACACCGATGGAGGGAACGAGCTCCCATAGAGCACAAATTACAAGAACCGTAATAAGAACTAATAAGGCCCTTACTAAACCCCCCTTAATCGGCCTCACCTAATACCTTCTTGAGGTAAGTTAAATCAACGACGTCTTCAGCCTTAACACCCTCATTAATAACCCCATACTTAACCAGTAGGTTAATTAATTTCTGAATTTCATCCTTATCGATAACGTAGGTATATCTTAAGTTCTTCATGGATCTAAGCATAACGTCATAGGGCACGTTGAGTCTCTTAGCAACTATTCGTGCTGACTCATTAAGATTCTTATTAATGTACTTAGTAGACTTCACAGTCACCTTAATAAGCTTTAAGACTATATCTGGATGCCCCTTAAGGAAGTCTTCCCTAACGACTAAAGCACTGCCAGGCATGTTGGGCCATATGTCTTGACTCCTTATAAGTACCCTCATACCCTTAGACTCAGCTAGTGAGACATAATGCTCAGGTAGTGATGCAGCATCTATCTGACCAGTCAGCAAGGCGTTTAAGGACATAAATGGAGGCATCTTCTTAATCTCTACATCACTTAAGTTATACATATCGATAACCATCTTAAGCAGTAACCACGTAGGACTCCCGGGACCTGAGGAAGCCACTACCTTACCACTTAGTTCACGTACATCACTTATTCCTGGGCGGGCGACTATGGCGTAACCGTGCAGATGCGTCATGGCTAAGATCTTAATGGGGGTTCCTCTAGAGTAAATAAGTATTGCTGGAGATGTACACACCCAAGCAACAGGTATATCTCCTTTAGCCATCGCTGTAGCTAGCTCAAGACCCGTCCTAAAAACCACTAACTTACTGACATTAAGACCTTCCTCCTTAAACCACCCCTTATCTAAAGCAACCCAAGCGGCCGCTGAATGATCGTTAAACTCAACAGCCATACCTACATTCGTTAACTCCCCCTTAATGACCATGTTAATGTAGGTTAGAGAAGCCGCTAATAGGGTCACTAATAAAACCGTAAGCATTAGTACTGAGGTGCTTACCCTCATTAGAATCCCTGTAAATGTAAGTAGTTACACTTAATAAGTATTATGATTTATGAATGTAAACAAATCCATTAACATATTGAGTTTAGATAGAAAAACATTATATTTGTTAACTAGTTTAGAGTTTAAACGCTATTGTTTTAACGTAATTTAAGTCCTCAGTAACTATCTTTATTGATTCCTCACCTATTAGGTATAGGTACTCGCCTATGTATATAGTTCTCTCAACGAACCTATGCTCAACAAATCCCTTAAGCACTAACTTACCGTCACCGACCTTAATCACCATAACACCCTCACCACTACCGAGGCGTACCGGGAATGTGAAGTAGCCTTTCTCGTAGTTGATCATGAATGCCTTATGATCCCTAAATAGTGGTGACCATACAGCGCCTTCTTTAGCTATCTTAGCTACCTCGGTAATGTTTGTGGGGTCAGTTATGTTGAAGAGAGATACCTTAATGCCACGTACGATACCTGAGTCTTCGTAGGTGTCATAGCCAATACCTATTAAGTACTTATTCTTACCGAAGTTAATGGGGTGCAGATACTCTGAGTAACCAGGTATTTTTAGGTAGCCAAGTACCTTCGGGTTCTTAGGATCTGATAAGTCAATACCGAATAGTGGGTCAACCCTCCTATAAGTCACTAAATACATTAAATCACCTAAATACCTAGCAGCATAGATTCTCTCACCAGGAGCTAACCCCTCTAACTCACCTACAATCTCTAAGTTCTCGTCAAGTACGTAAACATTATTTAATGTCTTAAACTCAACAACCCCTCCCTCCTTCACGGAGTACTTATGTACAGTTGTTGCTACCCTGAAGTAGCCGTTATACTCATCCATTGAGAATTGGTCAAGTACATAACCAGGGACAGACCCCTTAGCTACAGCGACTATGTCGAGGCCGTTTAAGCTGAACTTATATATTACGGTTTTCTCATGATAGTACTCCTCATATATGTATGCTGTCTTATTAATAAATTCCTTCATAAACTTCTCCCTCTCCTTAAAGTCTAGCGAGTTAAACCAATCGCTAATTACCTCCATAACCAACTTACGCTTAAGTCTATCAGAGATATCTAGTGACTTAATCTTAATTATGTCCTCCTTAATATCTTCAGGAACTAGCTGTAGTAGCACCTTCTCCAACTCATCATATATGACCTCAGGACTTACCCAAGACCTTGACAGTATGTATAGGTTACTTAGTGATACATAGACATTAGCTGAGTTACCTAACATGAATACCTGCCACGAGTAATCACCAGAGTCTACATCCACGGCTAGTATTATCGTGAATACGTAACCATAGTCCTTCTCAAAATACTTAATGTCCGTAGGGTCTACCTTAACATCATTTATAACTGGTAGTACTACCTCATTCTCAACATATATTACGGGCATTGTGGTAATTAAGTATAGGTACTTACCGATCATTCTTGAGGTCATGTAGTGACCTGTAATGTTTATATCCTTAATTAGCTTAGGCTCGCACCTATCAGATATGTCATATATCAATATAGTCGTGTTTGAAACCTTACGGTATGGTGGTGGCACCATCCCCTTACTAGCTTCAGGTATTGCTAGAAGTCCGCGATATGATGAAGCTATAATGACTAGTTTATCACCATATACGTATAGCCCGTAGACCATCCTATGTAAATCGATCTCACTAACTACTTCAGAATCCTCGCCTGGATACGCCTTAACTATGTATACCTTAGCGTGACCTACAGGAGCTACATATATGTACTTACCATCAGTCTTAACTATGTCTGCTTCATCAACACCAGCTACCTGAACATTCGTTTTTGAGTAACTTACTTCGCCCTTCGCTATGGATGCTGGTCTTGGGGTTGCTGTTGGTGTGACTAAGGCTAATGCTCGGGATTCCGCATACTCACCAATAACCCCAAAGACTATCGCTGGAATACCTATATCGGCTGTGAATATGTAAGGACTTGACTCCTTAGACTTAACGAAATTAACTAACTCCTCATAACTACTGAATGACTTAACCTCAACTAGTTGCTTAGGTGTCGTGGTTGTTACTGGAACCCCCTCACCCACGGGTGGTATCTTAACTATGTTGAGAGTTATAGCCAGGATTATTAGGGTGACAACAAGTACCACAGACATTAACGCCTTCCTTGACCTCACATCCAGCACCGTGGAAACTATCGTGAACCCCCTATATAGAACTACACATTAGAACATGAAGCTAAAGAGACTCGAACACCCAGTCCTTAATCAAGGACTAAACACTGAATCAACGTGCCTCAAGGTAGTTATTAGAAGGTACTACAGTCACTTATAAAAGGTTCAACCAAGCAATTTAGGTATTGGAGCTAAAGTGAGGTACGGAATAAGGAGCTTAATAAGTGCTTCGATACCCATCATAAGCTTACTCATACTCACGCTCACAACATCCCTTACTGCCTCGGCAAGCAGTAACTATGTTTTCTATATTTACGGTAGCTTAAAGTGTGGTTCCTGTGCTTCATTAGTTAATTTCTTTAAGGATGAAGGACTTAACTACTACTTCTGTAGTTTTGAAAATATGAGTTGCGCGACTAGGTTCTCATCACTTGTTGAGGGTTACGGAGTCCCTGACATAACACCGCTTACGTTGGTCATAGTTAATGACTCGGTAGTAGCTATAGTTGGTGGTGACGTGCATAATAAGGATTTCTGGCTTGGACTACTCAGTAAGAACTACGGTGGTAAGATACCTATCTACCTATTCACTATGGGTAAGGGATTTATCGAGGGTGTTGACTCTAAGGTATTTGCTGCTAAGTACGCTCCTGAGGTTGTTAAGGTAAGTAACGTTACTGAGACTACTAATGGGTTTAAGGGTGATTTATGGGCTGTTGTTGCTGTTATGTTTGGCTTAGCACTTAGTGATGCTATAAATCCGTGTGCTACATACGTATATATCTTACTACTAGTCGCTTCAGCCTTAGTAGCTGTTAAGAGGGGTAGTAAGGGGTTAATAATGGCCACAGGGACCGCATTCATATGTGCTGTGTACGTAGGCTACTACATGTTAGGTGTTGGTCTACTTTCAGTACTTACCTACGTACCTACATGGGTGCTTAGCGCCATAGCTATAGGCTTCGGACTTTGGGTGATTATCACAGGCATATTTAGGAAGTCAAGGATCGTTGCTAAGAGCTCTATAATAAACTTAATTAGGAGGGCTAAGACCTCAGTAATAATGTCGGTCGTACTAGGATTCGTAGTAACCTTCACATTACTCCCATGCTCTTCAGGCCCCTACGTTGTCTTCGCCGGACTTATATCTAGGTTCAACCTAGTCACAGCATTAACCTTATTAGCACTATATAACCTACTCTTCATACTCCCACTAGTAGTGATTATGTTCATAATAACTACAACTATGAAGTACAGAAGGGTTCAAGAATTCATAGTCACCTATGACAGACCCCTATCCGTTGTTGCTGGGATACTCCTAATAGGCGTAGGTATATACGTTCTCCTCCTTCATTAAGCGTTTTACCTAAGCCTACACTCTGAATCTGAGAGAGTTACCTCAGTATTTAAATTCTTAGATTAGAGTTTAGTGGGGGCGTAAAGCCATGAGTGAAGTAGTGATTGAGGTTAGGGATGTAGTTAAGAGATACGGTGATGTAGTGGCTGTTGCCGGGGTATCTTTTGATGTAGTCAAGAGTGAGGTATTTGGCCTACTAGGACCTAACGGTGCTGGTAAAACAACCTTACTCAACGTTATTGTGGGTGTTTTAAGACCAGATGAGGGTAGGGTAACCATTAAGGGTATTGACGTAGTCTCAATGCCGTTTAAGGTCAAGAAGTTAATAGGTTTCTTACCTCAAGAAAACCCCCTATATCCATGGTTAACGGGGGAGGAGAATTTAGTGCTTTACGCAAGCATATACGGCATACCCAGGGATGAGGCTAAGAGGAGGGCTAGGGAGCTACTTGAGCTATTTGGTCTTGAGGAAGACGCTAAGAAGAGAGTGAGTAAGTACTCTGGTGGTATGATGAGGAAGCTATCATTAGCTACAGCCTTAATACATGATCCTGAGATACTCATTCTTGACGAGCCAACAACGGGTCTAGACCCTAACATGAGGAGGGAGTTTTGGGGTTATGTAAATGACTTAAGGAGGAAAGGGAAGACAGTAATCCTATCAACACACTACATGGAGGAGGCTGATGTATTATCAAGTAGGGTAGCCATCATGGATAAAGGTAAGATACTGGTCCTAGATACACCTGAGAACTTAAAGAAGAGCTTAGGTCCTTACGCATCAATAAACATAGAGTTTAAGGCTATTGATGGCGAACACGTTGGCGGGTTACTCAAGGAGTTTGCTGAGGGGGGTATAGCGTGTAGAGAGGATGTTTGTAGGGTCTTAGTAAGGAACCCAGACGTAGCCGTTCCTAAGATAACTAGTAAGCTATACTCTTCGGGTGTAAAGATAGTTAGGTTAAGTGTTGAGGAACCAACCCTTGAGGATGTATTTATTAAACTAACTGGTAGGAGGTTAGAGTAAGATGAATTGGAGGGCAGTATACGCATTACTCGTACGTAACATAAAGAGGGGGTTTAGGCATAAGGACGAGCTATTCTGGATGATAATATTCCCAATAATGATGATGTTCCTAGTAGCTTACGTATTCATACCGCCTGAAAGGACTATAATGACTATAGACCTAGGTATAGTTAATTACGATGGTAATCCAGCAGGGTTTAATTTTACTGCCCAGGACTTTATGAACATACTTAAGAACGTAACCATCGACGATAAGAAGCTATTTAAAGTAAAGGAATTCAACAGTACTGAGGAAGGTCTTAGGGCGTTAAAGAAAGGTGATTTAGACGCCTTACTAGTGATCCCATCAGGATTTACCGTGAACTTAACGTATAGTAAGGCCCACCTTAAGGTATACATACTTAGTGCTGACCCGATGACTAAGCAAGTAGCTGAAGCAGAACTCATGGGTTTCCTACAGGGATTTGCTTCAAGGACGTCTAAGATAAAGTTCCAGATCATGGTTAAGTACATGATGAAATACGTACCTGAGGAGTATAGGGACTACATAGACATATTCATTAAGTATATGGAGGGTATTGTAGAGCCCGTAAACGTTACTTATGAGACCGTATACCCTGAGAGGATGTATGAGAGAGGACACATAATCGGTTGGTTAGCTATAGGTATGATAGGTATCATGATAATGTATAGTGGGTTTTATAGTGGTTCACTAGCCTTAATAAGTGAGAGGGAGGGCGGTACTTTAAGGAGGCTCTTTGCCGCACCAATAACTTACTTCGAGATCTATATAACCGTAGTACTTGACGTACTAATATCGACAGCTATAACGGCTGCTATAGTTCTAACCATGAGCATATTCCTCCTAGGGGCTAAATTCACATGGATATCTGGCCTTGACTTCGCAGTGATAGTGGCCCTATACATACTGGCAGCGTTATTCACGGTATCTATAGGCATACTGATATCTTTAGTATCTAAGAGCGTGAGGGGTGCCGCGGCCATAGCTAATGGCTTAGCATTCCCACTGATGTTCCTTACAGGTATATGGATACCTAAGTTCATGCTTCCACCAGCACTCCACGTAATCGCTGATTACTTCCCATTAACAAAGATAATTGACGGTATTAGAGACCTTGTAATTTACGGTAAGTCAATTACTGAGGTAATGACGTACCTACCGATACCTGTAGTAGTGACCTTAGTACTAACGGCTATAGGTGTGCTGATATTTAGGAGAAGCGTTGAGAAGATGCTAGTTGGGTGATAAGCAATAGTGGGTAAGATTAGTAAACCAATAAGGTTTTTCTTAACAGTAGTCCTTATAACGGTAATTATGTCATCACTTATACATAACGTTTACATAGCCAATTCCGAGAGAGTTATCTTGAGTAACATACCTTATTACCCTATGCATCACCCTACATGCGCCATAACAGCTCTCCAAATGATATTTTCGTACTATGGCTATAACTACAGCCATACCCTACTCATGGTAATTAGCGGTTGGGGTTTCGGTATATATTACTCAAGTAAGTATAGGTTCGGGTTTGGATGCTCACCTTATCCCGTGCTAGCGGTTATCTTTACGGCTAAGCAACTAGGGTTTAACGCCACCTACAGAACATTTAGTGATTTTAATAATGCCCTTACGTGGGTTAAAGAGAACTTAAGAAGAGGTGACCCTGTATTCTTAGAGATTAAGGGGCATTCGGTAGTAGCTGTTGGCTTTGATGATGGGGAAGGCGCTCTATACGTACATGACCCATCAGGAGGTATGTCATCGTGGGGGTTCCTTAGTGAAGGGCGTGCTCTAGGATTAAATGTCAGTTGGTATGTTGAAGAAATAACTAAGAGGGAAGGGTTTGGTGCCTTCGTTAAGGTACCTTACGAGAGGATGAAAGAGTTATGGAGGTGGTATAGGGGTTATGAGGCAGTACTTATTAAGCCTGTTAATCCAGTAACTGACTTAACTAAGATTAAGTGGGTCGATATATTCGATAGGGTGGTCACTAATACCTTATACGGCCTAGAATACCCTGAGGATGAAGGAATTAATGCGTGGCTTAAGCTAGCTAATGATTTAAGAGGTAATTACTCAAGGGATTACTTAATTATTGTGAAGGACTACATATTAGGTATCGCCTGGAGGAATAGGGATGATGTGGCATCTTTCTTCACGGGGTTATCAACAGTGCTAAATATTTCTGAGTTAAGGGGTGTTTCATGGTATTTTAGGATGGCGGCTAGTGAGTATGGGCTAGCCTACTCATTACTGGGTTACGCAATACTCCACTATAACGACACAGACGTAAGTAACTACGTCATTAGGGCAGCTAAGTATATCGAGGAGGGTGCCCAATACGAGAAGAAAGCAGCGGAACTACTATCTTCTAAGGTAAGTAAGTCCCTTAGGGCAAGGGTGAGTAAGGTAAGTACATCAACAACACCCACAACCCAGGGTATTACCCCACTAAATGCCATGTATATATTGGCGGGCTTCGTCTTAGGCCTCGCTATAGGTGCTGTAGTATTTAAGGTGAAGAAACGTAAGTCATGGAGTAGGCATTAAGTATTTTTAGCTACCTTAACCACACCCTCCTTAATTAACTCCTTAATCTCCTCATCACTATACCCTAACTCCTTAAGTATTTCTAAGGTATGCTCACCTAGATCCGGTGGCGGTAACTCGCTCATTAACCTAACACCATTAACCTTAGCAGGCTCGGCGAGCTGGGGTATCTTACCGAATTTCTTATGGGTTAAGTACCTTAAGATTCCTGAGGACTTAATATGCGGATCTTTAAATACCTCATCAACGGTGTAGGCAGGAGCTACAGGGACCCCATATTTCTCAAGTAGCTTAACCCACTCCTCCCTACCCCTCTTGCTAAATACCTCATTAAGTATTTTGATAAGTACCTCCCTATTCCTAACCCTATCAGGGTTTGTTCTAAACCTAGGGTCTTCAGCTAACCCCTTAAGACCTAAGGCATCACATAAGGACCTCCATAACCTATCGTTAGCTGCAGCAATAATGAAGTACTTACCTCTAGAGTCCTTAAACGCTTGGTAAGGAACTATTGAGGGGTGTCCCGAGCCTAACCTCTTAGGTACCTTACCACTCATTAAGTAGATTATGGGTATGTAGACCATAGAGAAAACAGCGGTATCATACATACCCACCTCTATATAGGTAGGTCTCCTATTAGCGTATAGCGCTGCCAATACGTGAATAACCGCTGAGTAACCAGTAAGTATATCGAAGAGAGCGAAAGCAACCCTAACAGGTGGTGCCCCCTCTTCACCTGTAGACATCATTAAACCACTTAACGCCTGGATAATTATGTCGTAAGCAGGCTTCATCTCGTAAGGTGACCCCCTCCCAAAACCCTTAATGCTACAGTAAATGAGTTTAGGGTTAAATTTAAGGAGCGTATCGTAATCAACACCTAACTTCTCAGGTACCCCAGGCCTGAAGTTCTCAATAACTACATCAGACCTACTAGCAAGCTTCCAAACAATTTCTCTACCCTTACTTGACTTAAGGTCTATAACTATAGACCTCTTACCCCTATTTATTGAGGCAAAGTAAGCACTTAATCCCTTAACTATGGGTGCCCAAGTCCTTGTCTCATCACCGTGAGGGGCTTCAATCTTAATGACATCAGCACCTAAGTCAGCAAGAACCATAGTAGCGAAAGGACCCGCCAGCGCGTGGCTTAAATCAAGAACCCTAACACCCCTCAACAACATACAACAAACACCTAAACAACACTACACCAACACCAATAAATAAAGTTAGTTCCTTCACAACATTATCAAAGCTAAAAATATCCCTTTAAGTATATACAACAGTAATGAGTGAATCGCTTTAAGAATTAAGTATTCTCAATAGTAAGGATGCTTTATTAACCTATTTATAAGTTCAATGCATTCTTTAGCAACAGCTAATAGTTCTTCGACATCGCTTTTGCTATACTCCTACCGTATCGTGCTTGGATGTACGCCTCCTCTATTTCAATGAGTTGTTTTCTATATTTCCTGATAAAGTCTATTATCTCGTCTTTACCTATTACACTGTGAAGTTTAGAAAGTAATGTTCTAATACCATGTGCTTCAGGATAATATCCTGTTAGTTTCAGCAGTACTGCCTTCAAATATAGCTGTAAAGACTGTTCAGTATGAAAGATAGCTAAGTTATATAGTCCTTCAGCTAAATCTCTTTCAGCTTCCTTAAGAAATTCTAGTGCCCTCTTTATTAGGGTGTTTACTCTTGAGATATGGCTCATTATTACACCTTTATAGCCTTTATCCTTAAGTTCTCGAAGAACCATTTACTCTCCTCAATAGTAACTGGATGAAGTTCTACGAGGTTTGGGCCCAGACTAAGTGCATCCTCAATGAGGATCTTAAGCTCTATGCGTTTCCTATGGTCTTTAGGTATGCTGTCTGAAACCACTAACACATCTAAATCACTTGCCGCCGTGAACTCACCCCTAACAACACTCCCAAAAACATATACTTCGGCATCAGGAATAATCCGTAACACAACTTCCTTTATTTTCTTAGCTAATTCACGCCAATTCTTAAGCATTAAATACCTCCTATACCCATGCTTAAGTAGAGAATCACTCATGAATACCCCACACAGCATCCCTTATGGTTCTAGGTGCTTAATTAAAGACATGTTTCGATACCATATATTTTTAATGCTTATAAGCCTAAGTTGGGTTGTCGGTTGGGATACATGATTAACGTACGGTTTGATTTATGTCTCGTTTGTAGGACGTTAGCGTTGTATGGGTTTTAGTTTTATTCCTTATTCACGTATCTATGCATGGTAGGTGGCATGAGTCGTAAGCTTGGGGTTGCTCTATTGGTTTTAGTGGCTATTACTGCATGGTCGTCTCTGATCGTTGCTGGGTGTTTCGATATTAAGGATGTAGCGTCTATAGAGGTAGTACTGAATAAGCCTGGAGTCGCCTATGACTTAAGTGTGCTTGAGTCAAACCCGAAGGTAGTTAAGGTTAAGTATATAGGGTTTAGGGGTGGTGATTACGCATACCTATATAGGTCTCACATAGATAGACACCTAGTCGTTATAGTATCGCTCCAGGAAGTTCCGCCAGTCACAGGCTACTATTTAGCCATTAGAGTTGAGAGCCCCCTTAAGGAGGTCTACGTACCAGTAACCATGGTTTCAGTAGAGCTCAGTAATGTTAGTATTAATATTGAGGAATTTATTGAGAGAATTAAAAGAGTTGAGGAACTATACCTAATGAAGGTTAAGATAGGATATAAACTAACTGGTGAAGATAGATACGTAAGGGCGGTACTTAGGAAGGACTATGAGGGCACTGAGGTCTCTATATTCATTAGCTTAGTTAGGGGTAAGTTATTCATTAATGCCTACATAAGAGGGGAGGTGGGGAGCGTTAAGTATGAGGAGATTATCAATGAGGTTAAGGAGGTCATTAAATACGTACTCGAGGACCTATACAATGAGGAATCTCTAAAGGTTAGGGAAAGTACTGAAACTATATACGAACCTATGGTTAATCCCAATAAGATTAGGGAGGCGCTGATCTACGAACTCTTATGGCTTACTAGGGTAGGCGTTATTAATGGGTTAAGTGAGGGCGATATTAAGGCTATAGGTGAAGTGGCTGAAGTAGGTAATGCCGGGTGGAATAGTAGGTTAGTCTATTATGAAGGTGAGTGGATACCTTACTATAAGGTCAGCGACGCTTTATTAATCAAGGTTTATGGGGGCTGCAGTTGGGAGTATCCACCAGAGAAGATACCTCAAGAACCACCAGAGCCTACCGAGACAGTGATGACTACGTTAATACCTCAGGAGACAACCACTTACGTACACCCACACACTACAGTACCTACATCAACAATTGAGACACATACGGCTATAGAAACACCCCCCATGCCTACCGAGACGCCTACGATAGCGGCTCATGCAACATCATCAAAAACGACGGTAACGACGGTCACCATTTCTCCATGGTTAAGTACTTACTTACACATAGCGATAGCTTTAATGATTGCGTTAATAGTCGCAGTAGCTGTAGCTCTTATATTTAAGGCGTCTAGGTAAGCATTAAGCGTAGGTAAGTAACGTAGGTGACTTCTGTGAGGGGTATTGATAGTGAGGCGCTTAAGGTATATATAAAGCTACTTAAGTACGGTAAGCCCGTAGGTGTTAGGGAGGCTCAGAGATTACTAGGGTATAGAAGCCCTGGGAAGACTCAGAGGGTTCTTGAGAGGTTAGTTAAGGCTAACTTAGCCTTTAGAAATGAAAATGGCGATTACGTAATCGTTAAGGAACTACCGCCTCAGTTAGCCTCATACATGGTCATAAGGAAGTTAATATTACCTAGGTCTCTAGTCTACGCGACATTCACGACTACTTTCGTAGTGACTTACGCATTACTCACTGACCTACCAGCACATCTAGTTATTGTGCTGGCTATAGTCACCATACCTTACTGGTTAGAGACTGCCAAGATGGTTAAGCTACTTAAGGACTTAATGAAGTAATTATTTAACGCTCTCATCAACCCAGCTCAGGTAGTCCTCATAACCAGCGATTATGGGTAAGGCAATTATCTCAGGCACTGAATAGCTATGGATACCTTTCACAACATTAATTAACTCATTAAGCAGGTCAATTCTAGTTTTCACTATTAGCAGTACCTCCTTGGCCTCATCAATTCTACCCTCCCACCAAAAGAATGACTTAACGTCCCTCACGATATTTACGCAAGCCGCTAACCTAGTATTTAGCAACGCCTTAGCTATCTTCTCAGCCTCAGCTTCCGAAGATGACGTAATTAACACGACGACATGTGCACCTCTCACGAACAACACCAATTATTAATTGTTAAAGCATTATAAAGAGGTGTTAGTGGATGGCTATATCCATAAGTAACTGGCTATGTGAAGAGACCGTAATCATCAACTATAACTATCCTATTTCTTAGTGCTTCTTTCCACCAAGGCTTTGATAAATTCCTCTTAGCTTCTTGTAGTGTCCAGATTTTAACCTCGAAATTCTCTGGTATGAACTTAGAAATGATGTCATACCTCTTAAGGAAGTCTATGTTGGTGAAGTATTCGGATATGAGTATTACGTCAACATCGCTCCATAAGTTAAAATCCCCTCTAGCATAGCTTCCGTAAATAATTAATGTTACTTTACCTATTACTTTCCTTATAACGTTAGAGAACTCTGTAGCTTCCTTTATTACCTTATCAACTATTGATTTACGCTTCTTAATCACTTCTTCCCATGAACCTACCGACACATTCCTCAACCCATGAAATCACTTTCTTAACGCACTCCTTAGACCTTAGCGCCTCATTCCTTGTGAAATATTCATGAGGAGCGCCTTCACTAAACGCGTTTGGATAACGTGGTGGTATATACATTTTATTAAGGTATAGGAGACATTCAAATAACTCGTCGTTTAACTCTCCACAAACCTCATTCACTTCCTTACTGAGTCTTTTCAGGTCATGTCCGAAGGCTGGTTTGCCTACAGCTCTAAGTAAAGCTTTTAAGGCGTATTCCGCGGCTTGGTGAGCCTTAAAGCAAGCCCAGTCATAACTACCGAAGTTTATGTCTGCCTCCATGGAGTTTAATGTATGCTTAGCTTGACTTACCCATCTTCTATATTCGCTAACGTCAATCAGGTACTTCATACGCGATACCTAATTCTATGTTAAGTGTTATATCGTATTAACTTTTTGATTGTTGGTTCAAGGGGTTTTGTGTTTAATGACTTAATAACGTGTTATTTAAGAGGGGTTGTTACATACTTTCCTTGGGTGTGTAGGCTGACTACGTTAATTAGGATTGCTAGAAGTGGTAGTGTAACGCCGGAAATTGAGGAGGTGGCCGAGGCTGAAGGCATATCACCTAATAAGTTAAGGTCTAGGATAGCTACTGGTAGGGTTATAATTATTAGGAATGTTAAGGCTGACGGTGTTAAGGGACTAGGTGTTGGGCAGGGGTTATTCACTAAGGTAAACGTCAACGTAGGTACTAGCGAGCTCGTTAAGGACCTGGACCTTGAGTTAGAGAAGGTTAGGATATCGAAGAAGTACGGTGCTGACTCAATAATGGACCTATCAACGGGCGGTGACTTAGACACTATTAGGAGAGCCGTAATTAAAGAGACTAGACCACTACCCTTAGGTACAGTACCTACTTACCAGGCTTTCATTGAGGCTTTTAGGAAGAAGAAAGGTGGTGCTTACTTCACGGAGGATGAGTTATTCAATGTTGTTGAGAGACACCTTAAGGACGGTGTTGATTTCATGACCATTCATGCAGGTATAACTAAGGACTTAGGACTTAAGCTAATCAGGAGTGGGAGGGTCATTAAGATAGTTAGCCGTGGTGGTGACATGATACTTGGGTGGATGCTCTATAACGATTCTGAAAACCCGTTCTACAAGAACTTCGACTACCTACTAGAGATGTTTGCTGAGTATGACGCAACAATAAGCCTAGGCGATGCGTTAAGGCCTGGAGGTATTGCGGACGCCTTAGATGAGTTCCATATAGGTGAGTTAATAAATAACGCTAGGCTAGCTAGGAGGGCCATAGAGTACGGTGTTCAGGTAATGATTGAAGGCCCGGGACACGTCCCCCTACATCTGATTAAGACAGACGTTAAGTTAATGAAGAGGTTAAGCGGTGGTGTTCCCTACTACGTATTAGGCCCCTTACCCACAGATATAGCGGCACCTTATGACCATATAGCCGCAGCAGCCGGTGCCTCAATAGCTGCTGCGGCTGGTGCTGACTTACTCTGCTACTTAACTCCTGCTGAGCACCTATCGTTACCTACTTTAGAGCAGGTTAAGGAGGGTCTTATAGCTACTAAGATAGCTGCCCACATAGGTGACATAGTTAAGTACGGCCCTAGGGCTATGAAGAGAGATATCCTAGTTAGTAAGTTACGTGCTGAAGTCAATATAGCTAAGACAATACCTCACCTACTAATACCTGAAGATGCTGAGAGAGTGTTTAAGCAGTTCGGTGTGGCGCCAGCTAAGGGCTGCACCATGTGTGGTGAGTACTGCCCATTAATGCTACTTCAGGAGCAGGCTAAGAAAGTCTTGAAAGAGAAGAAGTAGGTACGCAGTAACGCTTAGTAACCTACCCCTTAAACTATTTTTTAGGTGTACTTATTGAGTACAAGTAACGACCTACGTAAGTACTTACCATACATGCCGCCACTAATACTTATAGTGATAGCTACTCTCTCATACGTCGCTGATTTCTGGATTGACTATTGGAGGGGGATTACATTCTTAGGTGAGGAGGTTTTCTACGTAGCGTTACTGCCGATTATTTACCATGGAGTATCGCGTGCTTTAGGTATTGAGTTAATAATTATATTCTCATCATCTATATGGTTAGCGAGTACGTTAAAGAACATATTTAAAATGCCTAGACCACCTAAGCAGTTATGGCTTACTAAGGCGTCAGGCTATGGATTCCCTAGTGGACACGCACTGGGCTCCTCAGTATTCTGGGGTTACCTCTCTATATATTATAAGGTATTAATACCAACAGCTATAACGTTGATAGTCCTTATATCGGTATCTAGACTCATACTTAGAGTTCACTATCCTGTGGATGTAATTGGTGGTTTATTTATCGGGTTTTTAGTGATTACTGGCTCCTTAACCATTAAGAGGGCTTACGTAAGTAGAATGGGTGTTAAGGCTAAGGTAGTTACTACAATTATCTACGCATTAATACTACTAGGGCTATCCTACCTAGCTAAGACGCTAACTTATGTTGAGTACATGACCGTAGGTGTCATGGTAGGCAGCTACTTAGGGCATGCACTACTACATATGGGTAAGGAGAAACCACCTAAACTAACCATTAAAGGAAGAGTGATAGGCTCTATAATAGCCCTAGTGATTAGCTTCGTAGGATATAAGCTAAGTATGTATATACCTCAAGACCCTCTACTACTGCCTCATTACCTAATAACGTCGTTACTAATGATATACGTCACTGGAGTATTAGTGGAGCGTATTAAGTTGTTTAGAGATTAACGCCCTTTATAAAGTCGCTCTTAATTAGTTTTCATGTTGTAAGACATGGGAGGAAGTCTTATCTAGGGGTGCAACTATTTCTTTGGTGGGCAGTGTTCTACATACTGATAGCTGGCGGTCCCTGCACAGGTAAAACGACGCTTACTAACCTACTTAGTCATGCCTTAAGAGAGAAGGGTTTTAGAGTTTACGTCATTAGAGATTGGGCTAGAGAGTTAATCAAGATAAGTAAAGAGGGTAAAGAGAATGGAGGCCCATTACCATGGACTGATAGGGTCGGTTTTGAGGTTGAGGTAGCTAGGAGACACTTAAATGAATTCAAACAAGCATTAAAGTCAAGGTTTGATGTAATCATTGAGGATTCGGGATCCATAGCTACCATAGCTTACTGTAAAGCTGATGGAGTTAAGATGCCTTCAGAAATAGTTAATGAGATTATCAAGCATTCAAGAAACATAGATTTAGTACTAATTACTGAACCAAATAGTGACTACATGAAAGATGCTGAGAGGTGGGAGGAGAGGAGTTATGCGCTAAAAATACATAAAGAGATAATTAAGATACATAAGGAACTACTTAAGGATAAAGTAATTATATTACCATCATCACCAACACCTAAACAAAGGCTACAGAACGTACTGAACGTACTCTCAGCTAAATACCCAAGAATTAAGGCACGTAGGTTAAGGACTTAACCTCGTGTTCATAGTTATAGGGTAGTATTTTCTAAGTACTCAACCCTTAAGGTTACTCCATAATAGGTTCGTGAATCTGTGTTTTTGTGATCAGCACGTAAGACCTGGTTATTATCTATGTTAGTTAGGATTGGTAGCGTGTGGTATTATGAGGTATGGTAGCGTGTTTAGGTTTTACTCATAACCTTGCTAATTTAATAATCCATGCCGATATTAGCGATACCTTTAATGGCTTCGAGCGCAGAGTGCTGAGTGGTCTATTCTTACCCATATGGATGGTGATGACGACCTAGAGCTCGCTACCCTTAAAAACGTAGCTGAAATGAAGGCTTACGCATCTATAGGTAACGTTGATGTTGTCGTACTTTTAGATATGTCTGGTAAGGGCTACGGGCATGCATCAGAATCCCTAAATACCGTCGGTAATTAGAGTAATGTTAAGGCCTTCTACGTAGTTAAGGCCAAGGTCGATGGCTTCCCAATATCTGAAAGTATTTCGGGGGTTCCTTTACGCCCATGGCGGTTAAAAAGATGCCTAACTCCTTAACTAGATGTGAGGTGATCTAGAAATCTCACTCTTATTCAGTAACCTAGATAGCTCCTTAGTACGGTACTTACCTGATGAAAGTAAAGACAGAATAGATACGTTCAGGGATTCTTAACTAAATCAAGTAACTCATGAAACCCCAAGCCACTACCCAATGTACTTACCTCGTGACATCAAAACTGCTACTTAGCTGTTATGTTAAAATCTAATTAAAGACTTATAAATATTTTAAACAAGCTAAGCAGTTTATAATTGTTTACATTTGTACTATGTGTTTTTAAGCTAACCTATCCTACTTACTTTGGTGGTTTGGTCGTGGTTAATTACTTACTAAGTACTTGGGTTAAAGCACCTAAGCTGAAGGACTGTAAGTTAGCTATTGTTGCTGCCTGCCTACCATACGTAAACCCAGAGTTATTTAAGGAGATAAGTAAGGATAAGGAAGTACTCTTCGCATGCCCCGAGAAAGAGCCAGCCCTACATTACGGTAAGTTAGCTAGCGTTATCAGGAGCTCAGAGCCTAAGGAGATATACATATACACTATTGAGGGTAGCCCGCACTGCTTTACGTTACATGCATCGGCTAATGAGGCTGAGTACATTCTTGGGAAAAAGTTGGTTAAGAAGCACTATGTAGTTGTTGATGGTAAGGAACTAAGAGAAATATCACCGGACGCTATAAGGGTTGCTAGGTACCTACACATAGTTAATGAATTAATAAAGAAATACCCGGAGGCACTTGAGGAGTTAAGGAAGCATAGCTTAGAATATAGGCTTTATAAGAAACTCAAATAACGTCACTCCTCTATTTTTTCTATCTTAGGTATAGCTGTAGTTACGGGTATGGCCATAAGTAAGATTAACGAGGCTAACATGAACACTGCTTGAGGATTCTTAACATATATTGCTGCCGCGATTAAATTACCTACAGAGTGCAGTATATTACTTATGAGCATTTGAAGGGCATTTACCCTACCCCTAACAGCTCTTGGGGTCACATCAATAGCTACTCTAGCGAACGCTATCCATAGTATACCCCCAATAACCCACCATAGTGAGTAGCCTATAGTTACATAATTCCAACCACCTAATGAGAATATGAATAAAGCTACTGATGATAGGGCTGCAGTACCTATTAGTGACTCCTTATGAGGTATCCTATCTATGAATGGGAATATTATTAAAGAACAAACCACGTAGGCAGCGCTTAGCGCCGTTAATAAAGCACCCCAAGACTTACTCTCATAACCGTTAAGGAATGCATACCTAATGAAGTAAGGCTCAGTAAGTCCCACAGTTAATGCTAGCACTACCTCAAGCACGAGTATTAACTTAACATGCCTCGTTAACTTAGGTAAAGTATTGACTATGTCAGTATAACCACGCCTAAACCCTTCACTTAAAGCCTTAAAGAAACTAGTCTCCTTAACCCTAATAGTCTCAGTAAGGAAGAACTGCCTTAAGATAGCCGCTAATAGACTTATGAAGAATGAGGCTAGGAATAGTAGCCTATAGCCTAGTGGATTATAGTCTCCGTAGGTAGCTATCACGTAACCAGCTATTAGTGGGAAGGGTATGGCAACAACCTCAGGTAGGATCTCGCTCAATATGTTAGCCCTACCCCTATACCCAGGCTTAATGCTGTCAGCAAATAGAGCCCTTAATGCGGGTATATATATCCTTACTAGACCCTCTATAGCTAATGCTAATACTATAAACCACCATGCGGGTGCTATGACATAGAGTAGGGTTGCTAGGACTATAAGCCATGTAAACCTAACGACTATCTTCTTACGCCCGTAGATATCGGCTATGTAACCTCCAGGAATCACTATGAGTGCGAGCATGAAGCTCTCAACAGCCCTAACAAGACCTATACTAGCTTCATCACCTCCTAACGCGATAATGTAGTTAGATAAGTAGGGGAATGTTAGTGAGTAACTAACCCTAAATATGACCCACGTAATCACTATGATCCAGAAGTTCCTCGTAAACCCAGATAGAAATTCCCTTATATTTAACCGCATCTCTCACTCCATCAGCCTCTTTCTTATTAAGCTAGGTATACCAGAATAAGCCATCCTTATAAGCGTGATGCCCATCACTACCTTAATACTTCTTCACCAATAACTTACTTAGTGGTGTAGGCGCATGGTTAAGGTAGCCTTCATAGGTTTAGGTAGGGTTGGTAGTTTAGCGCTTAAGCTATTCGCTAAACACTTCGGTATTAATAAGGTTGATGAGGTTTTAGCAATAGATGTGAACCCAGAGAGGAAGGGCTTAGCTGATGATGTGGGTGCTAAATTCGTTTTAGCTATGGCTATGGAGGACTTAGTAAGCGTCTCTAAGGACTCACACATAGCTGTAGTGGCCCTACCCTCAAGTATAGCTTTCAATGTGGTTAAGGAGCTTCTTAAGTCAGGTATTAACGTAGTTGATGTCTCATACATTAAGGAGGACCCCTACAGTCTGCAGGACATAACGAAATCTAATAATGTGTTCTACATACCTCACGCAGGCTTCGCTCCAGGGCTAAGTAATGTGGTTGCTGGTTATGCCTACGAGGTTCTTGGTGAGCTAGACTATCTAAGAATATATGTTGGTGGTATACCTATCAAGCCAGTACCACCTATAGGCTATGAAATCACATGGAGTGCTGAAGACCTTCTTGAGGAATACACCAGACCAGTTAAGATAGTACTTAATGGTGAGGTAGTTGAGAAAGACCCTCTTTCTAAGATTATTGATGTAGAGATAGAGGGCGTAGGTAAATTTGAGGGTTTCTTTAGCGATGGGTTAACAACCTTAATCAGGAACGTGAAGGCTAAGGAAATGTTTGAGGTGACCTTAAGGTGGCCTGGCCATTTAGGGTTTATGAAGGTACTTAGAGATTTAGGCTTCATGAGTGATGAGCCATTAGTCGTGGATTATGTACCAATAAAGCCTAAGAGGTTCACTGCTAGGATTTTAGAAAAGTCGTTAAGGAGGAGGACTAAGGATTGGGCTATACTTGAGGTTAAGGTAGGCTCTAAAAAGGGTAGTTACAGGTTCTTAGCCGTACTCAAAGGCACTGATGAGTACCCAGCAACAACCCTCTTCACCGCATTAATACTTGAGAAGACCGTAGAGATAGCACTTACTAATGAGATACCTAAGGGGGTGATGCCCTTAGAGAGGTTTACGAAGTATCTAGACACATATATCGATAGGCTTAAGGAGTACGGGTGCTTAGTGAGACAACACTTAATTCCCTCAAATTAAAATGAGTTACTTGGTGATTATATGGAGTTTAAGCCAAGCCCAAAGCTTAAATTCATCTACTGGCTATACGCCCTACCAGCGATCGTGATTCTAGCCTTCATCACATTATTACTGGTTGTTGTAGCACCGCCAGCTGCCTTAATACCATTAATTATCTTAGCTGCTATAGTCATTATACTAGCTATATGGATACCTAGGTTCTATAACTCAATAACGTATTCACTTGAAACCGATCACGTATACTCTAAGTTCGGTGTTTGGTGGAAGAAGGAGAAGAGAGTACCTTATAATCTAGTATCTGAGGTTAGGCTCCATCAAGGACCCCTACAGAGGAAGCTAAGTTTAGCTAATGTCGATGTATTTACGCCAGCTACGGGTACCTTAAGACCCGAGCTCTCCTTCTTCCAGGTGGATTACGAGTTGGCTTTAAGGCTTCAGGAGGAGTTGAGGAGGCGTGTAGGTATACTAACTACGAAGGAGAGGAGGGTTATTGAGGAGGAGATCCTTGAAGAACTTAAGAACATTAGATCACTACTTGAGGAGTACTTAAAGAAGCGTAGGAGGAGAACTAAGAAGGAAGGATCTTCATAATTCATTAAGTATTTTTCTAGCTAGTCTCTCAGCCCCATCGGGATACTTAGGTGGTTTCCTAAGCCTAGCCTCCTCGATAGCCTTCATCAATATTTTAGGCTTAGGATTAAGTACCAACATAGCATTGAGTTTCTTAGCTAGCGCTAAAGCGTCAGAAACGCCAACACTGCTACTCCTACGCCATTCAGGGTTATACACTATGATAGTAGGTTTCCTATAAGCTAATGCAGCATCGATAACGGTCTTACCTAAGTGAGTAATAACGACGTCAGCACCAGCAAGCCACCTACCGAAGTCTGGGTCATACCTAAACACAACCCATCCAGGAAACCTCCTCCTATAGGGTTCTGGATCAACACGTCCTGTCTGGAGTACTACGTCCTTAAGACCTAACTCAGCGATGGCCTCAAATAGCTCCTTATGGCCGTAGGTACCTCCAGTAACGAGTACGTAACCCTCATTCCTTATCGGGTATTCAGGGTACTCAATTAAAGGCCCGAAGTACTCACCCTTAGGTAGTATCCTCTTCTGTTCAGGCCATTGAAGTACCGTTATATCTGCATACCTCTCGAGTAGTTTAGCAGTACCACTGGGCCTAGTAAACCTAACGCTACTCTCGATACTCACTAACTTCATGCCCATAATCTTCTTACCGACCATTGAGGGTGGGATGCTATGGTTACTGCCCCCACTAACTATGACCTCATAACCCTCACACCTAGTTAGTAGCTTAAATATGGATTCGAAGTAAGCGCCTATGAATCTAGGTAGAAATACGTAGTAAGGGTCTTTAGGTCCTCTAGCCTTAATAATCTCCATAACCTTACCTAACTTAGACACCTTCCTAGCTGACCACCTATCGCCTTTAGGGACTATGAAGAGTAACTCAGCCTTACCCTTGAGCCTCTGCCCTAAAGCAACAGCATGTCCAGTATGCCCGCCGCCACTAGCCAGCAGCACCACATGCCTAGCCATTACGCTAACTCCCTACTTAAGCACTTACCTCAAAATAAATTATTTAAGTAACTAGTAAAAATAGTGTTAAATATAGCTTAAGGTGATTAAGATTGAGCCACGAACTAAGTAAGGAATTAAGTAGGTTTTACTCCATATTTGAGTGGCCTGAAGACCCTTACAGTGAGGCTGGTAAGGAGAGGTTTAAGGTAGCTATAGAGAAAATGAGGAAGTTAGTTGAGCATGAATACCTCAAGAAATTAATCAATACTAAGGACGTTATTAAGATCCTTGAGCTATGTGGTGGTACAGGTATAGGTAGTGTAGCTCTCGCTAAGGTAATTAAGGACTTAGGTAAGTCAGTTGAATTAATGGTAACTGATTTACGTGAGGAGGCTTTAGCAACAGCACGTAGGTGGGGTAGTGAGGTATTAGGCATTAATGTAGAGACTGAAGTAATTGATGCTAGAGAAGTTCATAGGTTAGGTAGGGAGTTTGATATAGCCCTACTGTATGGTTTCTCAACACCACACTTTAACCCTTGGGACATGGTTAAGTTACTCACATCGACATCTAAAGTATTGAGTAATCAAGGCGTGTTCCTAGTGGAGGAGACTGATAGGAGATATACGGTATTTTTACGTACGGGATATAAGTGGGTCTTAGTTGAGCCTAGAGCTAAAGGTGAAAGTTATGTAATAAGCTATCACGCTGATTACGACGTACTTACTGGTGAGGTACATAGACTATTCACAACAACTAAGAAACCCAATGAATTCATTACTATGTCCGTATATTTCTGGGGAGTAGCTGAGCTAGCTACACTTATGTGGTTATTCTTCAAGGACGTCGACACATTACCTATATTACGAACATCCTTCATAGTATTAGGGTACATTCCAAGAAGAATACTTAAGCCTGAAGACCTTAAAGAGTTACCTAAGATATTCAAGACCTTAAAAACACAAGGTAAGGTGCTAATCCCCTAAAAGCACTTCAATCCAATATTTTGACGCATCCATTAAGACAGCACTACTTCTAATTCTCTCCTTAAACTCACTTGGGGTTAAGGGGATTACCTCAATGAAAGGTCTTATACGCATCCTCCACTGAATTTCATTAAGTACATCAAGTCTCTTAAGAAACGGTATATCACCGAAATCTGGCGATACTATAACTAGGTCTATATCGCTACCCTTTAACCACGTACCTTTAACGTAACTACCAAACACATAGGCTTTCTCAATCTTAAACCTCTTCGATACCTCCTTAAGAAACTTCTTAACGACCTCCATGACCTCCTCTAATGAATTCTTCAATATTCTTCACCACCTTCAAAGCTATTTCATAAGCTCTTTCAGCCTCAAACCTATCTACGGACTCACTCGGTAATCCATTTGCTGCGTCTGGGTACCTTGTTACTGTATAATACTTATTCAGTACATAGAGAGCATCCTCAAGATCTTTAGGTAGTTTAAATCCTTTCTCCTTAAGCATCATATAAAGCTCAGTAACGGTATGTATATGCGGGGGTTCTTCCCTTCTAACGATAAAGAAAAGAGCTTTAAGCGCTTTTTCAACAGCCTGTTGAGCAAAGAACGCAGCCCTAAACCATCTACGCCTATTTAACGCATCATAAGCATCCTCTAAATCCTCATTAGCCGCTCTTATCCATAATAAAACCTCCCTACGTATACTCACTTATATCAACACCTACATCCATCTTATTTAATGTAATAGCTTTAAATAATCTTACTTATGGTATTTAAAATACAGCTTCTCCTGTTTTTCTATCGAATACATGTAAGTATCTCTCATCAAATTTTAGGTATATCTTCTGTCCCGGGGCTATGGGTGCTGTTGGTGGTACTATTATCTTTATTAGGTCTTCACCTACGTCGGCAGTAACTATTAAGTCCCTACCTAAGGGCTCAGTAACTATGACTGACGCCTTAGCGTGAGCTTCCTTAGGCTCCTTAGTTAAGTATATGTGCTCAGGTCTTATGCCTAAGTATACCTCAGGAGACGTTATTTTACTCTTGACTAACTCACCTAACTCCTTACTTAGCTTATAGGTGAAGCCTCCACACTTAATCGCATAACCCTCACCTTCCTTAAACTCACATCTTATTAGGTTCATTGGTGGTGTACCTATGAAGCTAGCTACAAATGTGTTAGCTGGCTTATGGTATATCTCTTCTGAAGTACCTATCTGCTGTATCTTACCTTTATTCATAACCACTATTCTATCAGCCATTGAGAGAGCCTCAACTTGGTCGTGGGTTACGTAGACGGTAGTTATGCCTAACTCCTTCTGTAGTCTTTTAATCTCAGCCCTCATGTAGACCCTAAGTAAGGCGTCAAGATTAGATAAGGGCTCATCTAGGAGTAGTACGTCCGGTTCCTTAACTAATGCCCTAGCTAAAGCAACTCTCTGTTGCTGACCACCAGATAACTGCCTAGGATACCTATCAAGTAGCTCACCTATCTTGAGTAGGTTGGCTATCTCCTTAACCTTCTTATCGATTTCATTCTTAGGTAGTTTCTTTATCTTTAATGGAAACGCTATATTATCATAGACCTTCATGTGTGGGTATAGTGCGTAGCTTTGGAATACCATACCCACGTTCCTATCCTTAGGCGGTAAGTCCGTTACGTCCTTATCATCGAAATATATCCTACCTTTAGTCGGTTTATAAATACCTGCAATCATGAGTAGAGTCGTTGTCTTACCACAACCAGAAGGTCCTAGTAAAGCTATGAACTCACCATGACTAATGTTTATGTTTACGTTATCGACGGCTCTAACCTTACCGAAGTACTTACTTAGGTTTACGAGTTTTACCCTAACCATGACTAAACACCCTTTACACCACCTACAGCAACCCTAAGTAGGTATTTCTGAGCGAAAATGAAGAAGAGTATAATCGGTATCATGTACCATAAACCTACGGCTATGATCATTGGTCTAGTAATGCCAGCTACGGAAACCTCACCAGCGAATGCTTGGTAAGCAAGCCTCTGTAAGTACATGGTTAATGTCCATGACTTCTCCGTAGGTAAGAAAACAACAACCAGTATATACTCAGACCAGCCATAGATGAACGCTAATATGCTTAAAGCAGCTAACCCCGGCCTCACTAATGGCAACATTATCTTAAAGAATGTCTTTATACGTGATAACCCATCAACTAACGCAGCCATCTCTATTTCCCATGAGATAGTGTCGAAGAACCCCTTCATTACCCAGAGACCTAGGGGTAGCATCAGTGCTGTCTTAGATAGTATGACGCTCCATGGGTTACCGTAAAGCCTAAACATGTTTATGACGTAGAATAAAGCGACGAGTAAGGCTATTCCTGGGAATGCCCTTAGAACCATGGTCAATGCTAGGAATAAACCCCTACCAGCGAACTTAACCCTAGATAATGCGTAACCACCGAATGCCGATAGGAATACTGTTAGTATGGTTGTTGCTGCAGCTATGAATAAGGTATTGAAAGTAACTAACCATATGTCTGGATACTTAACACCAGCTCCAGGCACTTGTATGGGTTCGATAAGAAACTTCCAGTTACTTAATGTAAGCCCTGTAGGTATCACACCCCTTAGGTCAGTTGCGAAAGCACCTATCACGAGCCAAGCGTAAGGAATTATTATTGGTAGGCTAAGCAGTATTAACGCTATGTATATGATCATTCTATGTTTCTTTTTTGAAGGCATTAACTCATACTCTATTTCGGTCATGTTAAGTCACCTCAACCTTGGGCTCAAATATTAACTCCCTAAACCTAAAGATCTTGAAGTAAAGTATACTGAGTGCCAAGCCTAGAACCACTAGCACTAGAGATAGAGCAGCACCATAGCCAAACTCCCAACCACCGAAGGCGCTTAACGCCTTATGGTAGACATGCAGTGCCCAAACCTCAGTAGTGTAGAAGCCTGGACCACCATCAGTGAGTAGCAGTATGTATTCAAAGCTCGTTAGTAGCGATAGTGTTTGGTATGCTGTAACGAAGAGTATTGGCCACTTAAGTATGGGTAGCATAATGTCCTTAATCAACCTAAATAGGGATGCCCCATCAACCTTAGCTGCCCTAATGACGTCTATGGGTATTGATTTAATGGCTGAACCAATAATTAACATACCGAAACTAGCCCCCACGAAACCATTAGCCAAGATAACAACAGCCCACGGAGCCGCATAAATCCAGTAAACATCCTTGTATTGTTCAAGACCTAATATATCAACTAAGAAGAAATTAATTAATCCGTAAGGATACGGGCTGGTTATACCTAACCATAGCAAGTAATAAACCACAGGAGGCGTTAACCTAGGTAAGAGCCAGAGTAACCTAAAGACATTACCGACTCTAGGAGGTATTAACGAGGTTAAGATAGCTAAGAGCAATCCATAACCTACGTTAAAGCAAAGAAGTGTTGTGAATACGTAAAATAAAGTATTAAAGAGTATCTTAGTAATTAGCGGGTCTCTAATCATACGTTGAAAGTTAACGAAACCCACAAAGTTCCACTGAAACCTATAATCCATGTCCGTGAATGCCATAGCGAATGTGAGGAATACGGGCATGAAGTAAAAGATGATTATAAAAACAAGTACTGGCGCTATTAAGAGGATTACAGTTACGGACTTTATGGTTAGTAGTCTCTTTAGAGGCATATCACGAATCACCAAAGCCTTACCCATGATTAAGAAGGGGATGGTATCTGTAATTAATTAGTTTATGGAAGTAAAAAACGTTTTGTTTTTGGTTGTGGGAAATTATTTGGGTTTAAATCACTCCTTGATTACTATCTCATCGCCTAACTGAGCCTTTAACTGATCGACTATGTAGGAAACCGCGTCTTCAGGTGATAGCTCACCGCTTTCTACACCACCCATAGCCTTAAATACGATCTCATCGTAAGTACCGAACTTAGCGTGGTTTGGTGGGAACTTGCTGAACTCTAGTAGTGATGCTGATACGGCTAACCATTTATCCTCTTGGTACTTCTTAGCGCTTAACTCTGAGTACATGATAGCTAAGTGACCGCTCTCAACGGCATGTATGGCGTTGTATAGTGGGTTAGTTGCTAGTGCTACTATTAGGAAGGCTAGGTCTGGATGCTTACTCTGGCTTGATACCATGTAGACTAACGGGTGTGATAGGGTTACTGGCTTACCACCTTTCTCGCCTGGCGGTACTGGTATGAAGTCGATGTTAGCCCAGAACTCCTCTTCAGGCATGTTGTACTTCTTTATCCACTCAGCCTTCTGCCACGTACCGCCGAACCAGAATAGTAACTTACCGGCCACCCAATTCTCATGGATGATCTTCCAGTCAAGACCTATCATATCGCTCCTTAATGCCTTATACTTATGTACAGCATCATGTAGCCACTTCATCATATTCAACATAGCCTTCTTGTCAAGTACCAACTTACCTGTCTCTGGATCCTGTAGTATGCCTCCAAAGGCTAAGTAGATCTGGTAGTAGTCAACACCTCTCTTAGGCCTATGCCATATACAGTAGCCCTCTTCAATAACCCCCTTATCGATGGCCTCCTTACATATCTCTAGTAAATCCCATAGAGTTATCTCACCATTCCAAGCCTTTTTCTTGAACTCCTCAATATCCTCATCTGACCAGCCCATATCCTTCAGTAGGTCCTTCCTAAAGTATAGCGGTCTAGCCTCAGTATCCTGTGGTATACCCCATATCTTACCCTTATACTTAACTGAGTCCCATAGTGATGGTATCATGTCATCAAAGAACCAGAGACCCTTATACTTAGCTATGAAGTCATCTAAAGGTAGTATATAGCCCGCTTCAGCCCATGGCGCTATATCCTCATGGCCTGACAGTATTATGTCTGGCGCCTCACCCGCCTGGAACATCATTAGTAACTTATTCTTATAGTCCTCCCAAGAACCTGTCCAGAACTCACCCTCGACCTTAACAGTTACTGGTATTCCAGCATCAGCTAACATCTTATTAAGTAGCTCAGCAGCCCTCTTCAAGTTCTCGAATCTGTTGTAGCTGGGCTCGTCAGGACCTACGGTCATAGCCCTAATGACTATCTCCTGAGGACCTGCAGCAGCTGTTACCGTCTTGGTTATTACTGACGTTGACGTCACTGTCTGCGTTACTGTTGTCGGTGCTGCAGCGGGTGGAGCTGGTTTAATGGCGTAACCTATAGCAACACCTATTATCAATCCGATGATAAGTAGGACAGCATACATCATAGTAGCTTTCTGAGTTGCCATAAGACACACCCACAAGATATTAATCTACCTTCACCGATTTAAACCTGTCGGGGCTCCTAATCACTTCACTATATATAGAATTGCTTATCGCACATAAATTTATTTATGGTTCATTTATATACAGTGGTATTTACAGATAAACATATTTATCAAGCAACATATTTATGGCAGAAACTATAAATATTTAAATCATTGTCCTGAATTACTCAATCATAATTCAAGGGACATAAAGGAAAAGCATAAAAGTTTCTTTTTTGAATGCTTAAACTTGAACTTAGTTGGTTGGTGATTTGTATGAAGAGAAAAACGTTAGTCATAATAGCCTTACTAACAATATTGATAGTCGCTCTAGCCCCCACACCTATGGCTAAGTACGTTAAGTACTATGCTAAGTACGTTAAGTACCCAACATTAAGTGTTCCTGAACCCGTACTTGTTGGAGGAACTCTTGAAGTGAGGGTAGAGCTACCACCCGATGAGGAACTTAAGGACTTCAGTATGAGCATATATAACGAGTTCTACAGCTATGACTTAGAATTCATTAATGTTAGCTATAGTGAGTACTGGAAGAGCTGGATAGCCTACTTCAAACTACCTAACGACGTTAAGCCAGGCTTCTATAGCTTTAAACTAACGTTTACTGGGGCTAAGAGTTATGAAATAGACATGCCTAATAGCATATGGGTTCTTGAGGAGTGGCCCGACGAGCTAGTATTTATATTCGTTGGTGACACCAAGACACCTGCAGGTGAGCCATACTGGGCTGAAATGGTTAAGGAGGCTAACCTAATCCACCCTGACTTCTTGATATTTGATGGTGACCAAGTAGATAGGCCCTATAGAAGTGCTTGGGAGAAATACCTTAAATGGTGGTTGGCACTCAAAATACCTGGTTACGGAGTTATAGGTAATCATGAGTACGACGCCCCTGGCGTACATAAGACTTGGTCAAAGATAATGGGCTATACAAACTATTCAGTAACCATTGGTAAGTTCCTGTTAATAGCCCTAGATACAGGGATGGATGGCTGGATAAGCATGGATCAGGCGAAGTGGCTTGAGAACCTACTTAAGAAGAATGCTAATAAGGTAAAGATACTTGTAATGCACCATCCAATATTTGGTTATAAAATTAAGGATGAGAAGATTGAGGTTGTTGAGGTTAAGGACATCGATTCAGACTTTGAGAGGCTATTTAATGAGGGATACTTCTATGGTAGCTGGTCAGAGCATAAGGAGGAGCTTAAGGAATTATTTAGGATAATACTTACTTACGGTGTTAGGTTAGTGCTGTCCGCCCATACCCATACAGACATAAATAACGTTGTAATATATAACGGAACCGAGTACTACTTTATAACAATGAGCGGCGTACCTTATGATGTTAGAGACTTCGATGTTAGGGGCTTTAGGCTAATACACATATACGCTAATGGTACCATAGTTAGGGAGTCATTAACATATATGGGTAAAGCGTTTTCAGACTATCCGAACAGTATACCAATAGAATCAGGTGAGAAGGTATATCCATATAGGTTAGGCTACCTAGAGTACTATTACACACCAGCTAATGACGGCACCAAGTACGCGATCTCCTTTAAGGCATGGAACGACCTTGACATGAACTTTAGTGAGATATATGTATGCTTCAAGTTACCCAAAGATAAACCTATAAAGGAGTACAAGTTCCTACCAACAACACCGGAGTACGAGGTATTAGAGACCGACAATTACTACTACGTAATCCTTAAGGATGTTGACTTACCAGCCCACAGCGTGGTTAAGTTCACCATAACGGCTATAGACGATACTGATGACCCAACAATAGGTAGCATAACGATGTCTTTAGGTGAGCATGGCTGGTGGGTAGGTCAGATATTAGTTTCTGACCAGGGTTGGGGTGTTGATAATGTGACCATATACTATAGTCTCAACGGTGAAGAGTGGAAGGAACCAGCACTATATGATTTCGTTAAAGCACTAGATAACGGCACATTAATCTATAAGTTCTGGATATCTGGTAAGGAGATTACAGATAAAGCATACTTCAAGGTAGTCGTCACTGACTTTGCCATGCATAAGGTCGTTAAGGAGTACGTATTCACACCTGAGAAAGGATTTGAAGTGCCAGTAACCACTACACCAACAACACCGACAACCCCACCAACCACAACTACAACAACCGTAACAACCCCACCAACAACTACCACACCTCCAACAACCAGTACGACAGTAACCACGCCACCAACCACAACGCCCACGACTACCGTAACTACATCACCAACCACAACGACACCGCCACCAACTAAGACCACCACAACACCTACTCCAACGACTACGACTCCCTCACCAACATCAACAACACCAACAACAACCCCACCACCTAAGCCTGATTACACACCATTGATCATAGGTGTAGTTGTGATAGTTATAATAGCGGCTATAGCCGCTATATTCTTAAAGAGAAGGACGTAAGTAATCTTGATTAAGTAAATAAATTAAATTGAATGTTTTTATCTCAATAACTTCTGACTTACTCTATCTTCCCGAAGTAAGGCAGTTCTGACTTACTATATGGGAATACTATGGTCTCATCATAGGTTATGTATACCTTAAGTCTATCACCTATCTTTACTGGTGTGTCTGGATCCATACTTACCAAGAACCTCTTCCCATGTGACTTAATCCTCACTTCAGCGTACGGACCTACGAAGGATACCCAATCAACAACGCCCTCTACCTCGTTATGATCCTTCCTAGGCTTCGTTAATGTGAAGTCGTGGGGTCTCATTATAGCTACCGCCTCATCACCTATGAATAACTTAATATCCCTCGCCGGCTTCACGCCAGTTATGCTTAGCCCACCAGCATCTATAGTTACATAGCCATCCGGAGTCACTTTCCTTACGGTACCCTTAACTATGGAGCATCTACCTAAGAAGGTAGCTACGAATAATGTTCTTGGATTTCTATAAAGCTCCTGCGGCGGACCTACCTGAATTACCTTACCGAAGTTCATTACGGCTATCCTATCTGAAATAACCATGGCTTCCTCCTGATCATGGGTTACGTAGATAGTCGTTATACCTAACTGTCTTTGAATCCTCTTAATCTCCTCCCTCATCTCAACCCTTAACTTAGCATCAAGGTTGGATAAAGGCTCATCAAGAAGAAGTACTGCTGGCTCAATAACTAAAGCCCTAGCCAAAGCAACTCTCTGTTGCTGGCCTCCAGAGAGCTGGGTTGGGTACCTATTCTCAAGACCGCGTAGCTTAACTAATTCAAGAACCTCATGAACCCTCCTACGTATTTCGTTCTTAGGTAATCTCCTTATCTTTAAACCATAAGCGACATTATCGAATACGGTCATATGGGGCCATAAGGCATAGTTCTGAAATACCATGCCTGTATTTCTCTTATAAGGAGGCTCATCAGTAACGTCCTTATCATCAAAGAATACCTTACCTTCATCAGGATATTCGAGACCCGCTATGATCCTTAGTGTAGTTGTTTTACCGCAACCTGAAGGTCCTAGGAACGTGAAGAACTCTCCATGCTCTATAGTTAGTGTTATGCTATCAGCAGCTACTACCTCACCGAACCTCTTTGTTACGTTCTCTAACCTTACGCTTACCATGGTTACACACCTAAGAAAGCAACTCTCTGCTTAAGAATATAGTTTGAGAGGGTAATAGCCGTTATCTGAAGGACCATCAGTAAAACACCTAATGCAGCAGCCACACTTACAGCGCCTACGGCTGCGGTACCGTATATTACCTGGCTCATTAGGAATGTTATGGGTCCTTGATTCGGGTTGCGGCTACCTAATATGACGCTAGTACTTACCTCACTCATGCAGTAAACAAAGGCTAGTATGGAGCCACCTATTATGTTAGCTGCAAGTAGCGGCATGACTATATTAAAGAATGCCCTAGCCCTACTAGCACCTAAGTTATGGGCAGCCTCCTCAAGACTTACGTGGGTCTGCTGAAGACCCGCGAATACAGACCTAGCTAGGAAGGGTAACCTCCTAACCGCGTAGGTAAACACCAGTAGCGCTCCAGGGTTAATGAATGGATCCATGAATGTGTTTGAGAATACGGTGCCGAAGAATACTAAGTAACCTACGGCCACTATAATGCCCGGTATGACTATAGGCGTAGTTGCTAGTAAGTCAAGGAGTTCCCTACCGGGTATTCTTCTACGAGCAACTATGTATGCGGCACTGGTTCCCGTAAGGACTATGACGACTATGGCTAAGCCAGCGTACGTTAAGCTATTGGTTATTGCCTGAGTAACTGCTGACTTAGTGAGTAGCTCAGATATGTATTCTAAAGTAAACTTAGTCGGTAACGCACCACTCGTAGCCCAATCGGTAAGTGCTAAAACAACAACACCTATCTGCGGGAAGCTAGCGATAATGACTAAGGGTATTAAGAATACATATATGGCTACTAAGCCCTTAGTCCCCGGCCTCCTAACTCTAGGACTCCACCTACCTCCCTTAGCCAACATAGCGTACTGCCTTAGTGAGACGTACTTCTTAATAAGTAAGAATGCAATAGCAGCTATGACTAGCATTATCACCGCTATGGCATAAGCAGATGAATGTACTTGCTGCAGGGTTAGCGCCTTCTTGAACTCATCAAATACGTAGAAGGACATTACGTGGGTATGTAGCCCATCGCCAAAGGCGCCACTAAGACCTATAGGGGCACCTAAGTCCTCCATACTGAATATGAAGACTAAGGTAGCACCAGCAGCCAACCCAGGCAGTGATAGTGGGAACGTCACGGTCCTAAATAGCTTAAATCCATGGGCACCCATATTCTCTGCTTGCTCCTCAAGTGCTGGATCTATATTGATGAGGCTTGAGAGTACGTTAATATAGACTATAGGGAAGAAGCTTAATGTCTGAACAAGTATGACTGCGGGTAAGCCAACTATAACTATAGTATAATCAATTATCTTAAGAACATCCTTAAGTAGGTAATTAAGGAGCCCGCCAGGACCTAATACCTTACCTATAACATAGGCATTAACGAATGGCGTTGCCAGTAAAGGTATCATGAGGAGTACTCTAAATACGTTCTTGCCTGGGAAGTTGTACCTGGCCATTATGAAGGCAGCTATAGTGCCTATTATTGAGGCGAAGAGCGTGACCAT
Organism: uncultured Desulfurococcales archaeon; assembly: GCA_964519505.1. GTDB lineage: Archaea > Thermoproteota > Thermoprotei_A > Sulfolobales > CAZFJX01 > CAZFJX01. The sequence continues at coordinate 64,237 of CAZFJX010000005.1, forward strand.
CGAAGAAACGAATATTGAGTTGAGTATGTATCCGAAGTCGGGCCCCTTACTACCTATAACTAATGTCTTGAGAGGTACGAGAATCCTGGTTCCGTTGGGTAGGGTAACGAACTTATAACGCTCAATAAACTCCATTACCTTACCCTCAGGTGGGAACCTAACCATTGAGGGGTCGGTAAATGTTTCCTCAAAGTACTTAAGTGTGAATGCACCCTCATGAAAGAATGCACGTGCTAACATAGAGAATATAGGTATAACGAGGAACAGTATTAATATTGAAAAAGCTATTAAAAGTTGAATTACAGTTAGTTTATCTAATTCTCTCTTTAACACCCTTAAGTTATGCCTAAGCCTTAGCTCCCTCCTCAAACCCTCTAATTTACCCATTAATATCCCTCAGCTACCATAACCCACTAGGGTATTCAACCTATTAAAGATTTCAACTCATTGAGTATTTCAGTATATCTCTCCTCGGCAGCTTGGCTCCATGCCCTTACTAACGCGTTCCTATAGTCTGGGCTCTTCATTATCTTCTTATTAGCCATCTGGGCTACCTCTTGAGTGAATGTGAGTTCCTTACCTGTCTCTGGGTCCTTGAACTTCAGTAGTGTTGGGTTAGTTAACCTATTTACGAAGTCCTCGAACTGCTCCTTAGTTATCTTACCCATTAGGTAAGCAAGCGCTAACTCTCTCCAAACCTCCTGTAGCTTGTCATGAGGTCTAGTTATTGTTGCGTGGAAGAACCACCTCATAGCTTCCTCATAGCTTAGCGCTAACTCATCACTAAACTCTATAGATGAAGCACTTAATGTCCTCTCATAAGCCTGCTTTAAGTCCTGTCTAGCTTGGCCCTCAGATGTCTCGAAGACCTTCGGGTTAACGGGCATTCTGTTTACCTTAGGGTGCATCCAGATGGTCTGGCCCTCAGCACTTAATACCCAGGCAATGAATGCTTGAGCTGCCTCAGGGTGTTTGCTTGTTACTACTAAGGCTATTGGATCACCATTAACTATTGAGCCGTCGGCAGGTAGTACGTACTGACACTGCTCAGGATTCTCTAACTGTGCTGTATATCCGTAGAAATCTATCGTGATACCTACAGCTATATCGCCCCTAATCACAGCGTCCCTAACGAGTCCTGATTCATCATAGATCCTTGCATTGGCTCCCATTAACGTAATTATCTTCCAGCCCTCCTCCCAGCCATAGATCTGTAGGATGATCTCATACATCCTCGTGTTGCTGGTGCTTCTTATGGCGTCAGCAACACCTACACTAGGTGTTGGTAGGGTTACAGCGAAGTCAGGGCTAGCTAGGTCAGTCCATTTCTGAGGTGTTGGTAAGCCAAACTCAGTGAGTTTCTGCTTGTTTATGGTGAAGCCGAATGAGGCTATTGCTGCGGCTATCCATATTATGTTACCGTTCTTATCCTTCCTAATCATTGGTGAGCCAGCTATCTCCTCAGGTATTTCAGGTAATACCTTCATTACCTCCTCACTAGTTATTGGTGCTAGTAAGCCCTCAGCGGCTAAGTAGTCGAATAGTGTTGGTCCACCGCCCCAAGCAACATCGACCTCCCTACCAGGCTTCTGCGCTAACGCCTTAATCGTGTCAATCCACTGCGATGGATCTACAGGCATCCATATAATATCAACAATATTATACTTCTTAGCTAACTCACTCTTAAGGAACTTCTCCTTAGCTACGTCTAAGATGTCATATGGGTGTCTAGTGATTACCTTAAGTACTATGCCCTTCTCGGCAGGTGTTGTGGTTGTTGGTGTCGTAGTGGGTGGAGGAGTTGTTGTAGGCGGAGTGGTTACTGTGGTTGTTGGTGTAGTTGTAGGTGTTGTTGGTGGGGTTGTCGGTGTCGTTGTAGGTGTGGTGGTTGTCGGCGGGGTCGTCGTAGGTGTTGTAGTTGGTGGTGGGGTTGTTGTTGGTGTTGTTGATGTTGGTGAGGGAGTCGTAGTCGTTGGAGTAGGTGTCGTTGTTGGTGTTGGTGCTGGGGGCTTATATAGTATTAAGGCACCAGCTATTAACGCTATTATGATTACTACAACTATACCGATAGCTACGGTTTTTGAAATGCCTGACTTAACGCGGCTAATACGCATGAATTACCCCCGCAATAATTAATACTGGAAAGACATTTTAAGGTTTTTATAGATTCTAAGAACACCTAACTTATACTTCATGATCGCTTACGATACCATACCGCTTTAAGCTAAATAAGAAAAGCTTAAAACTCTTTTCTTAGTATTTATTACGTGAAAGTCGTTATTGTGGTGTATATATATGAGAAAGGTACTTCCCGCGTTAGTACTGTCCCTCCTCCTTTTGATGGCCTTAGCTACGGGCTTAATAACACCCGTAAAAGCTGAGAAGCCACTGGTTGTCGTTATAGCTCATGGAGCTCTCGAAGAGGATGTTCAGCTACAGTACATGAAGGGTAATATAACTGAGGTTGATTGGAAGGTAATTACTGAGGAAGTAACCTACGACGAAATTAAGGATGCTGACATGATTATCTATGTACAGGTAGATATTGACCTAAACATAACTGATGATGAGGTAGCAGCCATTAAGAGATGGTTCGATCAGGGCGGTAAGACACTATGGGTTACTGGTGATAGCGACTATAAGGGCGGCGACTTCAAGAGGATACCAAATACTAACAAGATACTTAAGGCTGTAGGCTCGATTCTAAGGAACGACCATGCAGAAGCTGTTGACAGGGAGAGCAATTGTGGAGCTGCATACAGAGTTGCAGCCATAATAGCTCCTGACAAAGGTCTAGAGTTCCTTGCCGCTGGTGTTGAGCGCCCAGTATTATTCCACGGTCCTGGCGTTGTTGCTGTAGAGATTAATGGTGAGTGGAAGCCATTCTATGGTAAGGGTGATAAGCCGGCACCAAACGTCTATAGGCTAGCAATAACTTCTGATAAGGGCGCTATCGCAGAGTTCGTTAAGCCACTACCAGCAGCTTACACAATAGGTGAGGAAGGTAGCTTCACATTAATGGCCGTTGAGTTCATGCCTAATGACAACATAGTTATCCTAAGTGTTGAGGCACCATTCGATCACTACCACGGTATGTGGGAGACCGTATATAAGGATGTACCATTAGATGGACCTAAATTCGTTAAGAACGTAGTTCTATGGGCGGTTGGGCTCTATGGACCTAGGATACCATTCGTAACAGTAACACAGACAGTTACGGAGACCGTAACTGAGACAGTAACACAGACCCAAGTACAGACAGTTACGGAGACAGCAACAATTACTGAGACTTCAACAATAACCACAACAGAGACCTCAACGGTCACATCAACAGTAACTACAACACAAGTATCAACAACCACAACAACAGTAACAGCACCAGACTACACAGCTGCCGCAGGCATAGGCATAGTACTACTAATCATAGGTATAATAATAGGGTACTTCGTAGGTAAGAGAAAGTAACAAAGTAAAATAAAACAATATTATTTTTATTAGGAATTATCTTCTTACATCTCTCAAAACGGTCACTCTACACACTTAGATATAATTAATATTGTAATTAAATCATATTTTATTTACCTACATGTTAATGGGTAAATATTTTTAAGTGGGTTCGTGTATGTTATTTGTAAATAGTTCTGGTGTTTACCGTGCTGCAAGGAATAAAATCTATTGCCGTCATTGGTGCTGGTAAAATAGGTTCTGCCATGATTAGAGCTATAAGGAGCTGCTTTAGTGATATTACTGTTTACGCTACGGGGCGTAGGGATGAGACATTAAAGTCTGCTGCCGCGTTAGGAGCTATAGCTTTAAGGGATAATAGGAAGGCAGTTAGCTCAGCTGACCTAGTCATACTTAGTGTTAAGCCCCACCACTTCCCTCAAGTAGTTAATCAGGCAGGGCGTGACGTTTGGGAAGGTAAGATAGTTGTTTCTGTTATGGCTGGTATTAGGTTAAAGACCTTGAGGGATGCCCTTAAGGGTGCTAAAGTGTTTAGGGCTATGCCCAACATTAATGCGTTAGTAAGGCACTCAACTACGGCTATAGCGATTGTTGAGGACGCTGACGATAGGGAGAAGAGCGTCGTTGACTCACTCTTTAAGTGCTTAGGGACTGTGTATTGGGTTCCTGAGGAGTTCCTAGATGTCTGGACAGGACTTATAGGTAGCGGGCCCGCGTTCCTTGCTGAGATTATAGATGCTTTAGTACTTGGTGCAGTCGCTTCAGGTATGTATAGGGAGTTGGCTTATAACGCTATACTAGACGTTCTTGAAGGTACCGCTATACTACTTAAGAATAGAACTATACACCCTGCGGAAATGCGTGATGAAGTCACGACACCTGCAGGAACCACTATTAGGGGCCTCATGGTTCTCGAGTCTGAGGGTGTTAAGGCTGCGTTAATGAAGACTGTTGAGGCAGCATCAAAAAGATCTAGTGAGATAGGTTCAGAGATTGATAGGGCTATAAGGAGGGCATTAGGCCTTGACTAAACTTAAAGCCCTAATACATCATGTATTTCTTGAAGTGCCTTAAGGCTTATCTCAAAGAACCTCTCTAAAGTAAGCCCTAATTTCTCACAGTAACGTATCTTATCTCTTTTAACATTCCTAGCAAAGTCCTTTTGCTTGAATTTCTTCTTAAGTGACTTAACCTTAACCTCAGCTAACTTCTTATTAGGCATGACTAACGCTGTAGCTATGATTAAGCCAGAAATTTGGTCTGCTGCCTTTAACGCGTAAGCAAGCCTACTCTCACTTACGTAGCCAGTAAGCTCGTTATGTGCCTTGATAGCATCAATAACTTCATCAGGTACCTTACCCTTAATTATTTCGGGGGTTATGAGACCGTGCTTACTTAGGTCCTTACCGACGAGTTCGTAGTCAAGGTCATGAAGTAGCCCAGTAAGCCCCCAAACCTCCTCATCCTCACCTAACTCCCTAGCTAAAGCCCTCATAATAGCTTCAACAGCAAGTACATGCTTAACCATCTTATCATTCTTTAAATACTTCTTAACTAACTCAAGAGCCTCTTCCCTACTAATCAAGCTAAACACCAAAACAAATACGTAAACTAAGAATAAATCCCTAACCACATGAACTCACAGAAGTAATTGAGGACGTAACCCATCACATAAACAAAGCATTACATCACTAAGGATGATCTCTTCAAGAGCGTTTAACAAACCATATTTAGTTATTGAGTTGAAGTAATTAAAGGTAGTACCTATGAAGTGGGTTACTAGGGCATTCCCACACGTAGATAGGACAGCTTCTGCCTAGCTAATTAAGAGGTTTGCAGACCCTAATGCAGAGTACGTCTTCATTAACTGGCCTGAAGATGAGCTTAAGCCCGAGCACGGCATACCGTTCGATATTAAGGGCGTCGAGTTAGGTCATAAGGACAATAAGTGTACCTTCGAGGTTATTGTAGAGAAGTACTCGATTAAGGACCCTTACGTACTTAAGATAGCTGAAATAGTTCATGCCGCAGATATTGAGGGCGAGATAGATAAGGTGCTTGAAGCTAGGGGTATTAAGGCAGTGTTTAACGGCTTAAGATTCATAACGAAGGACGATTACGAGACTCTAGAGTTAGGTATGAAGATTTAGGACACCATATACGCAAGCCTAAAACTCAAGGATATTCAGGAGAGGTATAAGGATGTGCTTAAGTCAATGACTAGAACAGAGAGGCTGAGATTTCTGAAGAAGGTTTTGAGGGAGTGAGGTATAGGTAAGGGTAAGTCAAGCATACTTACGTTACTCTCCATAGCTGGCTTCGTAGCTATACTGAGCTCAGCAGCATCTAAATCACCTACGCTACCCTCTTCGCTGAATACCTAGGTGCAGGCCCTGGAGAAATAGGGGGTTATTGCCGCAGCATCAACCATTGTAGGGATAGCGGTTAATATAACTGCAGGTACCCTATCAGATATTTATGGTAGAGGAAGCTACTACTTACATCGGGTTTCTTCTTCTCTACAGCACCATTCCTTTACTTACTGGTTAACGAGCCATGGCAGTTAATTGCTATTAGGGTTTATCACGGAGTAGCAACAGCCATATTCACACCAGTAGCTATAGCCTCCATAGCTGATGTGTATAAGGAACATAGAGGGGAATTCATGGGTTACTTTTCGTCAGCCACATTAGTGGGTAGGTTAATAGCGCCACTCATGGCCGGATCATTAATAACTATATACTCATTCCGTGAGGCCTACATAGCCTGTGGGGTATTCGGTACTGCAGCATTAATAACTTTAATTAAGTTCCCAGAAACAAAAAGCAGTTACCATACTAGTAAGGAAGTTAGTATGAGAGTTTTGAAGGTACTAAGTAATCCAGGGATACTTGTTGCCAGCACAGTTATGGCACTCACATACTTCGCCATGCAGAGTATAGAGACTTTCTTACCGCTATATATGGAGACTATTAAGGATGTTGGTCAAGCCTCAGGACCTATAGTGATGGGATTACTAACAACCTACATAACCTATGGTGAGGCGTTCATGGTCATAGCAATCATTACTGCCGCAACTATAGCATTAAACATCGCACTACATATCAAGATGAGGCCCCAGACTTAATTAACTCAATACATACAAAACCTAAGTCAAGTCCTAAACACCAGTCTCTAGGTTCCTCGTCCTTAGGTTCCTCCCAGGGTTTAAAACTAAGCGTGCCTAAGGCTTTAACGTACTTAAAGCCCTCATTAGTGAATAGCTTAATGGCTTCATTAACAGTATAGAACCTAGCTATAGAGTAAAATGGCCCTCCCTTACGCATGTAGTACTTACCCCACGAACTATCTCTAGGGACTATACATGCAATCACCTTACCGCCATGCCTAAGTACCCTCAAGACCTCAGAAATAGCCTTTATAGGCTCATCAAGAAAACATAACGTAACCACCATAAGTACTGAAGAGACTGAGGAGTCCCTTAAAGGCAACCTGCACGCATCTCCATGAACAACCTCAATCCCCCTAGACCTAGCTATGCGTAAGGCATTAAGCGCTAAATCAACACCTAAATCAGCATCTAATAGCCTTGAGAAGAAGCCTGTACCAACCCCTACATCAAGTATAGGCTTAGTAAGCCTAAATGACTTAAGTACCTTAACCTCATTATGGGCTATCACAGGATTCCTAAAGTACCATGAATCATACCTCTCCGCATACTTATCAAATACCCTAAAACTCATACCGCACTCATTAAATATTTATGTACGTTGAAGTTATTTACCTACATGACCGCGTTCTTACTAAATAAACGGATGTATGAAGCTTAATACTTACGCTTAGATAGATTAGTGCCTTACTAATTACGGACCTGATAAATAAGCAGGCATTCGTGAGGCTGAAGGAACTTAAGAAATCCGTCCCTTAGCTACTGAGCTAGAGAGGAGAATCATAGAGGGCGTCAAAGATCAAAGACCCTAGGCTACGAGAAGCATACTTAGTTGCTGTGAATTCATAACTATGAAGCCACGTGGCGTGAAGGAGTTAGGTGTAAATCAAGTATAGAGGTTAGGTATAGCGGCCGTAAGCTCTCCATAGATACCATTAAGAAATACCATTTGAGGTCATCTATGAGTTAGGTGAATATGAGTTAAGTAACATAGTTAATGCCTTTAAAGAAGTAAAATATAGTTGAAGGTGATGAGGAGGTAAAGGAACCACCTACTAAGGCCTTGAGAACACATACGACCTTACCCAAGGTTACGGAATTATATAGGGTTAATACCGATAAAGAGGACTTACGACTATGCCATGGTCATTGAGTGTGACAGTAATGGATAGCTCTGGATGAGTAAGAGGAATATTCAGAAGGGCATACCATTTCCGTTACTTAGCTCCTTAACTATACTTAGGGCTTTCTTAGAGTGTTCCTTGAACTAACTCACCGTAAATGCTTCTAAATTACGTAATAGAAAACTATGGTTTAGGCTTTAGGTTATCTACTAGGTTTATTTCTTCAGGGCAAACTGTTGAGTAAGCTTAGGGGTTGCTATAAAGATATGAAGACAATATTATTGGGTGTAACCTATAAGTAGAATTCAATATGTTCGTACTTAAGTAAGCATTTAGCCATAACCATCACTATTACCGGATAGTGACCGGTCTTTATACAGCATGCTTAATGTCCCTAATGCATTTCCATATAGGATACCTACGGATACTTATCACCAACTTTAAGCATTATTATAGTGATCGCCTTAAATCATATAAGGTTTTTACACAGTCAATCAAACTAACTAAGTTTAAGAACGCACCATTAACTTCGTGAGGATTTCTTTAACCTTGACTATATCAATTAAATCTGATCCTTCAGTGATTGAGAGAGTGCCTTCAGGATCGAATACCGTGAGAACACCTATCCAGTCATGTACAGCGTCATCGGGTCCTCTATCATTTTCAGGTAAGTACTTAGTCCCCCAACCTACAGTTCCTGCAGGCCTCCACGAAAGATTATCTAGGTATACCATTAGGTCCGGTGGGTCTCCATGTACTTCAGGGTAAAGCTCGTATGGTGTATATACCTTATTATCCCATAACTCGCCGTTCGGTCCTCTAATTCTCTCTATATCCCTCTTTAATTGCTTAATTGTCTCCTCATAATACTTAGGTTCTATAATGCCTTGAGGTTCCCTACCCTTAAGGTTAATGAATACCCTTGAGTAATAACCGCCCCAAGCCCAAGCAATAGTATGTTGCCAGTCAATAATCCCTTTACTTAGGTCTTGACCGGGCTTCTTAGGCTTTTCCTTAAACTTAAGGTAGCCTTGCTCAGCTAGCCACTCATTCATTACGAAAGCACCCTTCATAGACTTAATACCGTGGTCTGAAGCAATGACAATAACTGTGTCCTTAGGTAATAACTTCTTAACCTCGGCAAACCAATTATCAATTAACCTATAGTACTTAGGTATAACCTCACTATACGCAGGGTGTTCAACATACCTTGGGTGTTCCCTATCGAAGAACTTCCAGAAGGCGTGGTGGGCCCTGTCAAGCCCTACCTCAACATAAATAAGTAAGTCCCAGACCTTTCTCTTTATTAAGTACTTAACTATTTTAAGGTGTTGCTCAGTCATCTTAAATAATTCCTTAGCTACTTTATCCTTCTCATGGCTCCTATAAACAATATCAAATACGTAAGAACCAAATAAACTCTCTAACTCCCTCTTAAGCCATGGAGGCCACGTGTAAGGCTTTTCAGGCCCTGGGGTTGTGAAGTCTGTTATTAGGAAGCCATTAACGGGTTTTGGTGGGTATGTTGGTGGTACCCCAATAACACCTACCTTAAGTCCCTTCCTACTTAACTCCTCCCATAGCGTTGGGTACTTAACATGTCTTGAGTTAATTATGTAGCTTTCTCTAACATCGCCAGGTTTTCTATGCCTAAACCCATAGATACCTAATTCACCCGGTGTCTTACCCGTAAACATACAGAGCCATGCAGGTATAGTTATTGGGGGATGACAACTCCTTAGTAAGTACTTAGCCCCATCATCAACAACCTCTTTAAGAGCACCCAACTCAACACCGTAACCTTCATAAAGAATTCTAGGGGGCGCTGAATCAAGACCCAGAATAAATAGTTTCCTCACATTAGCACCTATACCTTAGTAACGTACACTCATTAAAAACCTAATGCACTTAAAAATACAAGGCTTAAATAACTTAAAACGTTGTAAGAAATTTGTGGTATTAATGTAGGGCTTAAACGATAAGAATGCTAATAATGTTTTTAAGTGTTGATGAAAGATACTTCCATGGCTGTTTACATATGGTTAAACTTGAGGAGTATGAGCTCCTTCTTAGGAGGTCAAGAATGTTTTACGAAACAGCCCTTATGCAGATTGATAGGGGTTTCTATGACTTGGCAGTCTTCAGCTTTGAGCAATCACTACAACTATTTCTTAAAGCAGTACTCCTAAAGTTAGGTGTTGATTTCCCAAGAACACATAGTATAAGGAAGTTATTAGAGCTTATATATAAGATCTCTAAGAATGAGAAGATAGCTAAATTATTAAAGAGGTACAGTTTGGAACTTGGGTTTCTCGAGGATGCGTACATAACTTCTAGATATGTAATGAGAGTCTATAACGAGGATGAAGTTAGGAGAGTTAAGGAAGTTATTGATGAGGTGATTAAAGTTGTCAGAGAGGTTGTTAGTTGAGGAGGCTGAAAGAAGGGCTAAGATCTTTAGGAATTTATGGAGTTATCTTAAGCTAATAGCTAAGATTGTTAAGGAGTTAGATAGGGATGCTGAGGTATATTTATTTGGTAGTGTTGCTGAAGGGAGGTACTTACTATCTAGTGATATAGACGTACTAGTGGTTACGGTAAGAAAACCTGAAGAAGTAATTAGTAGGCTATGGGAAGTAGGCATAGGAGATCCCTTCGAAATACACGTAATCACTAAAGAATACTTAGAGATATATAAAAGAAGGAGTAAGTTAGTACAAGTGACTTAACTTAATTTCAGTTATTTACTCTAAGTAGAGTTTGAGTGTGCGTAGTAGTGTGTCTAGTTCATCACAGCGGTTGTTGCGACATGTAATTACTAGGACTCTATCTTTACCCCCTACTTTTAACCCTTTAGACTTAAGTCCTTGAAGTACATGCCTCAGTATGTATTTATGGCTCCTTACGTAGATATAGCTCATGCCTAACTTCCTGACTTCGTGACATAAAACAATAACTTTATCTTTAAACTTACGTGCTAACTCACGACCTATACATGAAGTTATGTAGCTATCGCTATTAACCCTAAATAGCTTAATAACCCTATCAACGTCTGTTACTTCAGCGTTATTTAATGCCTTAGCTATCTCCTCCCTTAACCTTAAGTACTTACCCAATAACCTTCTGCTTCTTAAGACCTCCCTCACGGACTTGGATGTGAGTACCTCTCTAGCATAATCAATGCATTTATAGTCAATTAGCCTATAGCAGGTATCTATGATCCCTGAAGCCTTAATTAAGTCATTAATAGTTAACCCGTATTTACTACAGACATCATTAACCCATGAAGAAATCTCATAAGACCTGATGAACCTACCTACATCACCAATAACACCTAACGCGACTAAATCCTCATGCCCTGAGACATCAAGTATTTCCTTCAGCACCCACGTAGTTGATGGGTAATCATCCTCAGGGCAACCTAAAGCAATAGGATTACAGAATAACCTTCCTAAAGCCTCATTAACATGGTGGTCAATGACAGCAACCTCAGAATCCACCATTCTCCTAAGCCTAATTACTTCGTCTGGAGGTAATCCATAGTCGAGTAAAATAATTATAGTGTTCTTGGAAGGCGCTAAATTACCTAGGTCTATGGCGTTAGCACTATAAAGACCTATCTTAGGGACTAAGAATGAGAGTTCGCGATCATTAAATATGCGTGATAATAAAGCTGCTGAAGAGATTCCATCACTATCCCAATGGTGAACGATAACAATGTGCTTGCACTTACTTAACTTACTGATTAGCTCCCTACAGCTACTCAACAAATGGGTTCTCAAAGCTTAACACAACCTCAGCTACTTCAGGTCTTAACATGTATTCAGGTGGTTTCTTCTTTTCCATAATCATCTTCCTAAGCTTAGTACCGCTAATTCTTATTCTAAACTCGTTGCTATGTGGGCATATTTTCTCATTAACCATACCGCCGCACTTAACGCAATAGAAAGACTCCCTAATGAATAGTGGTGTTATGCCTAAGTCAGGGAACTCACTAAATATCTCCCAAGCATCGTAAGGACCATAGAAATTACCTACACCAGCATGATCACGTCCAACAATGAAGTGAGAACACCCGAAGTTCTTTCTAACTATTGCGTGGTGTATGGCCTCCCTAGGTCCTGCATATCTCATTTCCATCCTTAGAACCGAGAACACTACTGAATCACGTGGGTAGTAATGGTTTATTAATGCTTCATAAGCCTTAACAATCACTATATCTTTAAAATCACCTTTCTTCTTCCACCCAACCAGCGGGTTTATGAAGAGACCATCAACAAACGTTAATGCAGCCTTCTGCACGTACTCATGACCTAAGTGAGGTATGTTCCTTGTCTGGAAGCCAGCTATGGTTCTCCATTTCTTCATCTCAAAGAGAACCCTAGTCTCTATAGGCCAAAGTCGGTACTTCTCGAAGGGCTCTTCATACTCATTAAGTAAGTCTATGGGCCCACCAATAAGTAACTCCTTCCTACTCATAGTCTTAACCACGCCAGGGTGTTCAGGGCTTACTGTCTTAAAGACCCACCTACAGTACTCCTTCTTATCCCATTCATAAATCTCCTCGATCTTCATGATTGCCAACGCTTTCTTACCGTCGGTTAAGGCTACATCATCACCCTCCTTTAAGCCCGCTGCCTCCTCTTTACTAACGTCTAGGACTATAGGTATGGACCAAGGAACATCATTACTTAACCTCATATCATAAAGTACGTGCTCAAAATCATCACGGGTAAGGAAACCCTCTAGAGGACTGTAAACACCGTGAGCTATATTCATTAAGTCAGCCACCAGACTCTCATTAAGGGCAATCTTAGGTAACTCCCTAACCTCCTCAAGAAGATGTTCACGCCTACGCCCTTTAATAACGCGGTTAACTAACTTACCACCATGGGGCTTAGAAACCATGGGTCAACACCTCTATATATAGCCTAACCTCTTAAGTTTCTCAATAATCTTCTCCTTATCCTCGGGGGTTAAGGCCTCACTCTCTAACTTCTCCCTCTCCATAGAGGCAACAACCTCCCTAAGTATGTAGGTAACGAATTGAGATACTGAAGTAAATCCCGTATCCTTAATCAACTCCTTAATTCTATTATACAGCGTTATAGGTATAGAGACCGTAGTATACTTACCCTTCCTCTCCTCCTCTGACATGGCCCAACCCTAGAAGTAACCTAACGCCTTAAGCCTCTCCTTAACCTTCTCTTCCTCCTCCTTAGACATCTTATACTCAGTAACCTCCTCACTCAATACCTCATTAATAACAAACTCAATGAACTCCTCAACACTCGAGAAACCACCCTGATCCTTAATGAACTTCTCTACCTTCTCGTAAAGCTCCTTCTTAACATACACAGGCACCTTATCACTACTCATGGTGCAACCCCTAAGATAAAATTAAGGAAGTACTTAATAAGTAAGACTGAGAATTTAAAGCAATACATAATTAGTAAATAGGCACTAATTAAGCCATAACTATTAAGCCAAACGTTCTTCTGTCAGGAAGGTAAGAGGCAATTATGCTTTGAATACTATTAAGCACAGAGTATTCTTTAGTATTTATCTGTATTATCTGACTGATAAATCAGCAATACTTATAATGTTAGAATTACTAGACATCTTAGATAGGTGTTGGCATGGGTAATGCAGGGACTATCCCCTTAAAAATTAGGGTGGGTAAAAGATTTACAATAACTATCCCTAAGGAGGTTAGGGAGAAATTAAATATTAAGGAGGGGGATGAGTTAGAAGTTATTGTTGTAGATGATGGTATTATGTTAAGGAAAATCGTGTCTCTTATAGAATTTATTGATAGTGTAAAACCGAAAGGAAGTATTAAGGAATTTCTTAAGGAGAGGGAAGAGGAGATTAAACTTGAAAATGAAAGAGTTAATGAACTTATCAAATAGTCTAGTTATTGATACAGTACCCCTACTACTACCACTTACGCGTGAGCATGGTTGGAGAAAAGTTAGGAAGCTCTTAGTTATGCATGAGGAGGGTAAGGTATCTCTTTATGTTGGTCTATTTAATTTAGCTGAGCTAATTTATGCGATGCATAGGTTGGGGTATGAGACGGGAACATCGTTAAGGTATGCTAAATTGATTTCAGAGAAACTTCATGTTGTTAATAACATATTATATATGATGTGGATGGGTAAACTAAGGGTTGAGGCATATAGACGTAGGTATAATATACCATGGGGGGATATTTCATCAACAGCTGTTGCTATCTCCTTAGATATCCCTGTGTTAGTGCTGAATGAGGACAAACATTTCGAGCAGTTAATGGTTATATGTAAAGAATTAGGGAAGGAGATAAAGGTAATTCATGTGAATGAATTAATGGATTAAGCTAAGCCTATATATCTCCTTAAGTTACTCAATTAGCTTAAGTTCCTTTAGCTTATTGATTACTTTCTCAACATTCACCTCTATAGGATCATATTCCGTGTCAACTACGATGTCTGGGTTTTCGGGTTCTTCGTAGGGGTCGCTGATGCCTGTGAAGTGCTTTATCTCTCCCCTCAAGGCTTTCTTGTAAAGTCCTTTAGGGTCTCTCCTAATGCATTCCTCAAGGCTACACTTAGTAAATACCTCAATAAACTTAAGCCCTTCCTCTTCAACGATCCTCCTTATCTCAGCCCTAACGTCTCTGTAAGGGGATACGAAGCTACATACCACGATAACACCATTCCTAGCTAGTAGCCTAGAGATCCATGCAACCCTAAGTAAGTGTATCCTCCTCTGTTCCTTAGCGAAGCCAGCGTCTGGGTTAATGGTCCTCCTTACCCAATCACCATCAAGAAACTCAACACGGTACCCCATCCCCTTAAGCCTCTCTAAAACACCTTTAGCAATAGTTGTCTTACCACTACCAGGGAGACCAGTAAACCATATGACGAAGCCCTTATCTATACACTTCATCGCCTAACTACCTAGCACTAACTTAATTAAATATCATTAATAAGCCTTTTGGTGGGCTCACCGTAGCCATCACGTTATGCTTCACTCACATAGTATTTATTCTTACGTGTGAAGTATGTTTGGGTGTGCTTAAGGAATGAGCGACCCTGTAGACCTAGTGTTTTCAAGTGAAAGATGGGTTTCTGTTTATGGTGTTGGTCACGTCGGATTAAGCCTTATAGCTGTTTACTTAAGGCATGGGTTAAGAGTCATAGGTATTGATATAGATAAGAATAAGTTAAGGTCTATACGCGAAGGCAAGTTCAGATTTAGTGAGAAGGAAATTAAGGAAGCTATAGTTAAGGGGTTAAGCGATGGTAGGTTAGTATTGACTACTGACGGCATTAAGGCATCTAAGGAGTCAGTGATCAAGGTAGTGACTGTCCCTGTATTTATTGATTGGATAACTAAGGAAGTGAGTTACGAAGCTATTAAGGATGTATCTAAGAAAATAGCTTTAGGACTGAAGAAAGGTGACTTAGTTATTATTGAGTCTAGTGTCCCTCCAGGAACTACTGAGGAGGTTGTTAAGCCAATACTTGAGGGTGTTAGTGGGTTAGTTGTTGAGAGAGATTTCTACCTGGCTTACAGCCCTGAAAGAATATATGTTGGGAGGGCTGTGAAGGATATTGAAGAGAACTACCCAAAGATAGTTAGTGGTGTCGGCCCTAGAAGTCTAGAGCTCGTAAGTAAGTTCTATGAGCGCATAGCTAAGAAAGGTGTTATTAAGTTAAGTACTGTTAAGGCAGCTGAGTTTGAGAAGCTTGCTGAGGGTATCTATAGGGATGTAAATATAGCCCTAGCTAATGAGCTAGCCCTAGCGGCTATGAGGTTAGGCATAGATTACTATGAGGTAAGGGAAGCAGCTAACTCACAACCATACTGCCACCTACACCTACCCGGGCCTGGCGTTGGTGGTCCATGCATACCTATCTACCCGTACTTTATGATGGTTAAGGTAAGTAGTAAGGGCTTCCGCATGGAGTTAACTAGGTTAGCACGTAGGATCAATGAAGAGATGCCTAGGGTAGTCACCTCATTAGTGATGAGGGGTGTTAAGAAGTACGGTATCGACGTTAAGGGATGTAAGTTGGCTATTCTTGGACTTGCTTTCCGTGGTGATGTGGAAGATACGAGATTATCCCCTGCTCATGAAATTATAGAGTTACTTACTAAGGAGGGATTTAAGAACATAGTCGTGCATGACCCGCTAGTTAAGTATGACCGTAAGTTAAGCGAGTTAGGTGTTAAATTAAGCAATGACTTAAGTGAGGTACTTAAGGATAGTGATGTGGTTGTGGTATTAACCAGGCACTCAGCCTATCGTGGGTTAAAAGTTAGTGAGTTGATTAAGTTATCAGGTCGTGAACCACTAATTGTGGACGCAGTAAGCTACTTATTGAATGATGTGGGGTATGGTAAGGTAGTGTATTTAGGTAGGGCTTAAGTCATTAATATAAGTTACCTAGTAATATATGTTAGTGGAGCCGATGAAGAGCCGTTGGGTGACTACTGAACCAGTGAAGAATCCCTCGGCTACTCTGAGGTTCTATATTTAGACTTACGTAATGTTTAAGAAACCACTAATTCTTAAGTATAGAGTGGTAAGGCGGTAGTTGAGTGACTTCATATTTCAGGTAGTTATTGCGCTACTGCTTGCTAAGGTACTTGGTGAAGTACTAAGGAAAGGGGACATACACCCCATAGTAGGTGATATACTTATAGGTATATTACTGGGACCTACCCTCCTTGGTTTCCTACGTCCTGAGGGCGGTATTGAGTACTTAGCCTCATTCGGTCTTATAGTCCTTATGTTCTATACAGGGCTAACTAGCGATATTAGAACCTTAGCTAAGCGTAAGGGTTTAATAGTGCTTACAGGAATCTCAGGGGTCGCTGTTACATTCATACTGATATTCCTTACGTGCTTGGGTTTAGGTTTAGGGTTGTGGGCATCGGTATTCATAGCCTTAGCACTCTCGAACACAGCTACGGAGGTTTCAGCAATTATTATGGAGAAGGCTAGGGGTGTTGATACAGAGATTAAGCAGATAGTTATTGGTGCTAGCTTCATAGATGACGTACTAGCCGTCTACCTAATAACGTTACTTAGAGTATTCACTAAAGGTACGATAGCCCCTGAAGTCTTGATAATGACCTCACTAAAAATAGTTGTTTTCATATTAGCCGTTATCTATATATCTAAATTGGTGGTTACTAAAGCTACCAACCTAATATATAAGCTACTTTCTTCACCACCACGCATGATCACTACATCGATAATAATTGCCTTCTCACTAGCATTAGCGGCTAGGTTAGCCGGTCTTAATGAGGTTATCGGTGCTTACCTAGGTGGTTTAGCCATAAGTAGATTGAGGGAGATTCATGACCCTATGTTAGTAAACATATTAAGGATTGAGAGCTTATCTATGAACCTTAAGGTAATGCTTGAGTCATTCTTAACACCGCTTTTCTTCCTTTATGTTGGTGTACTCTACAATGCTACATTAAGTAGTGAACACATAACCATGTTAGTAGCGCTCATATCATTAGCGGCTATAGGTAAGGTCGTAGGGTGCGGGCTACCTATACTTGTGGTTAGGAAGAACTTAAGTGACTCACTATTTGTTGGTGCAGGCATGGTTGGTAGGGGCGCTCTTGAGTCAGCAATAATAGTCTTCGCCCTCAAAGCTAACCTAATAACACCTGAATATTACGACATAATACTAACGACAACACTAACGTTAACTATATTGGCACCACTAATACTTAAGTTAGTTATGAAGCTGACTAGAAAAATATAGTTTAGTTAATTCAGTTAATTAGAAGTTTAAGGTAGGACTTTTAGTAAAGGTCTAGTAGTTTAGGCTCTATCTCCTCACCTAGGTCTTCAAGCCCCTTGTACAGCATTCTTAATGCTTCATAATCTGACTTAGGTATGTATGGCGGGTACTTAAAGTAGAATGCTGATGCCCAATCAACACTTCCTGAGATCCCGTGATCCTTAAGTACCTTAGCAAGCCTGACAGTATCTACGAGTACTGGTGCTGCCATAGCCTTATCATCAACCTTTAGCTTAAGGTCAATCTCAACCACGGACCCTGCAAAGGCCTCTACCTTCATGTACATGTAGGCTACCTTAGTATTCCCTAAGAAATCAACGAAACCGCTAGGTCCTGCATGTATCTTACCCTTCTTCACGAGCTCCTCAGGGTTTGGTTGTGTTGCTGCTACTGACATGGTCTTACTTATCTTCTTACTGGTTAACCTCTCGATGAGGAGCATGTTCTTAAAGTCTGTATTGCCACCAACGTTTAGCTGGTAAGATTCAAGTAGCTTAGCACCCCTCATCCTTATTAGGCTAGCTAAAGCCCTATGAACTATCGTAGCACCTAACTGACCCTTAATATCATCACCGAGTAAAGGCGCACCACCCTCCCTAAATAACCTATCAAACCCGCCAGCACTGTCACTAGCTAAGAACACAGGTATGGCGTTAACTAAAGCAGCACCAGCCTTAGCAGCGGCTTTAGCGTAGAACCTGGAGGCCTCCTCACTACCAACAGGTAGTAAGTTTATGAGTACATCAACACCAGCATCACCAATCTCTCTAGCTAATTCATCTACAGTAGGCTCGCTTAGCTTAGCGGGTCTAAAGTCATTGACCATATGGGGCGCTACACCATCAAGTACCTTACCCATGGATACCTCAACACCTAGCTTATGTAGGTCAACAAATTTAGGTACTTGGTTGGGGTATGCAAATATCGCCTCAGATAAGTCCTTACCTACTTTCTCCTTCGATATGTCAACAGCATAAACAAACCTAAAATCAGTTATGTCGTACTTACCTATCCTCCTATGTATTAACCCATCCCTATGTCCTACCTTCCTATAATACTCAACACTCTGCACCAGCATCGCCGCAATATTACCAACACCTATAATACCTACCCTGATCTCCGGCACAATATTCACCTCTGTAAATATTTATACTCAGAAATATAAGCTTTCATCAGACCCCCAAAGCCCTTTACCTTTTTAAGCTTAGTCTCCAAAGATTGAAATTGGGGGAAACGAGCGGAACCACCCATGCCTAAACGTAGGCCACGTATAAAGGCGGTCGAGAGATTTAAGAAGAAATTAACCATAGGGAATCTCTGGATTTATATAATTAAGATATTAACACTTGAAAACCCGCTTAAGGCTTATGACGTTAAGAAAAGACTTCTAGACCTATACGGCATCAAACCAGCAACGGTTACTGTTTATGCAGTACTGTATAAAATGTGTAGAGAAGGACTCATAGAGACTGTAAGGGTTGGTGGTGAAACACTATATAGGCCAACTAAGAGGGGTGTTGAGGCCCTTAATGAAGCAAGAAAAATAATCAGGAATATCGAAAATATTCTTGAGTGAGAGATGAACATGAAGATATTAATAATAATTATTTTCTTAATTATAATATTAGCTACAACCATACCCTACATATGGAGCTATTTTAGAGAGCACCAAATACCTACTTATACACCCACAGTACAGACAGAAACACGGATACTAAGGAACTTGACTTACGCTAAACACGTTGAGATAGTGGTAGTCGTTGATAACTACCAGTTCAGAAATGACCTAATGACTGCTTGGGGTATAAGCATATATCTAGTTGTTGATGGCTTTAAAATACTCTTCGATACAGGGCCTTCAGAACAAATTCTTGAATATAACGCAGCTAAGTTAGGCATTGACTTAACAGATATTGACGCTGTAGTTATTAGTCATGTGCACGGAGACCACATAGGTGGGTTATCATTCGCTACGGCTTTAAGCAATAAGAACGTAACTGTTTACGTACCTCTAGAGGTGTACCCCACAGCAAGGAGCTTACTTCCCAACATGAATATAGCCATAGTTAATGAAACCATGAAAATAGCGCCACACGCATATGTAGTAGGACCCCTCTACGGACCCCCACAAGAGATGTTTTTAGCCATATCTACACGTAAGGGCTTAATCATAGTTACCGGCTGTAGTCACCCAGGAATAGTTAATATGGTTAAGAAAGCTATGGAAGATCTAAACCAGAGTGTTTATATGGTCATAGGAGGCTTCCACTTAGCCGGTGCTTACAGCGGTAGGGTTAGATCAATAGCTGATGAGTTAGTTGGTTTGGGTGTTAAGAAGATATACCCACTACACTGTAGTGGTGACTGCATAAGGAACTACTTGAAAAACACGTACCCAGATGTATATGGTGATGGTGGGGTAGGGCTTAAGGTAATTATTGAGTCTTAAAACTCAATAACTTTTTAATAACTCAACTAAAGTTATCCCTATGGCCCCCTCACTTAACATCTCATTAATAGCTTTTTCAACATCCCCTGGATTAACATCAACTCCCTTAATACCGTCAAGCAGTAGGAGTACTGTATAGCCTAGTCTTAAACCATCAAGTACCGTAGCTTTGACGCAGTAATCCGTAGCTACACCACCGATGAATAGTCTCTTAATGCCGTACTCCTTAAGGACTTTATCTAGGTTAGTAGCTTCAAAACCACTATAAGCCTCCTTATCAGGTTCTGTAGCCTTGGAAATTACTACAACGTCCTTAGGTAATTTAAGATCTGGATGAAACTCAGCGCCTTTAGTCCCTTGAATACAGTGTGGTGGCCAAGGGCCGCCCCTAGTCTTGAATGATATGTGGTTTGGTGGGTGCCAGTCTCTAGTGGCTATTACCTTAAGGTTCTTAGATTCGAATAAGGCTATGTACTTATTAAGTGTTGGTATGATTTCATCAGCCTTAGGTACGGGTAGAGCACCTCCAGGCATGAAGTCGTTCTGCATGTCAACAATTATTAATGCATCATACTTACTTAGCTTAACTAAAACCATCTAACCACCATGTAAATGTGTTCCCTAAGGTAAATAACCTTAATTAAGTCCTTAACTACGTGCATAGAGCTTCTTAGCCTCCTCAATTATCTGCTCAACGAGCTTCTCACCAAACCCCTTAAGGTTAATTAGCTTATACTTAGGTGTTTTGAGTAGGTCCTTAACTGTTCTTATCCCTGCATTAGCTAAGGTACGTGCTCTAGCCCTACCAATACCCTTAACCCTTACAAGGTCAAGTAGGTCTTCCTCAACGCCATACTCAATTCTCTTACTTAATATCATGAACATGCGTGAGTGCTTATCTAGGTTAACTACTTGACATACCTTTGAGGCTGCGTAAGCGAGCCATGTGCCTGTCTCAACAATATTCATTAAGTCTCCAGGCGCAATACCGTACTTCTCATATATGGAGTCCTCACTAACCTCAGAGATCCATTCTTGGAGTACTTTAGCTACCTTAAACCCCCTTAACCATAACTCATACTCTACCTCGCTATATGGTGGTGGGGGTATCTTTCCCTCGTCAGCAAGCATGAGTGCCTCATCCTCTAAACCCCTCCTAACACTACCTACCCTAACCCTAGCAAAGTCTGGTGTTAAGGTCAGTGTATGTAAGTAATATATCGTTGGAGCTTCAGAAACCTCGTACATTAAGTTAATTACCCTAGTAGCTGATACGGGGTCTATATATAGCTTAGAAACAACATCACCTAACTCGGTAGGTACTATCTCATCACCAATACTCCTCAACATCCCTATAGAGTAAAGGGTCTTAACCACGTTACGTATATTCTTAACTATAGACCTTTCAGAGTAGTCTATGGCTAGCAACGTATTGCTAAAGAACTTAGCTACATCATCGACCGTCCTAGCATAGCCTGAAGCTATGGTCGCTAACACATGGATTCTTAAGGCCCTCTCAATACGTAACTTAGAGATTACTTCCTCTAAATCACCCCTTAAATACCTCTTGACTTCATCTTCATCTAAATCCATAATTATGGCTTCACCATATGGGTCGTACTGAGGCCTACCAGCCCTACCGGCCATCTGCTTATACTCAGTCACCGTTATTCTATCGTAACCACTACGTGAGTACCTAGCGGTGTATATGAGGACCCTCCTGGCGGGTACGTTAATCCCTGCAGCTAGTGTAGGTGTGGCTGCGACAACCTTAATTAACTTAGCTCTAAAGCCATCCTCAATAACCCTCCTAGCAGCTAGTGAGAGCCCAGCATGGTGGTAAGCGACACCATTCATTATTAGTGGCTTAAGGCTCTCAACCTCTAACTTAGAGCTAGACTCCTCAGAAAGCCTCCTAGCCAACCTACCTAACTCAACTCTATCACTAAAGCTTAAGTACTTATAAACAACCTTAGCTAACTTACGTGCTAAAGACTCGGTCAACCTCCTTGACTGCTTAAATATCAGTACTTGGTAATTCTCCTTCATAGCCTTAACAACTATATGTTCAATAGGATCCCTACTAGATACGTGCTCTACCCTGCCGTTAAGAAACACTAACGAATTGCTTGACCTATCGTAGTAACCCTCAATAAGCCTTACAGGCCTCCAATCACTAAGTACTAACTCAGCCCTTAACCACTTACTTAACTTTTGAGGTGATCCCACAGTAGCACTTAACCCAACTACCTGGATACCTAGCATTAATGCTCTAGCACCAATAACCTCAATAATAGGACCTCTCTCAACATCATTAACATAATGCAACTCATCAATAACTAATGTCTTAACCCTACGTAACCATGAGGGTTTATGCCTTAGGAGGGAGTCAAGCCTCTCATACGTAGTTACCACTATATCGTACCTACCTAAAGACTCACCAACCTCATCAAAATCACCAGTACTGATACCCACCCTTAATCCGTAATGCTCCCAAAACTTAAGCTCAATGAACTTCTCGTAAGCAAGTGCCTTAAGTGGAGAAGTATATATGCCCATACCACCGTTTAAGTAAGCATTAACTAAGGCTACTTCAGCAATTAAGGTCTTACCACTAGCTGTTGGAGCAATAACAACTACGTTCTTAAAGTTAAGGAGACCTCTCCTTAAAGCGTCGTACTGTGGTGGTGTTAACTTAACATAACCTCTACTAACTAAGCCATCCCTTATTACTTCAGGTAACTTAACCTCATCTATATCATAGATCAATACTAAACCCTTAATTCAAGTACTCCAGATAGTTTATGAAGTATTTAAGAATTTAAGAACTTGATTCCTCTATGTAAGTAAGTTTCCTTACCTCATCAGGGTAAACAAGTATCTCCCTACCATCCTTGCACTTAATTACTAAGGCATTATCACTAGATATATCTATAGCCCTACCTTCAATAACTTCAGCAGGTGTCTCTATACGTACGTACCTACCTAAGGTTTCTGAATGCCTCCTCCACGCATTAAGTACCAAGTTATGTAGCTTAACCTTAAGGTAGTAGTAATATTGGGCGAAGTGATGTATAATTACCTTATACAGTACTACCCTAGGTACAGGCTTACCCCATAACTCCTTAAGGCTAATACCTATGTCACTAACGTTTTTAGGTATCTTATTGTTGACATTAAGAAACACACTTAATAAAACATAGTTTATTCTATCGTAATATATGTTAGGCTCAACAACAATTATACCTAACTTTCTGTTATTATGGATTATATCGTTAGGCCATCTGATTTTAACCGCTATGTCGGTAATGAGTTTAATAGCGTCAGCTATGGCTGCAGTCATAGCTATAGGAATTAATGCTAAAACGTCAAATCTCTTAGGTCTTAAGACTATAGTAAACCATAAACCACCTTCAGGAGCATACCATCTCTTACCGAACCTGCCTTTAGCATCAGTCATTTCTTCAGCAACGATCATGAACCCGCTGGGTACACCCCAGTCTTCAGCATATTCCTTGGCCATATCCCTAGTGGATGTTACAAGGCTGAAGTATTCAGCATGCCACCAAAAACCACCCACTAAAGCGGATATCATGAAGTCTTGAGCCCTACTTAGGTCGTCAGGCACCTTAAATAAGTAGCCTTTACGCCTATGTGAAAATATTATGAAGCCCTTCCTCCTTAATCTATTAATGATTTTCTGGAGGGTATTGTGGTCTACGCCGAAGAGCCCCTGAAGTACTCTACCCGGTACGTATTCCCACGGGTGGTTAAACAGGAATTTAAGTACCTTCCTCTCTAACTCTTTGATATCGCTCAATGAAATTACTACCTTACATAATATACAAGATGCGCCACTATAAACCCTAGGTTCTCTATAAATATGAAGCACGTATAAGACATAAAAACACTAAATACCTTAACAAACGTATAATATCTGGTGGTATCATGCCTATAGAGAGAGTTAAGACAGGAATTCCCGGAATGGATGAAATACTAATGGGCGGTATACCCAGGAGGAATATAGTCTTATTAAGTGGTGGCCCAGGGACCGGTAAGTCAATTTTTGGGCAACAGTACTTATGGGCAGGTTTACAGATGGGTGAGCCTGGCGTTCTCGTAGCTCTTGAGGAGCATCCAGTACAGGTTAGGAGAAATATGGCTGATTTCGGGTGGGATATTAGGAGGTATGAAGAGAGAGGTATGTTCGCTATAGTCGACGCCTTCACCGGAGGTATTGGTGAGGCTGCTAAGAGGGAGAGGTATGTTGTTAGGGACGTCGATGACGTTCCCTCACTCCTAGACATAATTAAGGAGGCTATAAGAGACGTTAGAGCTCAGAGAGTGGTTATTGATTCAGTATCTACTCTATACTTAACTAAGCCCTCAATAGCTCGTTCAGTCCTCATGCAGATAAAGAGAGTACTGAGTGGTTTAGGGTGCACATCTCTGCTTGTTAGCCAGGTAAGCGTTACTGAGAGGGGCTTCGGCGGTCCAGGTGTTGAGCATGCTGTTGACGGCATCATAAGACTTGACCTGGATGAGATTGAGGGTGAGTTAAAGAGATCGTTAATAGTTTGGAAGATGAGAGGTACCGCCCACAGCATGAGAAGGCACCCGTTTGAGATAACTAGTAAGGGTATTAGGGTATTCCCGAATAAGGTAGTTAAAGTAACTAGGTTTGGTTTTGAGGAGGTGCCGATAAGGTAAATAACCCCTCACACCTTATTTTATGGGTACTATAGTATGGTCATAGTAACTCCGAAACTCCTTGACAAGTTTATGGAGGAAGTACCACTGATTAGGAGAGGTGTTGAAGTGCTTGAAAGTGATGATGAGGTTATGGAGTTACTAAAGCTATCCAATGTATTTGCGGTACATAGACTTAAGTATAATGATCATGGACCCGTACATGCCAAGATCGTGGCTGGTTCTGCCTTAGAGATATTTAATTTACTAGTGGGTAGCGGTGTTAAGCCTACTACAGTCATAGACGGTACTGCTAGGAATAATGAGGAGGCCATGCTGATAATACTACTGGCTTCGTATCTTCACGACATAGGTAACGCGGTTCATAGGGATAACCACGAGTTAATAGGTATGTTAATGTCTAAGAGCATACTAGATAGGATACTACCCGACATACTTGGTGAGAAGTCAGCTAGGCTCATAGGTATTAGGCAGGAGGTGCTACATGCGATATACGCAACAAGCTATGATGCCCAATGTTTAACAATGGAGGCAGGGACCGTTAAGATAGCTGACGGTACTGACATGGCTGAGGGCAGAGCTAGAATGCCTTACAAGCTAGGTAAGATGGATATGCATGCAGTATCGGCATTAAGCATTAAGTACGTAGACATAAGTAGAGGTAAGGGAAGACCCGTACGCATAACCGTTCAAATGGATGATTTAGCTGGGTTATTCCAGATTGAGAGAGTCTTAACACCTAAGATAAAGACAAGCGGTCTTGAGGAGTTCATTGAGGTGGTTGTTTATAGTAGGGGAAAGGAATTAATTACTTACCCTTCATAAAATAACCTAATTTATGATGTTTAGGGTTTAAACAGGCATTAAGCCATGCTTCTTAGGCGGTACTCTAACCTTTATGTCCCTCTTAGTTAGGAAGTACTCAAGTACCTTAATTAGCATAGGTCTAGTCTCGCTAGGCTCTATTACGGAGTCTATGTAGCCTCTAGCAGCAGCTACGTATGGGTTAGCTAACTTGGCTCTATACTCTTTAACGAGCTTATCAAGCAGTTGCTTCCTCTCCTCAGGTGTTTTAGCAGCTGCTAGCTCCTTTCTCCATATGATCTCAGCGGCACCTTCAGGGCCCATAACGGCTATCTCTGCGGTTGGCCATGCCATAACGAAGTCGGCACCTAAGTGCTTACTACCCATAGCTATGTAGGCACCACCGTAAGCCTTCCTTACAATTACGGTTATCTTAGGTACTGTGGCTTCACTATAGGCGTATAGGACCTTGGCTCCATGCCTAATTATACCTCCATGCTCCTGCCTAGTCCCAGGCATGTAGCCGGGCACGTCAACAAATGTTATTATCGGTATGTTGAAGGCGTCGCAGAACCTAACAAACCTAGCTATCTTATCTGATGAGTCTATATCTAGAACACCAGCAAACGCTGCTGGGTTGTTAGCCACTATACCTACGGTCCTACCATTGAGTCTAGCGAAACCTATTATTACGGTCCTAGCCCACTGTGGGAATATCTCGAAAAATGAGCCTAAATCAACAACTAACTCAATTACCTTATACATGTCGTAAGGCTTTGTGGGATCTGGTGGGACTATATTATCTAACTCACTCTCTCTTCTTTCAGGATCATCGCTTGTAGGGACTACTGGTGGGTCCTCCATGTTGTTACTAGGTAAGTATGAGAGTAACTTTTTGATTAGTTCTATAGCGTGCTTATCGTCCTCAGCAACTAAGGAAGCTATGCCTGACTTAGTGGCATGTACTTCAGCACCACCTAACTGAAACTCATTAACAACTTCACCAATAGCTGCCTTAACAACTCTTGGACCCGTAATGAACATGAATGAAGTTTTCTTAGTCATTATTATGAAGTCCATAAGTGCGGGTGAGTATACAGCACCACCTGCACAAGGACCCATGATGGCGGCTATCTGAGGTATGACCCCACTAGCCATTACGTTCATGTAGAATATATCTCCATAACCCTTAAGTGAGTCAACACCCTCCTGAATTCTAGCTCCTCCCGAATCATTCAGGAATATTACAGGTGCGCCTATGCTTAAGGCGAACTGCATAGCCTTAACTATCTTAGCTGCGTGCATCTCACCTAAGCTACCGCCCATAAAGGTGAAGTCTTGGGCAATAACGACTACATTACGCCCATTAACTTTAGCTAAGCCAGTAACAACAGCATCACCTAAAGCAACCCTCTTCTCCATACCGAATTCAGTAGCCCTATGCTTAACAAGCATATCAAACTCAACGAAGGACCCCGGATCAGCAAGTAACTCAATCCTTTCCCTCGCAGTTAATTTACCTCTAGCATGCTGCTTCTTAATAGCTTCAGGACCACCACCTAACATGGCCTTCTCTCTTAGCTCCCTCAATAACTTAATTTCAGGTCTCACATCACTCAAAACAACCACCGAATAGATAGTTTATAATCAAAACTTAAAAACCTAAGTAAGTACCTATTAAGTTACGGTATACATGACGATTCTTACGCATCCGCCATAACTTACTTAACGTCCTTAACTCTCATATCTATAGGAGATGACATTGAGTATTAATAAGGACTTTATTGATAAGCTTGTTAGAGATATAAAGGAATCTATAGACACTATTAAGGCCTATGTAAGTAAGCCATACGAGGGTCTTAATGAGGTTGAAAAGTACGCTATCAGATATCACTTAATAGTTATTGCTGAGGCATTAATGAGCGCTATACTCCACGTTGTTAGGAGGGCGTTTGGTTTCACTCCTGAAACACCTATACATGCCTTAAGCAAGTTAAGAGATGAAGGATTGATTAGCAATGAAGAATTGAGAGATATAACTAATATTATAAAGCTTAGGAACTTACTTGTTCATAGGTATTGGATAATAGATGATAGGAGGGTATACGAGAACATACTAAAAGACTTTCATAACATACTTACATTCATTAAGAGGTTACAGGAATATGCATCAAGAGTTTAAATACTATACAATGAGTGATGAAGTGAAGAATAAGATAGTAAGTACCATTAGAGAAGTATTAAATAAGGAGAATAACATTTTACTAGCCATACTCTTCGGCAGCTTCATAGAGTTGAAAACCTTTAGGGATATAGACTTAGCTATATATACACTCAATAAAAGCCTTAATTACATAACTGAACTGAGCTTAATGCTTGAGGAAATGATTAAGATACCCATAGATGTTGTGCCTATCGATGAGGTATCAGCAAGGTTTAGGCGCTATATCTTAACTAAAGGTAAAGTCATCTTAGAGAAATACCCAGGCATGTACGAAGCACTACTTATAATGACATTAGATGAACTAAGGCGTGAAGAACTAGTTACATAATACATAACTACTTAGCATTAGATTAAGACTAAAACCATTAATAAAGACCTTAGCCCTCAAGGGGAATGATTATGGGTAGGGCTTGGTACGAAGTAAAAGTATGTCTTTCGTATTCATAGATTTTTACTAAGTTCATACTCACTTAACGCCGCGATTATGCTAAGTGGTTGATATTTCAACCGTTAGCTTCTCGGGAAGTATATACGAGGGGTGATTTAATGGAGTGGAGAGAGCCATTTAATGAAGGTCTTACTTATGTATTATTAAGTGTGTGCCATCGCATGACCTAGCATTAAACCATTCTGGGCTAGTTAGCCCTTCCCTACATGTTGCTGTCTCCATACCGTAACTTCTCGCTAACTCTATTACTGGCTTGAGGATTCTCTTTCTAACCTCTATGCTTAAGTACGTGTATGAGTGTTTCCTTTCGCCCTTAACCCTATATAACTCAATGAATATGTCCTTAAGTTCGGGGAAGGTGTTTATCATTCTCTTAAAGTTATCTGGTTTAGCCTTATAAGTTGAAGTCACTATGAACTTAACACCAACGGACGCTAACTCCTTGATAAGTTCCTTAATGTCTCTTAAATCATCATTCACATAAGGTATTATAGGGTCTACCCTAACGCCTGTAGGTATACCCTCACTAATTAACTTAGCTACAGCATCTAACCTACGTGATGGTTTAGGTGCGTTAGGTTCGATTACCTTAGCTATCTCATCCCTCAAGGTAGTTATAGTCACCATCACAGCAGACCCCATGGCGCCTAAAACGTCTATATCGCGGGTAACTAGGTCTGACTTAGTTGTTATTAGTAATTTAAACCCGAACTCCTTAATCACCTTAATAGCTTCCCTAGTAAGTCCTAAAAACCTTTCTTCAGGTGGGTACGGGTCTGAACTAGTAGACATTTCTATAGGCAAATCCTTATTGGCTCTCCTTAAATCACTCCTTAACCTAATGATGAAGTTCTTTTTAGGTACTGACTTAACCCTCCTTACGTAACTCGTAGCGTAGCAGTATAGGCACCTATGTGAGCAACCAGTGTATGGGTGAAGTGAGTACTTAGGCGGGCACGTACAGAGAGGGGTTGGCCAAGGGTTGAAAGGTCTCAGTACTGATGAAGAACTTAACTTACCGTAATCAACCTTAATAATTAATCACCGACCTTAAGCTCCTTAAACCCTAAGTACTCACTAAGAACCCTATATAGCTTCTTATCAACCGCAATTACTATTCCCTCAAAGTACTTAACGTGAGCACTAACTAAGTGACCTGCGTAAGTTCTTTCCTCATCACCTAAAACAACATGTGCATGAAGCATTAAGTCATCACCATCTTCGGAAATCACGCTGGTTAATGAAGCAAGCTCTAACGGCTTATTAATCTCGATAATTCTATACTTCTTAGCATCCCAGTCATAGAACCCTAACTTAACCTTATCTAAAGCACCGATACCAGTTATGAACCCTGACTTAACTCCTAAAGACGTTAAGGCTTTCTTAATGGAATCAAAGAAGTCTTCATCATAAACCTTAATCACGAGACCAATATTACATCTCTTGAACTCTAACACGATATTACCCTAACTTAACTATTATTTATGAGTAAATAATAGCGTTACGTACATTAAGGACCCAACTACCTTATCGGATTACTTACTTTTTAAGTATAGGTTTTAATACCTTGTATAACCGGTTTATACATGATAGAATGGTTATTGAAGTTAAGGTTAAGGGATATTCATTCGCTAGTTACGACTGTGTTGATGTAGTCTCTAAAAACTATGAGATGTTATCGATACCTTACAGACTAATAAGGTCTTTTGAAGTCACATTAAATGATATAGCTTTAGAGCTCATGGATGGTTCTGTAGTTATTAGGATACCTAAGGCTAGGGAAGTAATTCATGCCCTTAAGAGAAGAGGCATTAAGGAGATTAAGTACCCATTCAGTCTTTCCTCAATAATATTCTTATCATCATTAATGGTTTTCATACTCATAGTTACGGCAACACTATTCATGGGCCCTGCACAGAACATAACAATAGCATTTATGTCATTGGCCATATTCTACCTAGGCTTAATAATAGGTAATACGCTTAACTTCTCCTTATTGACTTATAGTCATACCGAAGTACCTAAAGAAATTGAGGAGAAAGTACGTAAGTATTCAGGAATACTTAAATTAAAGTGTACACCATCCGTTGTTATGAGCAAGTTACTCACTAGGGAGTTTAGTGCTGGTGTCGTACCCTTAACTAACTCAATAATATTCGTATGGCTACCCAAAGACGAGAAGGCAGCTGAGTATGTTATTGTTCATGAGTTAGTCCATCTTAAGAAAAGACACGGACTTAAGTCTATAATAGCCATATTCATAGTTATAGCGGTTACTTACTTAGTCTCATTATTGCTTAACCACTTAAGGACTCCTATAGGACTAGGGTTTACAGTCGTGCTTACGTTAACTATGGTTGCGTTACTTAGTATTATGGCGTTATCCTATTACCAAGAACTCGAAGCACACCTCATAGCTAATGAGTTACTAGGTCATAAATACTTCAATAGTTGGGTAGGTTATAGGTTAAGACTTATTGAGAAAGGCATGAAATTACTCCATGAGTTAGGTATAGGTAAGGATGTAGTCATATCTAAGCTGGAAGTTGTTGAAAGACCTAAAAGTATTGTTGAGAGGCTTAAGGTATGGTTAAGGAATTATCCGCATCCACCTACATACTTCGTAATGAGAGTTAGGGAGAGAGGGTACGTAAGTAGTTTTAAGTTCATAGGCTTAGTTATTAAGGATATATTAGGTCTTGATTACTGAAGTTTCTTATGCATGTACGGTGAGTTACTAGGTCTGTAGTAACCTAGTTTCCTGTAGTACTCACGAACACCTATACCGCTAAGTACTAACATCTCCTTAACATCAAACTTCTCAATAGCTAACTCCTCAGCCTTACGTAGTAACTTATTACCCCACCCCCTATGCTGAAGTTCATAAACGGGTTCTAGCCCTACTGGTAGTTGGGGGCCGTATACGTGGAGTTCCCTTATTAGGGCTACCTTATGTCCCCTAATTTCAGGTCTATGCGCCTTATCTGAAGGTATCCTCATCCTTATAAAACCCACAATTACGTCGTTAATGGGATCTTCAGCAGATATAAAGACTTCGATACCGCCGCTTGCTTCATATTCCTCAACGAATATCTTTATGTCCTTAGGTAGAGTACCTCTCTTCCATATGGCATGCCCCACCTCCCTATACCTAATCTCTCTAATCCTAATGCCCTTCTCAATAGCTCTTCTCTCAACGTACTCTCTTAAGTTACCTAACTTAGGCCCCGCCTCAATAATTGTTGCTGGTATATCTCTCTGAATTCTCATGACCCTAACCCACTTAGGTATGTACCTATACATCTCTGAGATAAGTTCTATAGCCTCCTCATCAGTTAAAGCCTTATACTCACCACGAACCCACATATCGTAAAGCTCAGTACCCTTAACAACCAATGTAGGGTATATCTTAAGCATATCGGGTCTGAAGTCAGGGTTTCTAAATATTTCCTTAACCATCTCTAGGTCTCTATCCAAATCGCTCCCGGGAAGTCCGGGCATTATGTGGTAAACTATCTTGAATCCTGAGTCCTTAAGTACCCTAGTAGCCTCTATAGTGTCCTTAACTGTGTGGCCCCTACGTATCTTCATTAATATGTCATCGTATATACTTTGAATACCTATTTCAACCCTAGTACCGCCTAACCATAGCATCTCATCAGCATGCCTCTCCTTAGCCCAGTCAGGCCTAGTCTCAAACGTAACCCCTACAACTCTTATCTTAGCTGTTTCATTCCTTAACTGAGCTTCCTCAAGTGATGGTAATTTCGACGGCTTACTCTCGGGATATCTATTGAATGCCTCGAAGACATTAGTCATAAACCAGACTCTATAATCTAAGGGTACAGCGGTGAACGTGCCGCCCATAACTATTAACTCAACCTTACTAGGTCTATGACCTAGGTACTCATACTGCTTAAGCCTAACCCTAACCTGCTCATAAGGGTCATAATTAGCTCTTAACGCCCTCATAAGTGCTGGTTCTTCACCATAGTAGCTCTGAGGAGTGCCGTACTCAGGACCTCCGGGACAATAAATACACCTACCGTGAGGACATGGAAATGGCTTCATCATGACCGCAACTATGGTTACCCCTGATAAGGTGCGTGAAGGCTTCTTAACCCTACCTATGTACTTCCTAACAACCTCGATTAACTCGGCATCACTCACCTGCGTAGTCACTATTACTTCCTCACCTATGTCATACGGTTTACAGAAATATAAGGGTTGAAAAGAGTGACTAAATCGCTCTATAACTTATATAGAGCTTTGATGTAATTATAACGTAGTGGAACGATGGAGGCAGTTAAGTGCCCTAAATGCGGAAGGGAAGTGCCTCCGGGTGCTCAATTCTGCCCTTACTGCGGTACTAAAATTAGTACCAGCAGTACTAGCTCACTAAGTATTGATGTTAAATACCTAAGAAGGGTTTACATATCGTTATCTACAGCATTCATTAATCAATTCATGCTTACAGCGTCATTAGCGTTATTAACGCTCATAGTGATTATCCTACGTAACTACGTAGCTATATTGATGAACTACACTTATTTCATACTGACGATTAGTGCCATAGTCATAGCCCATATAGTACTTTCATTCATTAACATGACAAAGTTTAGTAAGGCCAGGAGGAGGTTTAGGAGGTTACTAGCTAAGATGGTGAAGAAGTAGTGAGTACGTTAGCCTTTAAATCACCGGTTGATATGTATTTAGACATTTTAGAATATATAAGGCCTAAAATACCCGAGAACTTGGTTATTGTGCCATCGAAAGAGGCCCTTGAGGTTGTTAAGGAGGTATTTGATCTATCAAAAACTGTGGTTATTATACCTGAATATCTAAGTTTCAATAGTGACTTAAGTGTTAAACTAGCTGAACCTCATGATGAGAAGGTTAGGTTATGGCTAGATATCGAGGGGGGTGAGTGGGTAAAAAGTCTAGTACGTGAGCTAGGGTACTTTGACTTTAACCACCTAAAGACTATATACGTTCATGTATGGCCCATTTCTAATCCTAAGGTTTTAGGTTCTCTTTACATAGTGTTAAGGAATTTAAGAAGACTTTTTCCTGATAAACCTATAATAACATTCATAGATATATCATTAGTGCGTGAACCTATAGACGTGATAGGCATTTATACATGGATATATTCAGCGATTAAGAATAAGGTATTTAACGCCATAATCGTATTTAGCTATGATTTCATAAACAAACTATTTGGTCACGATATCTCCTTAAGACCTATAAAGGGTTTAGAAGCCTTAAAAATACTATTTAAGATTATTAAGTCTAAGGAGGGCGCATTCATTAAATTCATTAAAGAATGCAACAATAGAGGCATATATCTATATATATTAGTAGCTTTACTAGGAGTGAATACTGGTATATTGATTAATGGCGTTAGGGGGTTAGGTAAATTAATTAAACTATGTATACATCATAAATTTGAGAATGTAGCTTCATCGTTTAACTTAGTGTTAACATCTAGAGGTATATCTAGGGATGATATTAAAGGATTAGTACTGAGTGAGGGCTTAGGTAAGGACCCTATACACGTAAGTATAGATACAATTAAGACCCTGCCTCCAGAGGTTCTATTCTACATATGTATATTAGGGATTGAGAAGAATAGAATCAATACGCGTAAGGTGGCGGAGTCCATGGCTAAAGTGAGGGAGTTAAGTAAGGAAGGTATTTTAGATATAGGTGCTGAGACCTTAAACAATATAGAGAGTATGCTTAAAGAGTTAGGTGTTATGTCTTGATATCTAAGTACGTTAATCCCTTAGCTTCAATATTCTTTAGGTACTTAAGGTACATCATAATAGTTTCTGAATTATTGGTACTGATTCTAGCATACATACTCATAATACCCCAAATAATTGATGTTAGCTTAAGGAGTTTAGCCTCATACATATTAATTGCTTTCATGATCGTAGTAATCGCACTTAATGCACATAGGAGATTCTACGTATTATCCCTAGCGTTAACCATCTTAGGGTTTAACTCCGTACTAGCGATTCATTTAAGCGTACTATTTGGTGCTGTAACCGCGGTACCTGAGGTAACTACCTACATAATGTTCGCCATAGTTATAGGTCTTATAGTCATACCCGTAGTACTCGCCTCTTACAGCCCTGAATATGAGTTATTGTTCATTCAAGTACTAGCATTACTAGCGTTAGTGCTTTTATTCTCTGATCTAACATCACATATATTCGTGGTTTTAACGATAACTTTATGCGGCATAATAGTATTCTCGTCTAACTTTAGTAAAGTATTTACTTACTATCTTAAGCATATACAGCTACTCATAGTGTACTTATTTCTTATACTACTACTTAATTACTCATTAATACTGACAACACCACTCAAGGAACCACTAATAGATATTCAACCATTGAGAGGTATTATAAAGGTTGAATACTTCTATCCGGGGTTCGACGTATATACGGTGATCGTGTTACTGACTCTGGGTATAGTGTTTATGCTATTACTCAGGACCTACGGTTCTAAGATATTTGTAGGTAATTACATACTCAACGCTGTGTCTATGGCAGCACTCAACTCAGTGGTCATAGTTGTTTACTACTTCATATATCTAGTTACATTAAGGGGTTTAGGACTTTCATACTCATTAAATGATGTGAACTTCGTATCGTTCTTAGTAACCATAGGTTTAGCATCGATATTTACATACCTACCTTACTTCGCATTCTCAGAGACCTCCTTACTTAGCTCCATAAGAGGTAAGTTACTTAACGAAATACTTTACCTTAAGACTAAGCTTGATGAATACAGAGAGATCGCCGAATTAATAATGAATGAAGACGATAAGGTTAGTGAGACATTAAGTAATTATTTAAGAACTATAGATATGGCTGATACTAACTTAAGCAAGTACTTTAAGTCTGTAAAGAGATTAAACATACTTAACTACGTATCGTTAAGTGAGGAAATACTAATGTATTTAAGGAATATAAAGGGCCAATTAAATGAGTTCGATAAGTTCATAATGAGATATTTAGATAACGTAATCACTAAGCTATATTACGTCATTAGAGCCCTATGTGAGATAGCGAATATAGATATCGATGTTGAGACTAAGTTACTTAAAGACATACCTGAGCCCTCAGCTATTAAGGTAACGTACTTAGATATAAGTAATGCCTTCACCGTGATTAAAGATAAAGTTAACTTCATAAGGAGGGGTATAAAGGAAATACCCTCGATAGTTTCCGGAGTCGGAATTAGGTATGAAATGCCGGAATTAGATAATTTAAAGACTGTTCAGGTAATTGAGGTTACACATGCTAATATGGTTAAGCTTATTGAGGAGCTTAAGAAGGCTGTAAGTAAGTACTATGACGAGTTCATTAAGAGCTGTAGGGTAGTAGAAGAGTATGTAGGTAGGGTTGAAGATTCCTTACGGACCATTTCCTATGCTGATACGAGGAAGGTTAGAGAGGTATTGGCGAGAATTTCGAAGATTTATGTGGCTCACCCATCGATTAGGGAGTTATTAATGAATGCTAAGACGCTAGGTGATATACATGAGTATCTAGTTGAGAGGGTTAAGGAGGAGGGTGAATATGTAATTAAGTATAGTAGTTATTACATTAACTTACCTAAGGATATTACTGACTATGTTAAGGGACTAATTAAGGACTGTGAGGATAGTTTAAAAAGTATTAGAGGTAGCGCTATGAGTACTTTAAGTATAGCTATAGCCATGCCTTTAGCTATAAAGAGGGTACTCACGGCTTATTTAGAGATTATTTATATACGTGAAGCCATGAAGGTAGCCCCACTAATACTACCCGCGGCTGAGAGGTTAATTAGTGAGAAAGGCTATATAGATCTCAATGACTTACCTATAATTAAGGATGTAGGGAAATACGTATTAGCAATACTTAGTAATGTAATCTCTAATGCAAGGTTAAGTGAGGGAAGTGAAGGTGGATTAAGGTTAGAGGTGGTTAGGTGAGGAAGCAGATAGTATCAACTATAAGCATAGATGGTGAGGAATTTGAGGGGGTTAGTGAGCTACTTGATGATGGCTTTAGATTCTATAGGTTTACTGGTATCATAGCTAAGTCTCTTCAATACGTTAAGACCGTGTATTTTGATGACGTATCATCGATAACTAGGGAGAGGAATATTCTTAAGTTGAAGTTGAAGAGCGGTGGTGAGATTCAGATAACGATAACCGAAAAGGACGCCATAGCAATAGACTCGTATATGCAGACACTTGAGGAACTACTTAAGGGTAGGCTAGCCAGAGCTACAGCGATATTGGCTGTATCTAACTGCTCAATACTTGTTGCTAGGTTCTTCGGTACAGTTAGTAATATGTTAATGAGCCTACACGGTAAAGTCGACTGGAAGAAAATTGAGGACTTAACTACGCTGATCATGGAGTATTCTAAATCCCTTAATAAGGTACATATACTTGTAAGTCACGAGTTATTAGACCTTCTCCGGAAGTACGTAATCATGAGGGATACACTAAAAGTTATTGATATATTGAGAAGACTGATTATTAACGTTTACAACAGCATCATGCTATACATAAAGAGCGCGCCAACTGCTACCCCCGAATGGGCCTATCTAAAGGTATTGACGGAAACCCTGCTCATACTTGAAACGGCTAAATTACATAAGTATTTAGGCAATACCTTTGAGTACTTAAGACTCGCTGACCTAAGCAGTAAGTACGCCGAAGAACTTAGTAAGATTGTAGGAAGGGACTTAAGCCTAAAGCTAAACTATGTTCTGTCAGGTGAGTTAAGTACTATTGATTATTTTAACGAAATATCTAAGCACTTAAGGAGAGTCGCCGCTGACATATCTATTTCCTATAAGCTTTAACCACTACCTAGATACCTATTTAAGAATACCTTAAGTACCTCTATTAAGTAACCTTCCTCACCAGGCACGCCAGTCATCACTGGTTCGCCATCAACATATACGGTAGGGAATTCGTCCTTCCCGTCAACCTCCTCAATAATTAATTCGATATTGTACTCTCTTTCAATAATCTCTTTAATCTCCCTTAACCACCACGATATCGTAAATCTCCAGTAATTACCTTTCGGTCCCTCAACAGTTACTATTACCTTACGTCTCATGCCCATAAACCAATATTTATGGGGTTGGTAAGCTTAAAATTCTATTAATAGACCTTTGAACCTATAGGTACTTCATCACTTACTGGTAATAGGTATTCGTTGCCTTTATCGTCTTCAGCCACCAATATCATTACTTGAGACTCAATACCGAATGCTTTCTTGGGCCTTATGTTTGTTACGAATATGAACTTCTTACCTACTAAATCCTCAGGCTTAAATACGTCACCTAAGCCAGCTAATGCGGTCTTTACACAATCACCGAAATCAACGACTAACTTAATGAGTTTCCTTGATTTAGGTACTCTTTCAGCTTCCTTAATTAGCCCAACCCTTAGATTAAACTTCCAGAACTCCTCAACCGAAGGTTTTTCTTGAGACATACGCTAACACCTTTAACGTTATTGTAGAACCACTATTAATACTTACCATTCCTCACTGAACTTATCGTGAATCAGCGTGGCTATCGCTATTAAGGCTGATGAGAGAGCGTAATCAGTAGCTATCGTTATTCCTGGAGCTATATCAAGCACTAAGTTAGCGAACCTATATATACCTAGAGGGACGCCCTCGCGAGCACCTATGAAGAGATTAATCCTTTTTCTCCTCCTTAGTATTAGCTCCTCGAGCTCGTCAATACATTGGGATACGGGCTTACCTTCAGGCTCAAGAACTATGAGTACCTCATTAGACCTGTCCCTAACTACTTGGTACATGTCCTGAACGTATACCCTAACCTTATGTACGTCCCTGCCGTAGGCCTTAACCTGAACTTGGTACCTGGTCTCAATACCTTCAAGAACACCTTCAATAAATGTCTTTAATTCAAGTGCCTTAACAGGTCCTTTAGGGGCTATAATTAACTCATCAACCTCAAATGTTTGTGCTTCACGTCCTATCCTAATACCCATAGTCCTACAAGCATCTAGAGGCCCTAGGTAAGGCTCATGGATAATACTAAACCTCCTAAATAACCTATACATAGGTCTCTTAGTAGGTCCTTTCTTCCTCCATAACTCCTTACCATCAATTATTGAGATGTAGGCATCACCACCTATTATCTCTACAGCAACAACCTTATCGGGAAACTCAAGATTTACTGAAGCACCCGTAACCTCCTTAACCTTAGCACCTACAGCAACATTAACATCTATACTCGTAAACTCATGGCTACCCCTCCTAACAGTTCTTACGGCAAATGTTTCATCAGGGCTTATCTTATCCTTAATAATCTTAGTAACCTCCTCAGCAATGCTGGGTATCTCAGCTTTAGCTACACCATCAATAATTAAGACCTTATCAGCCTCGGGTACTCTCTCCTTGATTAGCCTAGCTAACTCATACTTATCATCAGCACCGCCAACCAAAACCAACCCACTAAAGCCTTTAGGTGCAGAAACAACTTCAAGCTTAGGGTTTAAGTCTTTAATATAGGAAGCACAGACCCTCTCCATACCAAGCCTACACTTAATCAGTACATCGTAACGCCTTAAAACCACCTAATTACCCCAGTAATTAAATGCGTAAAGCCCTATATCAAAACTATAGTGGATAACCAACATGCAATCTTTGATATATTTAATACTACTACTGTATCTATCTTAATGAGGTGAGGTTTTGGAGCGTGTTGAGGAGGTCAAGCGGTGGCTAATGCAGTCATTACGTGATTTAAAAGCAGCTAATGACAGTTTGAGAAACAGTAATTACGAGTGGGCATGCTTTCAAGCACAACAAGCGGCTGAAAAAGCTGTTAAAGCACTGCTTTATTATCATGGCCTAAGTGCTTGGGGTCATAGTGTTGTTGAGCTTCTTAATTATCTAAGGGGCAAGGAGGTTATTAATGAGGAGCTTTATGTAGCTGCCCGTGAGTTAGATAGGCATTACATACCGTCACGCTATCCTAATGCTTTTGAATCAGGGTATCCAGGCATGTATTATGATGAACCCACAGCTAGAAGCGCATTAAATGCCTCTAAATCTATTATTGATTGGGTAAGAACACGGTTAAGGAGCCTTGGCGTAATT
This sequence comes from uncultured Desulfurococcales archaeon, assembly GCA_964519505.1. GTDB lineage: Archaea > Thermoproteota > Thermoprotei_A > Sulfolobales > CAZFJX01 > CAZFJX01. Next base: position 103,598 of record CAZFJX010000005.1, read on the forward strand.
ACGTAAATGAAGTCATTAATAGATTCAGTAGTTTACTTAGGTTAGAATCTGTGATAGTGTTTGGTTCATGGGGACGTGGTGGTGGAGGAGTTTGGAGCGATGTTGATATATTAATAATTACTGATGATGTTAAGGATATAAATATACTTAATAGATTCAGACTTGTTTCTGAGTATAAAGTCCCAAATACGGACGTGTTCTTATATACGTACTCAGAGCTAAGACGTATGCTTAAACGTGGTAACCCACTAGCTATATCAGCGCTTGCTGAGGGAATCCCATTAATAATTAGTGCTAGGGTTAGGAAGCTAATGGAGTTAGCTAGGCGATGTTACGTAAGGCGTGAGCGGGTGTGGATGAGGGTGTGTGAATTCATCCCCTAAATCTCTTAAAGATTTACCTAACAGAGGACGGTATAACAGCACCCACGAATTTAGAGGTGGTGAGGTAGCCAAATACTTCTCATTAGTTACTAAGCACGATACTGAAGGGGGTAGGTTAAGGAAGAGGATTATCGAGAGAATAGGTATTGCTGAAATACCTTCAAGAATAAGGGTCTTCCTACTTTTCCTTCTTAGACGTCTGGACGGTGTTGCCGACTTTACTAAGGGGTCGGCTAGGTTCTTACCCATAATACCATTCCTCGAATTACCTGCAGAAATTAGGGAGGGTATTGAAAGGTTAAGTAAGGTCAATATTGAGGCTGTTATCACGCTATACTCAAGTATAAAAATGTTAAGTGAGGGTAACTATGAGTTAGCCATAAAGTACTCCTTTAGAGTTGAGGGGCTTGAGGAGGAAGCTGTTAAAGAAACCATGAGGTGTAGAAGACCCATAATGAAGTATGGTGGATCAGTAGCTAATCCTGGATTACCCATAAACGCTGGCGATTTTATTGAGTCCTTAGAATTAATAAGTGATCAAGCTGAGGATGCTGCGGATATTATCAAGGCTTTAGCACTCCTAAAACCTCAGGGGAGTAGGTAAGGATACATTACTAGGTATAACGCTATAGATATTAAGGCGACTATTGGTATCGTCATAATCCACATAGCCATCAATCTAGCCAACGTCCTTATGTTTATAGCCTTAATACCCTTAGCTAAACCAACCCCTGTAACACCACCAACTATGGCTAGAACTGTTGATGTGGGTATTCCCAACCTACTAAGGATTATTAAGGTTATGAACATAGAGAGCTGGGCCGTGAATGCTGTAAGCCTAGTTAATGATGTTATCTGCTCACCTATAGTACCAACTACTGAGTAACCCCATAGCCCGATACCTAACGCTATACCTAAGGCACATAGAGCTATAACCATAAACTTAATAAGCGGTAACCCGCCCAATTCGGGACTTAATGAGGTCAGCATTAAGAGAAGTGGACCTGCTGAAGTACCTACGTTTTGTGCTCCATGAATGAAGGCTGACGTGACCACTGCGTACGTGGCTAGGTACTTAGTCAGTAAGTTCCTCTTCCTTCTGACATCTAAATTACGTACCCTCATCACGAAGTATGCGTAAAACATTACCGTAGATAGCACGCCAATAACTACAGAGTACGTTACTGATAGGACTATATTGAATAATGAGCTAGCTAAAAGGAATATGGGTAGGGCGGTTATTAGGAATGTAGATATTAAGGCAGCACCAAATAGCTCTTTATATTTCTTAGCCTTAACCACTAGCTTAGTAGTTACGTAAGCTATCCCGGTAGATGCTGCTGGCACCACGAACCATGAGATGGCTATAATTGCTATTATCAACCAGTTAATGGCCTCTAACCCCCTTGAGATTAAGCCAGCTCCTAGTAACCCCCCAATAACCGCTTGAATTATACTTATAGGTATCTTGAGCCTAGTAGCCACGATAACCCATACGGTAGCTGAGAGTAGCGAAATGAGGGCTATTAAAGTGACTTCATATCTACCGTAAAGCCCTACGTTAACTATCCCTGACATGAACGTCTTAGTTATGAAGTAACCAAATGTTAACGAGCCTAATAAATCAAAGACAGCAGCCAACGTTAGGGCGTGCCTCAACCCTAACGCCCTAGACCCAACAGCAGTACCTATGATGTTGGCTGCGTTATTAGCTCCATTAACTATAGCTAGCAAGAGAGCGGATACAACGCCAGCTACACCCAGACATATCTGTACTTCCATACCCAACACCGTTACTAACATAAATTCTTCATAGTGACTACACGCGTTGCTGAATGCCTTATGTCGCCTCAAAAATAAGAATTTATACCCCTTTTAAGGCTTAAGCTACACGGTAATCACTATGTTCAAACCATTAATTAAAGGCACGTATTACATACTTCACCCTAGGCCTGTGGTTTTGATCTCAGCTACCTACGGCGGCGTGACTGACTTCATGGCTGCCTCTTGGGTAACCCCAGTAAGTGCTGATCCTCCCATGATAGCTGTAGCTATATCCCCACGTAGGTATACTCATGGATTAATAGTTAAGTCTGGTGAATTCGCAGTAACTGTACTTCATGTTAATGACGTCAATAAGATACACACGTTGGGCACCATATCGCTTAAGGAACGTAAGGATAAGCTTGAGGTGGCTGGCTTAAGACTTAAGAAATGCGCTAAGATAAGTACCTACATAGTTGAAAACGCCTTAGCCTTCATGGAGTGTAAGGTGGTCGATAAAGTTACAGCAGGTGATCACGACCTATTCATTGGTGAAGTAATAAATGCCGGAGTAAAGGAGGGGGTCATACTTAAAGAACCAACCTCATATACCATACCCCTACATATAGGTAAGGAACTATACACAACCCCCTCGTCGCTAATCATTAAGGCTAAATCACTGATTAAGTAATTAAGAAATCAGTCGGGGGTTCCCTTACCAATCATTACTCATAAGCGGTCGAGTTCATCATCCGGGAAGATAATTACTTAAAGAAGTAAAATAGGTTTTTGATTTCCCTATAACGCTTAATACATTTCGTAAGAATGTGTTTGGAGAGGGCTGGTAAGTGGTTAAGTTCCCTTACAAGGAGTTTAGGATTGGTCAGAAGGAGATAGCTAAGGTAATAGAGAGTGAAGTACCTAGGGGTAGGTTAGTACTTATTCAAGCACCGACGGGCTTTGGTAAGACCGTAGCTGTACTTTACGGTCTCTGCAAGACGCTAAGTAGGTTGGGTAAGGTTATTTACGTAGTTAGGACTAGAAATGAGATTTCACCTGTTATTAAGGAGTTAAAGAAACTTAAGGTAGACTACACGTTCCTCTATAGCTCAAAGAAAATGTGCCCCCTAGTTAGGGTTGGTGGCTTAAGTTTCGAGGATTTCTGGCTCACGTGTAGACTCTTAAGGGCTCGAGGACTATGTAGGTACTTCACACGTTTATCAAGTATTAGTAAGGGTTATGTCAGAGATGTAGTAAGGAGGTATAGCCCTGACTATGTAGCCGTAGTTAATGCCTTAGCCGATGATGGTGTATGCCCTTACTTCGCCTTAAGCATGCTAGTAAGTGAAGCTGACTTCGTTGTAGCTACATACCCATATTTCTTTAAGGAAGACATATTCATGTCGGCATTCTCAGACATAGGTTATGAGGAGCTAACCGTAGTTGTTGATGAGGCCCACACACTAATCAACCCATCAAGCATATATGATGAGGAATTAACGCTTAGGAATATTCATGAAGCCATAAATGAGGTTATGGAGTACATACCGCATAGTAAGCACGTAATAGACTTCCTAAATAACTTAATAACTAAGTTAATCAATATGCCTAAATCTAAGTACTTAAGGCATATACCTAAGGATAGACTTATCGAGGACCCTGATATGGTTAATCAAGTAGTTGATGCTGCTTTAGAGATAAAGCTTAAGCTGCTTAAAGGCTTTAACTACAACGTAAGTAAGTTAATGAACTTAAGGACTAGAATCACTAGGGTTGCTTCAGTACTTAACCTAGCACTTAAGGAGGGTTTTGGGGTCTTCTACTATAGTAAAGGGTTAGAGAACCGTATTAAGGTACTACCCATAGATTTCAGAGTTATTTCTAGAGGGTTAAGGCTTGTTCATGGGGGTGTTTTACTCTCAGGTACCTTACCCCCTAAGGACTTCTTTGAGAAAGTATTAGGTCTTGATAATGTAGGTCAGTACTTAGATGTTGAGGGGTCCTACGGCTATGTATTCCCACCTGAGAACAAAGTCACCATAGTGGTTACAGATGTCACCTCAAGCTACATACGTAGATCTGACTTAATGTACAATAAGTTCGCTAAGTATCTAGAGCTGACTTACAGGTATATAGATAGGGTCACCTTAGCGATATACCCAAGCTATGACTTCATGAGGAACGTAATTAATCACCTACCTAAGGATATTAACATGGTTATCGAGGAGGAGGGAACAACGTTAAGTGAAGTTATTGAGGAGGTTATGAAGAAAGAGAAATGCCTCATTAATGCAGTAGCCAGCGGTAAGTTATCTGAAGGTATTGAGATCACTTCTAAGGGCTCATCACTTATTGAGGCAGTATTCATAGCTGGAGTACCTTACCCACAACCTGATGATTATGTTGAAGAGTTAATGAAAGGTTTAAGGAAGTACTTAACACATGATGAGTCTTGGGACTTCGTATTCAACGTAACCGCGTCAGTGAGGGTTAAGCAGGCTTTAGGTAGGGCTTTGAGATATCCAACAGATAGGGCTATTTACGTACTAGCCGATAATAGATTCATGATGCCCCGCATGAGACAATTACTTAAGTTAAAGTACAATAAGGTAATTAGGGACATAGGGACTTATGAAGAAACCTTAAGGATACTTAAGAAGTTCTTTTTATGAGGTGTGTTAGAGATATATTCTTCCTAAACTTCATATAAGTATTTATTTTCTAAAAATAAATTTTAATTCTGTGGTGTTGGTTTATGGCGTATAAGCCACCTGTACGCACAACTCTTAAGGAAGGTAAGCTCTCATTAAGGGCTGAATGGATTGAGGGTATTCTAAGACCACCTAGGTCTCCACTACTTGATAAGCCTTACGAGCCTAAGGTCGTTGAGATACGTGGAGGTAGGAAGATGGTTGTTAGGATGATTAAGGACGACGAGATTAATATGGTTCTTGAGGGACTAAGGAAGTTAATTAACATGCAGATCGACGTTGACTTTTTCGATTTAGTTGCTGCCAGAACCTACGCTGAAATTTTAGCCTATGTAAGGAAGAGGATTAAGGATGAGTGGATACAAATAGGCATACTAGATACTGGTGAAATCGCTGGTGTAGTCAATGCTAGGTTATGGAATGAGAAGATAGCTATTAGCCTACACACGATAGTCTTTAAGAGAGGCATAGGTGCTGGGTTCCCACTGTACCTAGCTAAGATGGAATACGCCTTCGATCAATTAGGCGTTGAGGAGTGGTGGCCAACGTTCGAGAGCTATTACGGCTTTAGAATGGGTGCTATAATGCTTGCGGCAATGCAGAAACCATACCCAGAGTACCAGCATGAAGCAGGAGGTTCTAGAATATTCCACAGCACTAAGGAGCAGTGGTTCAGCTACATTAAGCCATCATACCAGAAGGAATTAGGTACTAGACCAGTGCCCGAAGACCTACTCAAGATCACTGAGAAGCCTAAATTACCAAACTTAGATGAGGAGTTTGGTATATTCTTGAAGAAGTAAAATAAAGGATAAAGACTTTTACCTTAAGTTCTACTCCTCAACAACTTCAACCCCTTTAATACTAATCCTAAATCTCATTTTTGTTGTGTAAGGGATTTTAAGATTAATAACCTTATCAAGAATAGCCCCTAAATTCCTCCTACCCCTAACTGTCTTCATGTAGTAAGTATATAGAAGTAGACCTATAGTGGCTATGATTAACCCAGTAAAGAACGGGTTGAGGGTATGTATGACTATGTATATACCTATACCTATAGTGAAGGCCAGCATTATGTAGTCCCTAATGTCGTCATAACGTAACTTCCTCTTCAACTTAGCCAACGGCGTTTCAGCTAGTATTCTCTCCTTAGAGTTTAGCGATATTAGCTTAACACCCCTATCCTCAAGAACCCTTTTAACGAATAAAATCATGTCGAGAGTACCTAACTTAGTTAATGACTTAACTATAACAGCATCAACATTGACCTTCTTAGTCCAGATATCGGTGAGTAAATCACTTAGGGCAGGCCTATAACTTCCCTTATCAACAACTAACTTACTCTCATAATACTCATTAATAATTACATAATCCTTAAACTTCTCCTTAATAGTACCTTTAAGATCACTTCTAACCCCTGGTGGGATTACATCATAAATAACCGCTCTATACTTCCTAACCATCCTTAACCCCTAACGCGCACCTAAGCTACCTTCGGGTGACCTACATAAATACGTTTAGCCCCTAAAATTTTTAACTGACTTTAGACTCCCCTTAAATTATCTTTAATTGTTCATTAGGAAAAGCTTTAAATAGAACTTCCTTAATTTTGTAATAATGTAAGTAACAAGTTCTGAATTAGGCTTGGTACTATGTCATCCGAAAGAAGAAGGATTACTACTTTTGAAGAATGGCAAGAATTAGCTAAAAAAGCACCTAGAAGGTGGATCATTTACGGAACCGAGGATAAGCCGCCATCAAATATAATGGCAGTATTGCTAGGTATACAGCAGTACCTAATCATGTTCGGCGCTACAGTCTCCATCCCACTATTACTAGGTAACTTAATCGCCCAGAATTACCAGATACCTGAGGATATCGCTAGGATCATGACTGCTGAGCTTATATCGATAATCTTCTTCGTATCTGGTGTTACTACACTACTACAGACATGGCCAAAGACAGGTAGTGGTTTACCAATCATTCAGGGCGGTTCATTCTCATTCTTAGGGCCTACAATAGCCATTATCACATCATCAGCCTTAATCGCTAAGTTGGAAGGCTATGCCTCTCTTGAGGAATTCATCGCCGCCACAACTCCTGAGCAGAGGTTTGCTATCGTTTGTACGTACATTAATGGCGCGGTTCTGGCTGCCGCGCCATTCGAGATAATCTTAGGTTATAGCGGTATTGCAGGTAAGTTAAAGAGAGTTATTACGCCAGTATCTATAGGTCCTACAGTCGCGTTAATCGGTCTAGCCCTATACCCAGCAGGCGCGCCTATGGCTGCTCCATGTGCTTGGGAAGGGTTCTTAGTAGTTCTACTAATCATAATATTAAACCAGATAATCGGTAGAAAGGTAGTAACCATACAGATGTTCTCAGTACTACTATCCATACTGATAGTCTGGGCCATAGCAGCTATACTGACAGTTGGGGGAGTGTTGCCCCCGGACTCGCCATGCCGTATAAACCTAGCACCTATTGAGGACATGATACGTAGAGCTTACTACGTACGACCACCAATACCGATGCCTTGGGGTCCACCGAAGTTCTACGGACCATTTGCTTTAGGTATGTTGGCTGCTTACTTAGCTTCGATGGTTGAGTCTATAGGTGACTACCACTCAGTAGCTAGGATGGCTGAGGCTCCACCACCAACAGAGAAGATGATTAGCAAGGGTCTGGGTGCCGAGGGCCTAGGCTGCGCTATCGGTGCCTTATTCGGTAATATCAACGGTTCCACCAGCTACTCAGAGAACATCGGCGCTATCGGTCTAACAAGAGTCGCTAGTAGATGGGTATTCCAGTTGGGTGGTCTAGTGATCTTAATTCTTGGTGGTATTCTATATGTATGGGGCGCGTTCATGGCAACAATGCCATCACCTGTAGTAGGCGGCATGTATATCGCAGTCTTCGGCTTAATCGCCGCTGTAGGTCTATCACTACTATCACTATGTGACATGAAATCAGCTAGGAACTTATTCATCGTAGGTCTAGCACTTTTCGCGGGCTTATCAGTACCCGTAGCTGTAGACCAGTACAGAAATGCCATTATGGCCGCATTCCCACCACCATGGGAATGGGTTGGTCATATCGTAGTAGTTATAGGATCAACAGGTATGGCTGTAGGTGCTATAATAGGTATAATACTAGATAATGTACTACCAGCAACACCTGAAGAGAGAGGCTTAACCCACCCAGAGTGG
>CAZFJX010000006.1:0-104084 GCA_964519505.1 uncultured Desulfurococcales archaeon
GACTCTATCTTAACCATTAAATCACCAGTACTTGATACGTAGCCATCCCTAGAGGTAATTACCTGATACTTATCCTCGGTATTAGCCACCCTGTAGGTCTCCTTAGATACCTCAACCCATGAAGAGCTTGAGTAATTCCACATGAAAACCTTAATCTCAACAGGAGCCTTATTATACTTAACTATGTAGGTGAAGTTAATCTTAAGCACATCAGGATTACTAACTCTGTAAGAAATTCTGACAGATGTTGTGGCTATCCTACTCTGCTCTGGACCTACCGTGGCTGAAGGTTCAGGACTTACATAAGGTCTTACAATTATTTCATCTATGTGCCATCCTTCAACGTTATTGTAAGCCCCATCAACACTATCAAATCTAAATCTAAACCTTACTCGATTCCCTACATAGGCACTTATATCTATCTCTTCCCAGTGCCAGTCGTATACCCAGCATGGATGTGTGGTATAGCATCGCTGGCAGCCAGGGCATTCATTACAGTCTCTATGCCATAATGTATTCCACGTAGAGTCAGTGGCTATCTGCACATATAGACTATCATAATCTCCCCACCATGCCCATCTCTCGATCTGCCATCTAGTGTAGAACCTTAGTTTAGCACCTACGTTTAAACCTGTTAGGTCTATATATGGACTCACTATGTAGCCTCGAGTAAGCCCCACATTATAAGTACATCCTCTGGCCTGACTACCATAATACCAGTTGTAACTTATGGAGTTACATACACCCGGTTTCTCCACGTGCCATAGACCCCTATACTCACTCACTATCTGCCAACCTGCATAGGTCATGTCATCATTATCTATGTCACCATCACCGTCGTAGTCAACCTCCAGGTCTTCGCCATATATGAATGTGTTTCTTATGTCACTTGCGTCTTGGGCGTTGGGGTTTCCGTAATACATGTATATGGTTACTGAACCACCTGCAGGTATGTTAGGTACCTTAACCCACACCACCGCTACTTGATTCACTGGGTCCCAAGACTCAATCCAGTGTGTTAGTAGGGTTGTTCCATCATCAAGTGTGAACCTTATGTCTGAACCGTCAGACTTTGCCCTACTGAAGTCGAAATTTCCTGAGTTTAATTGTATCTTTACTGCGTAATCAACTAGGTTAGTTCCTGAGTTCTCCTGAATCGTTACTGGCCTTCTATATGTCCAACCCTCAAGCCAGTTAGGACTTGGTTCTGACCTAACTACGTAGTAGTTATTGTCGTCATGCTTAATGCTGTCTAAGTCTCCGGATACGTACTGACCAATAACTACAGTTATATCTGTATGTGTCGCAGATTCCTTCACATACCAATAGCCTAAGGTAGCTGATGTACCTTCATAAGCTATTTCAGGCATTAATTCGGAGTCAAATATCTGTGGTGGTGCCCCACCAGTAACTTCTTGGTACTTCTTTATAGGTATGGTAACGACTATAGGTGATGAGGATATACTGGCGGTTACGCTTAAGATATTACTACTTCTTAATGGTACTTCGATTTCCACTCTATGACCTGTTGTTAAGGGGTACGGGAACTCAACATCCGTTATTGGTATTGTCTTAATGACTATATCACCTAAATATTCGGTTAATGTACCGGAGCTCACGGTGAGTACGTTCTTAGAGATTATGTCGTACGTTATGTCATAATGTATAGCTATAGCTGATATAAACAGTGTGTATGGGTACTTACTCTCAATACTAATGATTAAATTACTGTCCTTTACATCATAGTAGCTTTCTAATGCTGAAGCAATTAATGAAGCCTTACTTTTAACTGCGTTATATTCTGACTGAAGCTTATATAACTCATAAAGACTATTGAATGAAAGCCACGTTAATGCTATTACTACACCCATAATTATTAGTAGGAAAGCTGCAGCAACAACACCGCTAACGCCTAAGGTAGGCCTCTTAGATAGCCGTAGCCCATTCCTCAATCCTACCACCTTCATAAACTATCTTAATGTTAAGTAGGTCTCCAGAATTAAGCCCTGGATAATCAACTTCTAACTCACTTACCTCAAATGGTGGTAACTCAATGTTGGGTTCACTAACTAACGTATTGTTTATGTATATCGCATAGATCTTCACTGGATAATCAGCAACTACAACAACTATAGTCACCTTATCTATAGATGAGTCGGCCCTAATGAGGAGGACACCTAGGGACTGCCTTAACTCCCTCTCAATCCTACTACGCTCTTCAATTACTTGAGACCTAAACGTTGTGTACATTCTATAAGCTGAAGTAACTAAGACAGCACCTATGCTAACAATTATCAGTATTAACAATACTGTAGAGACTATAGGACTAATACCAAGCCTTAAGTACCTCCTCACCATCACCAATTACTCTAATGTGTAAATTAAATTATATACCTTAATACTAGGTTATATAATTGAGGTTTGGGGATCTTATGTTTAAACTCGATGATCGCGAATTAAGGAATAACATACTTAGAGAAGCATTTAAGGATCAGCCAGTTAAAATTAAGGCTTACCCCAGGTTCTCAGTAGCTTACTCAAAGGGGGTGTATGTAGTCTTAGATATATATAGATATATTTACGTAATTAAGCCATTGACTATATCTAAGTGTAAGCCTAAGTTCCTTGATAGGGTATATGGTTTTAGAGTACCCTTAAGCATATTTAGACCCCCCTTTACTTACGGGGCTTTATTAGTACCTAAGGTAGGTGGTGGTAGGCTTATTGAGGAACATAATATTAGGGGTTGGCAGGTTTATGCATTTAAAGGTACGTTTAAGCTTCAGGACCCTGATGGTAATTGGGTTGAGGGTAAATGTATTGGTTTCTTTGCATTCATACTTGAGTGGGACGCCATAGATATCAAGGATGCGATTAAAAAACTAATTGAATTATTAGATAAAGTGGATTTTAGGTGGAGATACTCAGAGATTTACAGAACTCATTAGCTAAGGCCTCATCAATAGCTACTAACAGCATCTCCTTAAGAGTTGTTCCTGCATTGATAAACTCCTTAATCGTGCTAACCATAACCTCGGCTGCTTCTGAATATGATAGACCTCCAACACCAGTACCCATTCCGGGGAAAGCAATACTCTTTATACCGAGCTCATTAGCTTTCTCTAAAGCAGCCCTAGTAGCTAATCTAACTTTCTCGGTCGTTGTCCTCATGGCTGGTCTCTCCATCGTGGGTGAGTGAATTACATACTTAACGGGTAATTTACCAGCAGTTGTAACCACAGCCTTACCTACAGGCACTGGAGCGTACCTCCTAGCCTCCTCCTCAATAACATCACCACCAACCCTCCTTAAAGCACCAGCTACGCCACCACCCATGATCATTAAGCTATTGGCTGGATTAACAACAGCATCGACATGTACCTTAGTAATATCACCGATTAGGACCTTGACCGTAACACCGCCGTAAACGTACTCACATAACTCACCCATAACCTAAACCACCACATTATAAGTTACATCGTAATTAGATAAAGTCTAGCGGATAATGCTATTAATAAACAGTTAATTTAAGCATAAAGCCAGCTTGATTATCATATCTTAATAACTAATTCAGCCACAATATTTCTCAAGGAAATTTTTAAGTTATCCTAAGCAATTTACATACTACGAAATTTGCATGATCACATTAAATATTGCTTAACTAGAAGGTGCACTTAATTAAGTTAGTATGTATGTTGCTTACAAAACTTGAACACTCACTCTAGGCCTTACCGATATAAGTTAACAGTAACCATCTGTTCCTTAAGATTTATATTTCTAACCGTTTATAGTTTACACGTGCTGGTGAGTGTGCCATGAAGCCTTATAAATTAGTAGTTACCTTATTCGTAATAATACTTGTTATAGGTGTGTTAACACCATTAATGACCTCAGTAGTTACTGCTAAGGAAGATAAGAAATTCGAGCCTGACTTAAGTAAGATAGATCCTAAGTTCCTTGCAGAGCTACAGAAGAGGACTGGTAAAGTTAGGGTTATGGTACTACTCGTTGAGTTACCACAGAACCTTAGGGCTGAGGTAGCTAGGGCTAATGATAGGGAGACAGCACTTAAGTTCCTAAAGTTATGGGCAGCGAGGACTCAGAGTAGGGTGGCTAACTTCATCTACTTAAGCGGCGGTAAAGTACTCAAGCAGTTCTGGATAATGAACGCCATGTTAGTCGAGGTTGATGTCGACGTAGTCTACATGCTAACATCGCTACCTGAGGTTAGGAAGATAGTACCTAACTTCATCATTAAGGTACCCGAACCTATAGAGAGGAAGGACATCGGTGGTAAGCAGGTATCGAGCTGGGGTATACTTAAGATTAGAGCACCAGAGGCTTGGGATTTAGGTTACCTAGGTCAGGGCGTTAGGGTCTGTGTCATTGATACTGGTGTTGACATAACACACCCAGCTCTAGCAGGTAAGATGTTAACCCTAGACCCAACAAGCCCATACTACCCAGGCGGCTGGATGGAGTTTGATGATGCTGGTAACCCAGTACTAAGTACACCACACGACACCCACGGGCACGGTACCCACGTCAGCGGTACTGCTTTAGGCGGTAACACCGAGGACATATTAATTGGTGTAGCACCTAATGCCACCTTAATGCACGCCCTAGCCTTACCTGGTGGTGGCGGCACTTTCGCGCAGGTATTAGCCGCTATGGAGTGGTGTGTTGAGCCATTCTACATAGACCCAGACACAGGTGAGCAAATACCAACCGACTTACCTGGTCACGTAGTCTCAATGAGCTGGGGCGCTAGCAACTATTACGGTAATGAGCTATTACCAGCCATAGAGAACATGCTACTAGCCAACATAGTGCCTGTAGCCGCTATAGGTAATGACGGCCCAGACACAACAAGCAACCCAGGCAATATCTGGGGTACCTTCGGTATTGGCGCTACAGACCAGAACGATAATGTGGCACCATGGAGCAGTGGTGCTGTGGTTAACTGGCCAGAACCACCTGAGGAGTGGCCATTCTTCGGTGGTTACCCAGAGACCTACATAAAGCCCGACTTCAGCGCACCCGGCGTTGACATCACTAGCTCAGTACCTGGTGGTGGTTATGAGGCCTGGAGCGGTACATCGATGGCTACACCACACGTTAGCGGTACTGTAGCCCTAATACTGCAGGCCCTAGACGCCCTAGACTACACAAGTCCTGATCCTTCATACAGCATACCCGAGCTAGTCTACATAATACTTAATCAGACATGTATAGACTTCGGTGATCCGGGTCAGGACATTAGGTATGGTTGGGGTAGGATAGATGCTTACGAGGCGGTACTTAAGGCTAGGGAGTACGCTAAGAAGTCAGGTGTTGAGGGCTACGTACTAGACTCAGAGACTGGCGAGCCGATACCGTGGGCAACAATAACCGTATTGGAGACTGGTAAGACCTATAAGGTCAACGCCAGCGGTTACTTCAAGATACCACTAGACCCAGGCATCTACCACCTCAACGTAAGTGCTTGGGGCTACTACTGGAAGGTTATTGAGGTTGAGGTAGTATTACTTAACGGCACCATAACAGGCACGGTAACAGATGCCATAACTGGTGAGCCTATCGAGGGCGCTAACGTAACCGTACTAGAGCTTAATGCATCAACACTAACTGACACTGAAGGTCATTACAGTATATCAGTACCTCCAGGCACATACACTGTAAAGGTATTTAAGGAAGGTTATCAGGAAGCAGAAACAATTGTTACAGTAGATGAGAATGAGACTGTAATCGTCGACTTCGCACTATACCCGTCAGCCATAGGAACCATAGAGGCTTACGTATATGATAATGAGACCGGGTTACCAATAGCCGAAGCTATAGTAACAGTTATTGAGTTAGGACTATCGAATACCACCAATGAAGAGGGTTACACATCAATCGTAGTCCCCACTGGTAATTACTCGGTAAAGGCTGAGGCATCAGGTTACTATCCAGAGACCATAACTGGAGTTTTAGTTCCTCCGAATGAGACTGTTACTTTAGAGTTCTATTTACAGTCAATACCACCAACAGTAGCTGTTGTCGGTAATGTACACTACAACACAGCACCCCACTTAGCACAGATACTTAGTGAGGCAGGGTTTAACGTCGTCGAATATGACGACATAAGCCAGCTCATAGACGAGTTAAATGCTGGTAATCCGAACAACATTAAGGTCGTAGTAATCGACCACTGGAAGTCCGACATCAGCTTACCGGACAACACAACAGTAATTGAGTTCTTAACACTAGCCGATACGTTAGGTATTGGTGTAGTGTTCTTAGGAACACCATACTCAAGCTATACCGGTATGAGAGCACTATACGTATATAACGACGAGATTGAGGCCGCTGGCTATCCAGCACCTGATGAGAGGATCTACCACTATCCATCACCTGAATACGTGTATGTGACTGTTGCCGCACCAACGCACCCGATATTCGAGGGTGTTGAGTACGATGGTCCAGTACCGTACAGCTTCTACGTAGCTGACTTAGCTGAGAGCTGGTACTGTGATTATTCAGCATATAACTTTACTGACGATACGGGCCTAATACCCTTAGCCGCTATACGTGATGATTACTATGACGTTACTGGTGTTCAGGTAGCTATATGGAACACTAGCATGAACGTAACGTGGGTCTACATATCAACAGGCGCTGAGTCCGTCTGGATGCAGTATAGGGAGTCTGGAAGCGACGGTATGTACAGTACCAACCTAGAGAAAGTGTTAGTTAATGCGGTGAACTACACATTAATAACTGCCTTAGGAGCACAGCCACTTAAGTTAGGACCTATGTTTAAGGCAGAGATGTACACATATGTCGAGGTCTATTTAGATAGGCTACCTTATGGCTATCTAGAGGGTTACGTATATGATAAGGTGACAGGCGAACCTATAGCTGGTGCTAAGGTGGTTGTTGAGGACACACCGCTAGTACTAACGACTGATGAGAGCGGTTACTTCTCACACTGGTTACCTGTGGGTAACTATACAGTAACCATAAGTGCTGCAGGGTACGCTACTGAGTCATATAGCGTAGCAATATATGAGAACGAGACCACATCTATTGAGGCACACCTAAAGAGAATACCGAGGATAGCAATTATGTATGATTACGCAAGCCAGATAAAGACATTAATCGAGGAGACCCTAGGTTGGTATGCCGTTGACTACTCAGACTACGAGCAGTTACTAAATGACTTACAGACAGGGTTCTATGATGTAGCGATATTTGCAGGCTATTACGATGTGCCATTACCAGACAAATCAACAATGGATGCAATACTAGAGACAGCTGAGGAGTTAGGTATTGGCCTAGTATTCCTAGACAACTGGGGTGACTACGGTTACGGTATCAACATACTACACACACTATACAACGACCCAGCACAGAGGGATTACTCATGGGGTGATGGTTACGTATACGTGAAGATCATAGAGCCACACCCGATATTCAAGGGGTGGAACGTTGGTGACACCATAGTAATTACTTACGCCTCAGATGCTGACTATAGCTGGTTCGGTGAGTTTAATGGCACGACCATAGCCCTAATAGGCTCAGAGGAGAGAGGTATTGTTGGTGACGGTATTGCTTACAGGATAACAGAGTCAGGTAATAAGTGGATACTAATGGCTGCCATGGCCCCAGAGAGCTGGACACCAATGGACTACTGGACCGACGATGCTAAGACCCTACTACTAAACGCCATTAAGTGGGTACTATCGAAGCCATTAAACGTAACCGTAACACCTGAAGTAGCTCACGTAGGTGATGTAGTAACGGTCACAGCTACGGGCGCTTACGCTGGTGCTGAGTTAATAATTAAGTTTGACGGCATGGAGGTAGCTAGGGCTACTGCTGATGAGGAGGGCAAGATAGTGGTCGATATAGTAGTGCCTAATGCAGCATTCGGTAAGCACTTAGTCGAGGTAGCTACTGAGGACGAGATGTATTACGGCTCAGCCTATCTAATGGTGGTCACAGGTATTGAGTTAGTAACTACTGAGGTTAAGCAGACAGACATACTTGAGTTCAACCTAACCGGTCTACCAGCATACACACCAATACACGTATCAATAGATGACAACACCATAGGCGTAGTAGTAAGTAATGAGGTGGGCTTCGTACATGTAGTTATTAACGTACCAGACTTCATCAAGGCCAACTACCAGCACATACTAAAGGCTAAGTACGAGAACGGCACCATAGCTACCTCAGCAACAATAACAGTACTGCCTGGCGGTATAACAGAGGCTATTGAAGAGACTAAGGAGGAGTTATCAAGCAAGATCGATAGCCTATCAAGCTCATTAACTAGCAGGATCTCATCAGCTGAAGGCAGAATACTTAATGCCCTATCAACGATATCTAAGTCAATAAGTAATGTTAAGTCAGCAGTGTCTTCAGAGGTAAGTTCATTAAGGAGCGACATATCAAGCGTTAAGGCAGCTGTAAGCGGCTTAGATAGTAAGTTAAGTACGTTAATGAGCATGGTTGAAGGCGTATCAAGCACTAGCGGCAACCTATCAGCAACACTAAGTGAGATTAAGTCATCACTAACAAGCCTTGCTGGTGAATTTGATGACGTAATGAAGGCTATAAGCGATGTAAGCACGAAGGTAGGTGCTGTAAATGCCTCACTAGCCAGTATAATAAGTAAGGAGGTAGCATCGATTAGGGGCCTCATAAGTAAGGCAGTAAGTGAGTTATCAAGCAAGGTAAGTGATGAAGCTACCGACATAATAACATCAATAACCACCAAGATAGATGAGACCTACAGCAGGTTATCAGGAGAGTTCAAGACAATACCTGAAGAGTTTAAGGCATCTATAAGTGAGAGTGAGACAAGGATAGTAGATAGCATTAAGGGTCTAGAAGACTCGGTGGTTCACATCGAGGAATTAATTAAGTCACTTGAGGATAGCTTATCAGCTAAGGTAAGTGAGGTCTCCAAGAAGACTGAACCACTAACAACCACGGGTAACGTAGCTGCTGGAGCAAGCGTAGTGGCAGCTGTTTCAGCGTTAGCGGCTGCCACTAGAGTATTCACTAAGAGCTAAGTCTTTAGAAAACGTAACTTTTTATAAACTAAAACTTTTTCTTCACCATCATCTTAAGTTCTTAATAACCCTCCACTAGTGTTGAGTATCCTTCAGTTAAGTTTTCTTTAAAGAAACTTATATTAGGAACACCATTAAACCTTTTCATGGTGCTTTAACGTGCCCGCCCCTGCTGACGAAGTTTTCGATGCTTTAATTGAGCGGATGATTAAGGATTACCTTAAGTTTAACCCGGTAGCAGGTACTTGGCTAGGTCTTCACGAGTACGATAATTTAGTGCCTGACTTAAGCAGGGATAACATGCTAAGGATGATAGCTAAGGTAAAGAGGTATTTAAAGAAGTTAAGTGAGTTAAACCCCAATGAATTAACTGGTGGTAGAGCCCTTGACTATAAGATCATAGTATCATCTCTCAAGGAGATCCTAGTAATTTCTGAGGAGTGGCCTTTATGGAGGATGGTTCCTCAAGGGCTTGAGGCCGTAGGTTCGCTAATATTCCCTGTACTTATTAGGGATTACCTACCTGTAGAGCATAAGGTTGTTGCCTTAACAGCTAGGCTTAGATCCCTAGATAAGGTTGTTACGGCATCTATAGAGGCTGTTGATGAACCCTATAAACTCTGGGTTAGTTACGCATTAATGGTAGGTAAGGGGTTACCGTCCCTTCTAGCACCGCTAGTTGAGTTAGGTAAGTCAACAGGCTATACTGAGTTAGTTGATGCTGTTGGTAAGGCCGAGGAGATTATTGAGAAAGGTATGGGTAAGGTGCAGGACCTAATGGGTAAGGCTAGGGAGGGTTTTAAACCTATAGGTAAGGAGCTATTTGAGAAGCTACTTAAGTTGAGGTTCATTGATGAGGATCCGGAGACCTTAAGGAGGTTAGGTTATGAGGAGGCTGAGAAGTATAAGGGGTTAATGCTTGAGGCAGTTAAGGGGATGGGTCTTAAGAGTATTGAGGAGGGTTTAGCTAAGATTAAGGAAGCGCATCCAAAGTCTAGGGATGAGGTATTCGAGATATATAAGAGAGCCCTTAAAGAGTTAAGGAAATTCATAGTCGAGAAAGACATAGTTGAACCCCCACCTTTAGAGAATGTCGCAATAGTTGAGACACCCGACTTTCTGAGGCCGGTCACACCGTTCGCAGGCTACATACCACCAGCAATGTTTAGCTGGAGTCTTAGAGGTGTGATGCTAGTCACACCGCCAGCTACTGATGAAATGCTTAAACACTTTAACATCTACGACATATATAACACAGTAGTTCATGAGGTATATCCGGGCCACCACGTACAGCAAGTTCATACTAAGCTAAACCCGGACGTATTTAGGAAGATCTTTGCCGGGGCCATAGAGACTATTGAGGGTTGGGCGCACTACACCGAAGAGTTAGTTATTGAGAAAGGATTCATGAACACACCCGAGTATAGGCTTAAGGTATATCATGATGCCCTATGGAGGGCTGTAAGGGTCTACGTAGATGTAGAGTTAAGTACTGGTATGATAACGTTTGAGCAGGCTGTTGAGAAGTTGATCAAGGACGCATACCTACCTAAGGAAGCAGCTTACTCAGAAGCACTTAGGTACACTATGAACCCAGGATATCAACTATGCTATAACTACGGTAAACGTAAGATCAAGGAGCTTAGAGAAAAAGCTAAGAAAATCTTAGGTAATGCCTATAAGGACTCAATATTCCATAAAGCATTATTAGAGGAGGGTTCATTACCAATAAAGCTCTTAGAAGACCTAGTGATAAAGAAGTTAAGTAGCATGGTAAAGTAAATTAATTACGGGGATTTTCCTTTTAAATCTCTTAAACCATATTCTTAGGTTAGTGTATGCTGATACCTAAGGAGGTATGCGCTAATACAATCATAGACCTAGGATGTGGTTACGGTAGAAGTACTTTAGAAATTTTAAAAGCATGCGAGAACGTTTACTCAATAGGTATTGATGTAGAATGTAATAAGCTCATTAATAACGTTGTAGGTAAGACTGAATATCATGTGGACTTCATATGTTGCAACTCAATTGCCTTACCTATAAGGGATTCTGCAGTAAATTCCATTACATCCATCTTAACCATACATGAATTACCCACTGACAGCATTACCTCAGTACTTAATGAAGTGAATAGGGTTTTAATTAAGGGTGGGTACTTCTTGGTCATAGATAAGGTTAAGGTAAAGGTAGAGAACCCCTCTGGGGAATTACCGTTACTTACTGAGTTAGCTTATCATAAAGCTAGGGAGTATGCTTTAGGTATTAAGTCGTTGGGGGTCTTAACACCTAAGGAGCTCATTAGGTTAGTTGTTAATGCTGGCTTTAAGCTCATTAAGCAAGGTGTACTTAAGCGTGGTAAGTGGTTAAGCGGTGCTGGGTTCCTTAAGTGTTGGGGAAAGGAGACACTTAAACTGATTAATATGATTAGTGATGAAGAAAAGAAAGCTGAGTTAATGAGGTTAGTTAATAGGATTAAAGAGGCGGCCTTAAGGTATGGTTACGGCCCTGTAAATATCATAGTGGCTCTCTTTAAGAAGCCTTAGGTTCCCCAATAATGGTACCATCTACCGCGGCCGTGCCCATGTTCACCCCGATGTTCAGGTACCTCAGTTACCTCAGTTAGTTCACCGTTAATTAACTTCTTGATTGCTTTCTCACCAGAACAGTTCTCAGTTACATAAATCTTAATCCCACGGCTCTTAAATACCTCAAATGGATGGTAACCTAAGTGGGCTGTTATCACGGCATCGACGCCTTTATTAATTATTTGTAAAGCGGCCTCAAGGCCTCTCCTTACTTGAACATTCAAGCCTTTATTCTCAATAACGTCAACAACCCTATACTTGCTGTCCTCAACATCAACTATTACCCAGTAGGTGAAGTTGCCCATAGCACCTACAATACTCCCTAAATCTCTACCATAGAGAGTTAGCGCAACCCTCACGCGCAAGACCCACCACTTAACATACAGTTAAAAACAATTAAAAACTGTAGGTCGGGAATTACCTAATTAACTACTAATATATCGTATAATTTTTCTAGCTGTCATGACCCTAAATGCTGCGCTATTTTCATATGTGTAGATTTAGAGATTGTACTGTTCTAAGATTAGGAACTATGGTAAAATTATTCTTGCTGGCTTGATACTTAATTATGTGGTCTGCATGTTAGCCGCTGTACTCCACGGTAAATATGACTTACGTGTCAAGGAGATTCCTAAACCTAGGTTAAGTAGCGGTTATGTGATGATTAAGGTTGAGTTAGTAGGTATTTGTGGTACTGATAAGGCGTTCTATAAGGGTACTTACTCACCCCTTAAACTCCCTATCATATTAGGTCATGAGCTTGTTGGTAAGGTTGTTGAGGTAGGTAGAGGCGTTCCTAAGGACTTGATAGGTCAGAGGGTTGTTACTGAGATAAATATTGTTTGTGGTAAGTGCTGGTTCTGTAAGGAGGGTCTACGCACACATTGCCCTTATAGGAAGACCATAGGCATAAGTATAGATGGAGGCATGGCTGAGTATGTGGCAGTGCCGTACGAGAATATCCACATCGTTAATGACTTGACACCGAACATGGCCATATTTGTTGAGCCTTTAGCAGCCGTATTTAGAGCCTTCCAAATACACCCCCTACCTCCAGGCTCTTCAGTAGCTATTCTAGGTGTGGGTAACTTAGGCCTCCTTACGCTCCAGTTGGTTAAGAGTTATGGAGCCTCACTAGTAATCCCCATCTATAGAAGGGAATCAGTAAAGACTAAGTTGGCTAGAAAATTAGGTGCTGATTACGTAGTCACTTACGATGAAGCACTTAAGCTCGCTAAAGAATTAACACCTGAAGGGCAGGGTTTTGACGCGGTCGTTGAGGTTACTGGAAGCCCTGAAGGTCTTGACTTAGCACTAAACCTAGTCAGACCTAGGGGGATCATATACGCTAAGTCAACTCATGGAGCGCCAGTAAGCTTTAACTACACTAAAGCAGTTGTTAATGAAGTACAGATAGTTACTAGTAGGTGCGGTCCTTTCCCGCAGGCCATCAACGCTTTGCGTAAAGGTATTGTTAAGGTAGATGAGCTAATCACAGGCATTTATGACTTAGGGGATGCCGTTAAAGCCTTTGAGAAAGCACTGGATAAGGACTCAATAAAGGTCGCTTTAAGACCTTAAGCTAATTTACTTAGATGTAATAATGCTTAACGGTGATTCCGTGAGTTTAAGAATGGTTGACATAACTGAGAAGAAGGAGGTTTTTAGAGAAGCCATAGCTGAAGGGTACATAAAGCTAAGAAGAGAGACCATAGAGAGGATTAAGCAAGGTAAGATAGAGAAAGGTGATGTTCTTCTCACATCGAAGTTAGCTACCATAATAGGCGTTAAGAAGACTACGGAGCTCTTACCACTAACGCACCCAATACCCATAACCCACGTTGATGCTGATTACGAGGTAGGCGATGACTATGTGAAGGTCACTGTTAGAGTGAGGACAACAGCTAAGACAGGTGTTGAGATGGAAGCGTTAACTGGGGTTGCTACGGCTCTTCTCAATATCTGGGATATGGTTAAGAAATATGAAAAGGATGAAAGAGGTCAGTACCCACACACTGAGATTTACGGTATAAGAGTTATTAGTAAGGTTAAGATGGAGTTATAAGTCAGGTGAACACAACCTCGATACCTAACTCATTAGCTTTTTCCTTAACTATGTCCCTCCACTCTCTACGTAGTTTCTTCTCCATAAACACATGGGTAACCCTATCCCTGGACTTAGTTAATGCCTGTTCCGTGACTATGCATAGTTCATTGAGGCCCATTGCTTTAAGCGCGTACTTAGCTATCATGTGTGCAAAACATATACCTTTCTCTATGGCCATAGCTGTGAACCTACTAGCGTAGTGGTTACCACCGAAGCCTGAAGCGACTACGCAGTCAGGTAGTTTTGTAGGGTTCGTGATGTGGTCGTAAACTGAGTAAGCAACTGCTTTACGGGCATCCTCCTTGACCCACTCCTCTTTAGAACTACCTATCTCTATAAAGCATAGAGGACTCTTTAAGTTAGTAGGCCCGTGGTGAGTTACTTCATAAGTAACATTAAACTCGTCATCAATACCGAACTCTTTACTATATCTAAGTAGGTTAAGTAATAATGCCTTAGTAACCTTAGGGTTAGCTATACCTAGTTCTAAAGGCCTACCGCCAAAGTCTGCCCTAGACCAGGGGTTACCAGTATGGTGAACAGTTAATGACTTAACCTTAGCTTCACTCCTATGTCTTGAGAGCACTATGTAGTAGTCAACATCCATAACATCATCAAGGAAATCAAAATATATAACATCCTCATTAAAACCGACTAATAAAACATCAAAGCTGCTAGAATAGTAAGCCTCAGCAATCAATTCGTTTTTAACATCTAACTTCTTAAAACCAACTAATTCCCTTAACCATGAAGCAATACCCTTACCGGCGAGGTCATTAACACTAAACACCAAACCTATTGAGGACTTAAGCCTAGACCCCAATCACCGTACCCCAATCAATGTAGTAATATTGAAGTAGCTACTTATAAACCTATGACAAGAACCCTACTTATCATAGTATTCTCAATAAACCAAGTAAATTAGCTTAATACGGGTAATACCCTCATAGGTACCCATGTTCTCTTAAAGTTAGATTAGTTTTAATGTTTATATCCCCCGCAAGTTAAGTGCTTTTCTTGGTGCATCCCACGATACTTAGGATTACGGGTACGGCATTTCTTATGTTTTATGCGTTAGTTATCACGTATTTGCCCTCGATGTTAATAAACGAAACAGTTAGTGATGGTGGCAGCATTACTTGGATAGAGTTCTTTGATGTTAAGGGTTTGAACATTAGGGTTCATGCAGTAACTGTATTGAATAGTGGATCATTAGTTATTGCTGGTGAGATAGCTGGTGGTGTACCGCCACCAACCCTAATAGTTGGGGCTGTAGTTGTGATAATAGTGGTTATAGCTGTAATATTACTTAAGCCAAGGAAATAACTCAAGATTACTTAACTATGGATGAAGAATTCTGATGATGAAGGTGGTAAAGGACATATCAGGCGAGGTACCGATTACTTAGCACTTATTTTACCCCCGACCAGCTATTTTCTCACGGAGTTAATCTATGGATTTACCTAAGGAATTCATTAACTACGTATTTCATGGGCGCGTTAAGGCTTTAAGGAGGTTATTGGAGGGCGGTATTGGTGATGATTCATGGTTCCTTATAGAGATTACTAGAGCTACACCAGTAGTCATTACTTACGGTCCTGCTGGGTTAAGTGGTAGTGTTAAGATGGTTGGTTTTATACCGCGTAATGAGTACCTTAAGGAGTTTACTGAGAAGGCCGTTAGGTACGCTTATGTTGAGAGACCTAAGGGTATGTGTGAGGTCATTAAGTTATTACTTAATGAGTTCTACGTACTTGATAAGTTAGACCTTAACCTTCTTGGTGGTTTAGAGATGGGGTTTAAGCATAGCTGGGTAAATATCAGGGCAACTAAGAAAGCTACACTACTCTACTACACACCACCGAACACTTCATTTGAAGTTAGATGCGATGTAAAGATAATCGAGGAAGGTATGATTAAGGACTACCTAAACGCTATGCATGACCTATTCCATAAACCATCTGAGGGAAAGCGTAGTAACTACCCAGCATACATATTTAAGATAAAGGAGATGTACAATAACTCAAATAGCCCTATGGGTTTTGGTAGGAAGATATATGGTTAAGTAATGGCTTAATGTACGTTTTTACGTTCTCCCTAACTATTAATTATGGGTCTAGAGCTTGCCAGTTATTAAAGGCATTCACATAGCTGACTTACATCTAGGTACTTCGTTTAGGTACTTAACAGGTCAGGGCATTGAGGAGTTAAGGAGGAATGATTTCGTAAGTAACTTTAACGTAGCTATTGATGAGGCTTTAAAGAGAGGTGTTGATTTATTCATTATTGCTGGTGACGTATTCCATAGGGCTGAACCTACAGCTAAAGACTTCATAGCGTTTACCCATGGTTTAGGTAGGTTAATAAATAACGGTATTGATGTGGTCGTTATAGCTGGTAACCACGATAAACCAAAGAGTAGTAAAGCTAAAACCCTACTTGAAGGCCTTCAAGCCTTAGGACTACCTAAATTCCATTACATACACACAGTATCTAGAGAGCCTAAACCACTAATTATTGAGAAAGGAGGGGTTAAGGTAGGTATAGCTCCACTACCTTATGTAGACCCTAGACTCGTTAAGGATTTCGACGTCCCATACCAAGCATTCATTAGGGATAAGGTAGGTAAGCTTAAGGATCATCCAGCAATAAGTGATGCTGATTTTAAGGTCTTAGTAGCCCACTTAATGATTGACAAGGCTAAGTACCTAGAGATATTCCCATACTTTAAGGAAGAACCTAAGGTGAGCTTATCAGATATTCATGAGGGTTTCTTCGACTACATAGCCTTAGGACACATACACACACCCCAGAAAGTAGGTAGTAGAGCTTATTACTCAGGGTCTATAGAGAGGATAAACTTCGCTGAGAAGGATGAGGATAAAGGCTTCATATACTTCGAGTTAGGCAGGGATGGGGGTCTCTACGTTGAGGAGATAAGGCTTAAGTGTAGACCAATGAAGGAACTAAGCGTAAATATTGAGGGAACCCCTAACCCACTAACCGCGTTATTAGACGTCATTAGATCTGAGGTATTTGAGAAAGGCTCTTTACTTAAGTTAAAGGTAATTGGTGAGCCGGAAGGTATTAAGACTATTAAGAGCTCCATAGATAAGGTAGGTAATGCCCTAATGAATAAGGGTATTGCTGGCTTCTATATAGACTTCATAACCTTAGGTAGAGAATTAACCCCGCCACCGCCGCCTGGGGGTGAAGGTATTGGTAAGAGTGAGATTAAGGAGTTATTCATAGAGTTCGTTAAGTCATACCTACGTGGTAGGGGTGATGAGTTAATTAATGAGGTTGTTTCTAGGGGTCTAAAAATACTTCAGGAGGAGGGTCTTATATGAGGTTAATTAAGTTAAGGTTAAGGAACGTAGCTACATATGATAAAGCCGAAATCGATTTTGAGGGTCTTGAGTACCCGGTATTCGTTAGTGGTAGGTGCGGTACTGGTAAAACAACGCTATTCGTTGATGCCGTAACTGCAGCTCTATACGGTACTGCCTACGGTATTGATAGGCTCGATGGGACACCTGCCTATAAGGTACTTATGTCTGTTGATAAACCTAGAGCTGAGATAGAGCTAGTGTTTGAGGTTGAGGGACGTAAGTATAGGATTGTTAGGGAGATAAGGAAGGTAGGCTTCTCTGAAGCTAGGCTCTATGAATATGATGGGAAGAGTGGTTTATGGAGACCCCTTAGGGTTAGGGACGTTAATAGGGAGATTGAGAAGCTCGTAGGTATGCCTGCTGAGGGTCTACTTAACTCAGCGATAGTTAGGCAGGGCGATGTAGTTAATTTCATTAGGTTGAAGCCATCGGAACGTAGGGATGTTCTTCAAGAGATACTTAACATTAGGTTTGAGCACATTAGGGATAGAGTTAGGGAGAAGAAGGAGGTCATTAGCAAGGAGCTTGAGAGGGTTAGGGGTGAGATAACAGTTATTGAGGGTGAGTTAAGGAGGAGGGACTCTCTAATTAAGGAGTTAGAGAAGTGGAGGGGCGAGATACCTAAGCTTAAGGATAAGGTATATGAGCTCACTAAGTTACGTGATGAGCTTAGAGGTAAGGTTGATGAACTCATCAGCCGTATAGGTGCTCTTGAAAGTAAGGTTAAGGAGTTAGAGAGTAAGGCGAGGATTCTCGAGGAGAAACGCTATGAGCTTGAAGAACTTGAGAGTAAGGTTAGGGAGGTTAAGAGACGTATAGATAAGTATGGTGAGGATAAGATAAGGGAAGCATATGAGAAGTATAGGTCCTTACTTAGGATTAGGGAGTTAGAGGCTCGTATTGCTGAGTTAAGGGATAAGTTAAGGGGGCTTGAGCAAGCCGTTAAATCACTTAAGGAGTATAGGGAGCTTAAGGAGAGGCTTAAGGAGCTTGAGGGCGTTGATGAGAGGCTTAAGGAGGTCCAGAAGGTTAAGGAGGAGTTAAGGCTGAGGGAGGCGGATCTTAAGGCTAAGATTGAGAACCTTGAGAATAACCTTAACCTACTCATGTCTGCTGAGGCTAAATGCCCCGTATGTGGGTCACCACTAACCCCTGAGGTAAAGGTTAGAAGGAGGGAGTACCTAAGTAGTGAGATCAAGAGGTTAAGGGAGGAGTTGAGGAATGTAAAGCTCAAGATCAGTGATGTTGAGGTTAAGGAGCGTAAGTTAAGTGAGTCGATTAGTGAGAAGGCAGGAATTGAGGTTTTAGTAAGTAGGTTAGAGAGGGAGTTAGCTGGTTTAGAGGGTGTTGAGGAGGAGTTTGATAGGGTTAAGGAGGAGTTAGAGAAGTTGAAGAGGGAGCGTAATTCCTTAGTAGGTAGTGTGTTAGCGTTCACAAGTACTTTCTCACTTGAGTATGCTGAGAAGATGATTATGGAGATGATTAAGGCTAGGGAGGAGTTAGATAAGGTTATTGAGTGGAGGGCTAAGGCCGAGAGACTTAGGTCTGAGATTAAGGAGCTTAAGAAGGAGTTAGGGCGTGCTGAGGGGTTAAGGGAAGAGTTGATGGGTCTTATGGAGGAGAGGCGTAGGGTTGAGGAGAGGTTACGTAGGGTTGAGTTTGAGCTTAGTGAGTATAGGGATAGGTTATCAAGAGCTGAGGAGAGGGTTAAGAGTATTGAGGAGTCTTTAGAGGAGCTTAAGAAGAAGGAGTCTAGATTAAAGGAGCTTAAGGAGAGGGTTAAGAGGCTTGAGTTCGACCTCAAGGTATATACTCACCTTTACGACGTATTTGCTGAAGGTAGATTCCCAGCTACTTTACTGTCTAGGTTTGTTGAGGTCATTGAGGACTACGCTAATGACTATTTAAGGATGTTTAATACTGATATTAGGATCGAGCTTAAGCTTAGGCAATCACTTAGGGGTAGGGGTGGTGTTACTCAAGTTATTGACTTGATAGCTTACTCAAACAACTATAGGAGGGAGATAAGGACGTTTAGTGGTGGTGAGCAAACACTCATAGGCTTCGCTATTAGACTAGCCATAAGTAGGTTAATAGCTGAGTTATACGCCTTTAGGAAGAGACCTAAATTCCTAATAATAGACGAAGGCTTCGGACCACTAGACGCTGAATTAAGGGACACGGTAGCTTACGCACTAAGTAAGCTCTACGAAAGCGGTGAGTACGAGCAACTAATAGTCATATCACATCAAGAAGACCTAAAAGAAAACCCGGTATTCAGAACACTAATCGAAATAGATAAAGTAGAAGGAAGAAGTACAGTAAAAATCTCTCATCAAACCTAAAATCAAGTATTTATGCTATCCTCGATGATATAATGAAACTATACATTTCCGTCAAGCATATATTACCTAAAGAATCAGGATTAAGTAAGAAGTCCTTGAAGTGTTAGTCCCTTGCCCTTTTAATGACGAGTGAGAAATCGTGAATGAGTTCTCGAATTATCTTCTATCACCAATTAACTTATCAGAGTTAGTTACGATATGTATGTGAGAGGTTAACGAGTTATGAGTGAAACCATTGAAGTTGTATATGTGGATGGAGCTCTAAGACCTCTTAAGAAATTAAATCTTAAGGAGGGTTAACGTGTTATGATTAGGATAATTGAGAAGGATCCTATTCAAGTCGCACAGGAAATCAGGCCCCGTTTAAGGGGGAGGCTTAAAGGTAGAGACCTAGTAGAAGAGCTTACACGAGAGCGTGAACGCATTGCCTAAGAAAGTAGTCATCGATGCCTCTCTAAATTATAGATCTTTATGCAGCACCTAATGAGGCTAGGGCCTTATTAGCTGAGGAGGTAACCTCATGGGTCACGAAAAGCTTAGTGGAGACCTACGCCCCTAAGTTACTGATTGTTGAGGTTATTGGAGTTTTATCTCGTTATCTTTCTGATGAGGAGATAGACTTAGTCTTAAATTACTTTCCTCCAATAAAACTCATACCCGAAGAGGTGATCTATGAAGAAGCTATTCGGATAGCAAGAAAAACAGGTTCACGAGCTGCAGACGCGTATTACATAGCGGTAGCATCCATCATTAATGGAATATTATTAACGAATGATAAAAGGCAGGTAAGAAATTCTAGGAAAGCTAATATAGAGGCATACTACATAGTAGAGGAAATGGAAAAAGCTAAAAGAAGCATTCTACCTCCGGTATAGCTTATGAATCTATGGTAAAGGTCATAGGGCGGTACCTTACTATGTTAACTATTAAGGGTACCTATACTTATATATCTGTTCTTTATATATTAGCTTAGGTTAAGGTGCATTTAAAAGTGCTGTATAGAAGTAATGGGCTTTATAAGCTTCTTAACGTATTGGTTGTGTTACTACTTGCTTTAGGTGTTATATGCTCCATAGCCATTACGGTTAACCCCGTAAGGGTTAAGGGTGAAGTCACTAGTGTTGAGGGTTGGGAGGTTATTAAGTTAGGTAGCAGGTTTGGTAGTAGGTTTGAGGATGGTGTTAAGGTTATTGAGGGATTACTTAGGAATGACTACGTTATGTTAAGGATTATTAAGGCATCTAATAGTACCTTATCGGCCGCTTTAATTAAGGTTGAGGATTACTGCCCGTCCTGCTATCCTAATAACGCCTTAAGTAAAGAGGATAGAGCTATTGGTAAGAGACTAAATGCTATTAATGGGTTAATTAATTATGTTAGAGGCTTATGGACTGATTATGCCTGGTTCGTTAGGGATAAGGATCTCGTTACTGAAGCTTACGTGGTTCCCTGCAGGGCTTTAACTATGGGTGAGTTTAGGGAGCTTGTTGAGAGGTTAGGTTTAGAGGACTTAATTACGTTGATATATTACTCGGTCTATGATGTTGAGGGTAATTACTTAATGGGTGGTGTTGTTAAGGTATTTAATGATTTAGATCAAGCCATAGCCGACATAGAGGTAGGGGTTGGTAATT
This sequence comes from uncultured Desulfurococcales archaeon, assembly GCA_964519505.1. Lineage (GTDB taxonomy): Archaea > Thermoproteota > Thermoprotei_A > Sulfolobales > CAZFJX01 > CAZFJX01. The sequence continues at coordinate 21,132 of CAZFJX010000006.1, forward strand.
ACTCAAGCATAAAAAGTATAGACATATCAAAGAGCGCGATCTACGTAGGGGCGTTTACTGTTAGAGTCTCCTTAAATAAGTTGATGGAGGTGCAGGGGAGGACTAAGGAGTTAGCGTTTATATACGTACCTCTAGACGTCATGGCTTACTTAGATAGGGAAGGATATGAGTATATAGAAGTAAGGTATACGGCAATCCTAGAAGCAGTGCCTGAGTGCAGTATCTGCATTAATTCGTGAGAACTAAAGGCGATTTGTCAGGGGGTGCCGACTACATCATCTATCAGAGCGGACTAAACACTCTTCATCCATGAAAACATAGCCACCTTGAAATAAAAGCTTTTAAGGATTTCGTGGGTACAGTTAATACGGGCGGCGGTAGTCTAGCCTGGTCTAGGACGCCGGCCTGCCACGCCGGAGATCCCGGGTTCAAATCCCGGCCGCCGCACCAAACACATCAATATTCTCATGTAGTATCATTATCACCTATTTATTCTCTTTAAATATACTGCTCATTTAGGGGGTATGTATGTCCTTACATACGGTTAATAATCTCATGATGTTTTAACGTAACGTTAAATATATAAGCTAGTGGCGTCTCTTATTTCTGACCAAAGGGGTTTATATGCGCATATATGTTAGGGATGTTTGGAAGGTTTATGGTGGTTCAGTCATTGCTTTGAGGGGTGTTAGTTTTGAGCTTGTGGACTCTAGGTTAGTTATTCTTGCTGGTCCTAATGGTGCTGGTAAGACTACGTTAGTTAGGGTTATGGATGGTGAGTTAAGCCCTACTAAGGGTTACGTAAGTATTGATGGGTTATCACCTGATGAGGCTAGGGTGAAGGGTTTATTTGGTGTTATGCCTCAAGAGGCTGAACTACATGAGTACCTAACCGTTAGGGAGTACCTTTACTACCTATCACTCATTAAGGGACTTTCACGTAGTGATGCTAGAAGGGAGGTTAATAGGGTCATAGATGACTTCATGCTCCATGAATATGCGAAGAGGAAAATAAGGGAGTTGTCTGGTGGTTTTAAGAGGAGGGTTTTACTGGCTCAAGCGTTCTTAGGTACCCCACAACTACTATTTCTTGATGAACCGACCGTAGGTTTAGATCCTGAGATGAGGGTTAAGTTATGGAGGGTAATTACTAAGTACCTTAATGACTATGGGGCTACAGCGATATTAGTTACTCACTACCTAGATAAGGTTAAGGGCTATGCTGATAAGGTACTACTCCATAAGGGTAAGCTAGTATTTATGGGGACACCTAAGGAACTCCTAGATAGGGTAGGCTATAGGTACAGGGTTAGGATAAGATTAACTAGTAAGTCTGAAGGGCTAGACATACCCGTAACTAAGTACTTTATTAGGGACTCTGAAGTTGAGGTATTTGTGCACGATGATGAAGAACTCCTTAACTTAATGTATTTCATCAGGACTATAAAAGATATTGTTGCTGAAGTGGTTATTGATAGACCCAGTCTTGAGGAGTCTTATATGGAGGTGTTGAGACTTGGTGAAGTTACTTAGGATTTACGCTATAGGTATGATGTACGCTATGTGGATGCTTAAGAATAAGTTGTTCTACATATACTTAACATTGTTCTTCCCAATCTCAATACTCATACCTTTCTATCTAATAACCCCTGAAGAGAATAGGCCCTACGTAGCTATAGGTACTATAGTCCTTACACTCTTATCAAACTCTTTAGTAACTGCATGCCAGGATTTAGCTATGGATAAATTACTGAAGAGAATAGCTGTCATACTAACAACACCAGTAACCCCTATAGAGTACTTCCTAGGTCAAGTACTTTCAAACGCCCTACAAACATTCCCCGCAATAACTACCATAGTACTCACGTTATATATCGTAAGGTTACTTAACATCACTAACATACCATTATTCATTGCGGGATTAACACTTGGTTGGTACTTAGCTACGTCAATAGGCTTCATAATCGCAGTAACCCTTAGGGCAAGAGATTACCAGAGCATAGTAATAGTAAGTAACGTCATTGCTTTTATACTGGTATTCTTAGTACCCATATATTACCCACCAACTCATTTACCAGGGCCACTTAGGAACGTAGCCATAGCCTTACCAACATTACATATAGCTAACTTACTAGGGTTAGCAAGTAACGTTAATTACTATATAGACTTAACGACCTCGATCATATATTTAGCCGTACTAACGTCCTCACTAACTTTCATTGTGTCAAAGAGAATTAAATTTAAGGACTTGTACTAACTCATCCATTAAAATAGTTTCATTATTATTAAGGTACTAGAATAAGTATATCGCTGTACATCGCTTATTAGGGATAAGCTTATTGCGGCTCAATTAAAGTTTAGGTTTGGGCTCTGAGGTAGAGATTTATAAGTGTTCAAGTCCTCATTTAACTATAAGACTTGATTAGTGGGTGGTGTTGATGGGGAATTTGATAATAGTATCTAATAGACTGCCTGTAAGTGTGGTGAAGAAGGGTGGCGAGTTAGTATTTAGGGAGAGTGTTGGTGGTGTTGCTACAGGTCTTAATGCGTTAAGAAGGAGGGTTAAGAACGTCTTATGGATAGGTTGGCCAGGAATCGTTAAAGAGAATATTAGAGGTAAGGAGAGCTACGTAACTGAGAAGTTAAGGTCATTAGGCTTATACCCTGTATTCTTATCTAAGAAGGATAAGAACGCGTTTTACTATGGATTCTGTAATAAGACCATATGGCCTCTATTCCACTACTTCACTCAGTATGTGATACTCAATAAGAACTACTGGAGGGCTTATGAGAGAGTTAATAAGATGTATCTAGAGGCTGTTCTAGAGGTATACAGTCCTGGAGACATTATATGGGTTCATGACTATCACTTAATGCTCTTACCTAAACTCATTAGGGAGGCCTTACCTGAGGCTACCATAGGGTTCTTCCTACACATACCCTTCCCATCCTTTGAAGTATTTAGAATGTTGCCATGGCGCAAGGAGATCCTCGAGGGTCTTTTAGGTGCTGACTTAATAGGGTTCCATACTTACGACTACGCATGTCATTTCTTAGATAGTGTGAGCAAATTACTGGGTTATGAGCACTCATTAGGCTACATATACCTTAAGGATAGAGTAGTCAAAGTCGATGCCTTCCCAATGGGCATCGACTTCGAGTACTTTAATTCAGCGGTTAAGAACCCGAAGGTTAAGGCTGAGATTAAGAGGTTGAAGAAGAGGGTTAAGGGTAAGAAACTAGTGTTCTCTATAGATAGGCTTGACTATACTAAGGGGGTTGTTCTAAGGTTAAAGGCTTATGATGAATTCCTAAATGAAAACCCAGAGTTTAGGGAGAAGGTTATCTTAGTACTTGTTGTTGTGCCCTCAAGGACGGGGATAAAGCAGTATATGGAGTTTAAGAAAGAGGTTGAGAAGCTTGTTGGTGAGATAAATGGTAAGTACGGTACGTTTAGCTGGACGCCGATATGGTACTTATATAGGTACATACCTCAAGAGACCTTAATAGCCCTATATTACCTAGCTGATGTAGCTTTAATAACGCCTGTTAGGGATGGTATGAACTTAGTTGCTAAGGAGTACATAGCTACTAAGGTTGATGGTAGAGGCGTACTTATACTTAGTGAGTTTGCTGGCGCTTCTAGGGAGCTTGTTGAGGCTCTCATAGTTAATCCGTTCAATACTGATGAAGTAGCTAAAGCCCTTAAGGAGGCACTCACCATGCCCTTAGATGAACAAGTACTTAGGAATAAGGTAATGAGGGATAGGCTTAGGAGGTATGATGTTCATAGATGGGCTAACGCGTTCTTAAACATGTTAATGGAGGTAAAGGAGGTTCAGGAGAAGCTCTATGTTAGGAGGCTAAGTGAGGAACAGGTGAGAGAGATTATTGGAAAGTATAGAAGGTCTGGTAAGAGGTTACTATTCTTAGACTATGACGGGACTTTAGTACCGTTCCATGAAAGACCTGAGAAAGCAGTGCCTGATCCCGGACTCCTTAAACTCCTTAAACAATTAGCTTCTGACCCTAAAAATGAGGTAGTGATAATTAGCGGTCGAGATAGGGAGACCTTAGATAGGTGGTTCTCTGGGTTAGGGGCTAGCTTAGTTGCCGAGCATGGCGCCTTCATTAAGGAGAGAGGTAGTGATTGGAGGGTTATCGAGCCATTAAGGAATGATTGGAAGAAATCTATAAGACCTATACTTGAGCTTTACGTCGATAGAACCCCAGGCACTTTCATTGAGGAGAAGGAGTTCTCCTTAGTATGGAACTATAGGAAAGCATACCTTGAGGAGGCTTTAATGAGGGTTAGGGAGTTAAAGGATGTTTTAAGAAGCCTTACAGCTAACTTAGGTCTAGAGATTAAGGAGGGGAGTAGGTCCCTAGAGATTAAGAATGTAGGTGTTAATAAGGGTAAAGCAGCACTTCACTGGTTATCTAAGGGTGATTGGGGATTCATATTAGCAGCGGGTGATGACTGGACTGATGAGGATCTATTTGAGGTATTACCTAAGGATGCGTACTCAATTAAGGTAGGCTTAACGCCTTCTAAAGCTATGTTTTATGTTAATTCCTATGTAGAGGTTAGAAAATTACTGAGTAAGTTAGTTAGCACTACTTAATTATACAACTTTATTAGGATTGAAACACTTAAATGAGGGGAATTAAGTGTTTCAATATACTTCAATCATTAAGTTCTTCAGGGTGATTACGTGGTACTGAAGTTAAGTGAGTTAATGGTTAGGAAACCCTTAATACATCGTGAGGACCCGCTTATACTAGGCTTATCCATGCTTGCAGGTAAGGATAGGAGCAGCCCATATAGGGTTGTGGTTGTTGATGATGAATCAAGAGTCCAAGGTATACTTACCGGGCGTAGAGTACTTGAGGTGTTAACGGGATATCGGGGTGAGTCCTTATGGCTTAAATACGGTCTTCACGGCATACTAAGATTACCTATATTCCTTTTCATAGATGAGGCTAGGCATATATTTACATGTCAGGAACATCCGCAAACGATACTTCAGTACATGAGTGAGAACGATATTGGTCATGTAATTATAGTTGATGACCACATGTCGGTTAAGGGCGTCATCGACGAGTTCGCTATACTGAATAGGTTAAGAGGGAAGACCTTCGGCATAAAGGTTGAGGAGGTCATGACGAGGAACGTACATACTATATCACCTAACGCGTTACTTATGGAGGCGGCTAAGAAGATGATTAGTTATAAGGTAAGAAGGTTACCCGTGATAGAGCATGGTAGGGTTAAGGGCTTAATAACAATTACTGACATACTTAATCACATAATGGCTAAGGACGTTGAACTCATGAGATACGATACGGTCATAACGATTGAGAACGTACTTAGTGAGGAGGTTAGGAAAGTAATGAGTAGTGATGTGATCTACGTAAGACCTACGGACGATGCTGGTATAGCTATAGATAAGGTATTAGCCCATGACATCAGTGGTTTGGTGGTTATAGGTTCGAACAATGACCTACTAGGTATAGTTTCTAGGATAGACTTAGTTACTAGGTTAAGTAAAGTCCTAGGGGTAGGGAACCTATTGGGGCTCATGGAGTAACTAACTAATTCGTGAAGAGATAAAAACCTTTAAAACATAGTTCTTGGGAAGTGGTAGTTGGGATATAATGAGGAGTATTAAGGATTACGAGGCAATAATAGGTAGAGATGAAGTAAGGAGTATCTTAAGGCTTGCTAAGAGGGTTTACGGTGCTAAGGTAATTCATGTGAATGCAACCGCTTACGGTGGCGGGGTTGCTGAGATTCTTAAGAACTTAATACCTCTAGCTCAATCCGTAGGTCTTAAAGCTAAATGGGAGGTAATTAAGGGTGATCCAGAATTCTTTAAGATAACTAAGGCTATTCATAACGCCTTACAAGGAAGTAAGGAAATAAGACTAACCGAAGAGATGAAGGACCATTACATAATGGTCGCTAAGAAGAATATCGAGTATTTAGATCTTGAAGGCGATGTGGTCATAATTCATGACCCGCAGCCGTTACCTTTAGTCGATTATAGAGGGAAGAATAAGTGGATTTGGAGATGCCATATAGATCTCTCAGACCCTAATCCTGAAGTATGGGGCTTCATAAGGAGATACGTCATTAAGTTTGATGCTGCCGTATTTACGTTGGAGAGGTACATACCTGATGACGTTAAGGGTCTCATAAGAACGTATGTTAGATATCCAGCAATAGATCCCTTATCAGATAAGAATAAACCATTACCAACGACCACTATAGTTAAGATATTAGAACGCTTCGGCATAGATCCTGAAAGACCTATAATTGGTCAGGTATCTAGATTTGACCCTTGGAAAGACCCCTTAGGAGTTATAGACGTTTATAGGAAGGTTAAGAAGCGCATTAAGGACGTTCAGTTAGTAATGATTGGTTGTTTCGCCCATGATGACCCTGAAGGTTATGAGTGGTATAGGAAGACTATGGACTATGCAAATGGTGATAGAGATATACATATATTGACCAATATGGATGGCGTCAGCGACCTAGAGGTTAATGCTTTCCAAAGGGCTTTTACAGTGGCTTTACAGCTCTCTAGGAGAGAGGGCTTTGGCTTATCAGTTACTGAGGCTTTATGGAAAGGAGTTCCTGTAGTTGCTAGAAGGGCTGGTGGGATCCCTCTACAAGTAATTAATGGGGTAACAGGCTACTTAATTAACGGTATAGAGAGTGCTTCCCGTAAAGTAACGTTACTTATTAGGAGACCTTGGTTAGCTAGATTACTAGGCGAGAAGGGTAGGGAGCACGTGAGGCGTAATTTCCTAATTACTAAGTTGCTTAAGGATTACTTAAGAATGCATATAGACTTAGTAGGTATTTAGAGGTGCTACCTTGAAGTTAATATATACAGCTATGTCGAAACGTAGATTTTACTTAAGAGCACACATATGTAGGTTTGTTTTTGAGCAAGGGCATATCCCAGTAAACCCATTCATGTGTTTTGACTATTTTTTATTAGATACTGTTGATAGAGACGTAATAAGGAAAGCTAACTCCAGGCTCTTAAGTGTCTGCGATGAACTATGGGTTTTTGGTGAGATAAGTAACGGCGTTTTGAGGGAGATTAATCAAGCTAAAGAGGAAGGTAAGAGGATTAAGTTTTTTAAGATAATTGATAAACCATTAAGATTCGTCGAGATTAATGAGAACGAGGTTATTTATGAAGATATGAATTAACCTATGATTAACTTCTCTGTTTTAGGATCAAATATTTTTAACTTATGTGGGTCAACATATATGTCTGTTTTCTCACCTTCACCTATCTTGGGGTATGCTCTATGGCTTACACGCAGTTCTATATCACCGAATGTCACCATAGCGAATGGCGCAAAGCCTAAGAACTCTACGACCCTTACAACACCTCCGGGTATCTTAATTAGATGAGGTTCTGGGTTAAGAGTTATATATACTTCAGTAGGTCTAACACCCATAATTACCTCCTTACCTTCGTAACCTCTTAACGGTTCGGCATAAGACCTAGGTAGTTCAGCAGTTAATTCACCAGCCTTAAATAATACCTTACCTTCCCTAAACTCTATCACTCCCTTAATGAGATTTATCGGTGGTTCACCTATGAAGTGTGCCACAAAAAGATTCTTCGGCTTCTCGTATATCTCAACAGGAGTAGCTACCTGCTGTAACAGCCCATCCTTAATTATTGCTATCCTATCGGCTAGTGCGTAAGCATCTGCTTGATCATGAGTAACGAATATGGCTGTTATTTTTAACTTACGTTGTATAGCCCTAACAAACTCCCTAGCTGAAACCCTTATCCTCGCATCTAAGTTCGAAAACGGCTCATCTAGGAGTAGTACGTCCGGTTCCTTAACTAATGCCCTAGCTAAAGCAACTCTCTGTTGCTGACCACCAGATAACTGCCTAGGATACCTATCAAGTAAGTGACCTATGCCTAGAGCCTCAGCAACCTCCTTAACCTTCTTGATAATCTCATTCTTAGGTAGCTTCTTAAGCTTAAGTGGGTAAGCTATATTATCAAACACCTTCATATGTGGGTACAAAGCCCAGTTCTGAAATACCATACCTACATTCCTGTCCTTAGGTGGTATGAAAACCCTTCTTTCACCATCGGCAACGACCCTATTACCTAACATTACTCTGCCTTTGGTGGGTACCTCAAGTCCAGCGATAATCCTTAATAAAGTGGTCTTACCACTACCTGAAGGCCCTAAAATAACCATAAATTCTCCATCCTTAATCTCTAGGTTAACGTCTCTTAATGCTATAGTCCTCGGCGGAAATATCTTAGTCACGTCATCAACAATAACTTTAACCACGATTAAAACACCCCGGATTTATTCCCAAGTATGTTTACGGAGATGTGAAAAATATGTTTCATGCTTTCTAAGCTAATTATGATTTTTAAATTTTAAAAATGCTATCATTTTTTACCCTTTTTCTATAAAGTTACTTGAGGGAGTTCTGCATGCCCGTAAGTAGGGCTTTAATTATCGGTATAATAGTAGTAGTTATAATAATAGTAGGTGTTGCTGCCTACTATCTAACTAGACCCCCAGCAGTTGAGAAGAAGATTGTTGTTGCTACTAGTTGGGGAGGGCCTGAGGGCGAGGCGTTTAGGGCGGCATTAGACGAGTTCGCTAAGAAATACGGTGTTAAGGTAGAGATTAAGCAACCTAAGGATATGAGGGAGTACGTACTAACACAGTTACAGTCAGGACAGCCTGAGTTCGACGTGGCTATAGTTCCATGGCCTCACTTCGTTAGGGAGTTAGGTGAGAAAGGGTTGTTGGCTGACGTTACTGACATAGTTAATAAGATTAAAGGTGACTTAATCTCTCAGTATTTCGTTGAGTCAGTAAAGACCGGCGGGAAGTATTATGCCGTACCTATAAAGATGTGGGTTAAGGGTCTATGGGTTAATAAGGAGGCTTTAGCTAAGGCAGGCCTATCGTTAGATGACATAAAGACCTTAGAAGGCTTTAAGGCAGCCTGTAAGGCACTTAAGGACGCAGGTATTCAGCCTTTAGTTAGTGGTGCTGCTGATAAATGGCCGCTATCAGACACCTTTGAGGCATTCATAATAAGGCTAGGTGGTCCCGACCTACATCAGGCAATGACTCACGACCCGGAAGCTTGGAAGAGACCTGAGGTTAAGGAGGCGTTTAAGTTACTAGCTGAGCTACTTAAGGAGGGTTGCTGGGGCGATCCTAAGGTAGCCATTGGTGAGAAGTGGGAGGCTCAAGTACCTAAGCTAGCTGAAGGAGAGGCCGCCATGTACTTCATGGGTAACTGGATAACCTTGTTCATACAGACTCACGCTAAGGAGAAGGGTGTTGACCCATCAGAATACCTTAGCAAAGTCGTCTACGTACTACCGCCAGAGATTAAGCCAGGGCTTAAGCCAGGTGTTGTAGGTGGTGGTGACTGGGCTATAATGCCGGCTAAAGCGCCACATCCTGAGCGGGCTAAGAAGTTAATGGAGTGGTTAGCAGGTCCTGAATATCAGGAGTTAATGGTTAAGCGCGGTGGTTATCTAGCAGTTAATGTGAAGGTACCTAAGGAGGCATATACACCAGCTGACTATAGCGTTATAGAGACTATTAAGACCTATGGAGCCGAGATCCTACCAGACCTTGATGACAACATAGTGCCTTCAGCATTACAGCTAGAGATCTGGAACTCCCTATTCGAGCTATGGGGTAACCCAGACAACTGGGAGGACATCTATAACAGGTTAGTATCAACTATTGAGACACAGATGAAGGGCTAAGGGTAACGAGGTATGTATCAAAGCCCAACACTAAAGTATTTTCTTTTTCCTGCATTTATACTCATGGGCATATTCGTAGTCTACCCCGTAATATTCACCGTAATACTTAGCTTCTATACTGAGGTAACTACGGAGGGTCAGGTCTATACAATATTCATAGGTCTCAGTAATTACATTAAAGCGTTTAATGATCCAAGGTTTTGGATTGCCTTCAAGAACAGCTTAATCTTACTGCTTATAGTGCCCTTAGCTATGGGTATAGGGCTGGGTTTCGCGTTATTACTACATAGGAAGGACATAATCGGTAAAACCATATTAAGAACCTTAGTCATGGCTGGCATGGTAGTACCCCCTGTTATTGTCGGTATAACATGGCTGTTGGCGTTAGATCCTTGGGCAGGTATTTATAATAAGTTACTCCAGCTCTTAGGATTCCCGCCTAGGGCTTACTTATATGATCCTGAAACCTCAATATATGCAGTTGTTTTAGCGGCTACCTGGGCTTGGGTAGGTTTCACAACAACAACATTCATAGCTAATTTAGAGGCCATACCTAAGGAACTATATGAGAGTGCAGCAATAGATGGCGCAGGTCCCGTAAAGATGTTCTTAACCATAACGTTACCGCTTCTTAGACCTTCACTCATAGTTAACTTCGTTATGACAATGCTCTATGCCCTAAAGCTATTCGACATAATCTACGTACTCGGTGCCGAATCCCCACCACTTCATACAGCACCGCTAGCTTACTACATGTACTACGTTATGTGGTTTAGATATGACTACTGCTATGCTGCTACGTTAGCGGTCATACTAACGGCCATAGTACTTCTCGCATCATTCTGGTACTTAAGGAAGATGGTGAAATTATGAAAGTGTCAACCATAATACTCAACATAGTTGCTTGGGCTTTAGTCCTGTTTTGGGCTCTACCATTCATAGGGTTAATAGCTTCATCATTCCAGACATTCGAAAGCGTTACTAAAGGTTGGTGGACATTTAGCTCATTAACACTCAATAATTATATCTACGTAGTGACTAAGGGGTTCTTAAGGCATATAGGTAACAGCGTAGTAATTACTATAGGCTCAGTGATAATACCCTTAATAGTTGCTGGCATGGCCGCATACGCATTCTCTAGGCTGAGCTTTAAGTTAAAGACAATGCTATTCTTAGTGATTGTTGCTTTACAGGTTATACCTCAGCAAATGGTTCTAGTACCACTACTTAAGTTAATGAGGCTTACACACTTATATAATACTATAATTGGGATAATACTCGTACATTCAGCTTTCGCTACACCATGGATACTCTTCTTCCTAAAGAACTTCGTTGATGTAATACCTAGAGATTATGAAGATGCGGCTAAGGTTGATGGTTCAAGCGATATAGATGTGTTCTTCAGGATAATACTACCGTTAATGGCACCAGCATTGGGTAGCGTAGCGGCCATTCAAGCCATATGGGCTTGGAACGACCTACTATTTGCAATAACGTTCTTAATGCCTGAAAATTGGCCATCAACAGCCGCAGTAACGACCTTCGTCTCCAGGTATAATCCTAACTGGGGTGCCTTAACATCAGCGTCGCTACTATCTATCTTGGTACCGATAACGCTGTACATATGCCTTCAGAAATACTACGTTAGGGGTCTTTCAGGAGGCCTTAAGGCTTAAGGTACTTATTTTTAACATATAAACTGCATTAATTCATAAAAACAACTTAACCGTAAATACCCTTAGCCTATGTTATTACGTGTAAGGTGTGTAAAGTTGAAATTAATGATCATCCATCCACACCTAAACGTTCTTGGCGGTAGTGAGATCCTCACGAGGATTCTAATATATGAGCTTGAGGCGTTAGGTAATGAGGTCATAGTACTAACAGGAGCTAGAAATGAGGAGGCATTCCCTGAGACCAGTAAGGTTAAGTATGCATTAATTAAGGACGTCGCAAGGGGTCTTAAGACTCGAGGTAATGAGTTATTACGTAGGTTAACAAACATACTTTACTCCATAGACGAAGTTCTTAAGAAAGAAGAACCCGAAACAGTATTGCTCATGATTCAGGAACCAATATATGGGGTCCTTACCAAGGCTACTAACCCTAAAATGGGGGTCTCGATATACATACACTTCCCTTACGAGGAGGAGCTAACTAAGAAGAATATAGAGATATTCCTTAAGCTATATAGATTTCCAGGACTTTATGAAAACTTATATAGAGTCATTGACCTACACATAACTAACTCCAACTACACAGCCTCAGTACTTTATAAGGACTTCGGTGTAGAGAGCAACATCGTTTACCCAGCAGTCCCTTGGGGGTTCTTTACCGAGGAGGTAGATATTAAGGAGAGTAGGAGTAATGTGATAGTCAATGTTGGTAGGTTTGTGCCTCACAAGAGGCAGGACTTGCTGGTCAAGTGGTTTAAGGAGAGGATTAAGCCTGAGGTTAAGGATGCTAAGCTATATATCATAGGGATACCAGACCCTAGATTCATGGATTACTATGAGAGGTTAAAGAGCATGGTTGCTGAATGTGAGGGTGTTGAGTTAGTTGATAGGGCTTTAAGACCCGAGGAAATGGCTAAGTACCATAGAGAGGCTAAGCTATATGTACATCTACGTATAGGTGAGCCATTTGGTATGGCGCCTGTTGAGGCAATGAGTCAGGGGGCGATACCTATACTTCCGAGGAAGTCAGGACTTGCTGAGGTAATAGCCCATGGTAGAAACGGGTTCTTATTCAATACTGATGATGAGGCATTAAACTACATAATTAGACTACTAAAGACACCTAACGAGGAGTTAGTTAAGATTAGGAAATCCGCCTACATTAAGTCACTATACTTCACGCCAGAAAGATTCACTTTAGACGTACTTAACTACATGAAAATACTCACTTAAATGAGTTCACTGATACATTTTTTAAGGTATTCACCAGCTTTCTCAGGACTTACTGGGATTATGTAGGTACCCGAACCCTTCTCAAAGCCTCCCCACGTAGTTAATATAGGTGATATCTCTATATGCCAGTGATATACGTAATCATCACTTTTGCTTAACTTCTTAGGTGACGTATGTAACCATAAATTAAAGCTTGGATTGCCTAAGCACTTCTCGTAGGCCTTAAGGATTTTCTGTAACGCATCGACTAAGTAACGTATCTCCTCATCAGTTATGTTAATGAATGAGCGTTCATGTTTCTTAGGCAATACCCAGACCTCGTAGGGGCTTCTAGGGGCTCTAGCGCTAAGGATTACGAATCTTTCATTACTATAAATGAATCTGGAGCTGCATAAGTCCTTACTAATTAATTCGCAGTAAGGGCACCTACCGTAGTCTTTGTAGTATTTAGTTGAGTAGGTAATCTCCTCAACTACATACGGCAATGGGAAGGATGTAGCAAAGAACTGCATATGTGGGTGCTCTAGGCTAGCACCACTCAATGGTCCGTAATTCTTAATCAGTATTACGTGGTTTATTTTAGGATCCTTAAGTATGTCAGTAAACCTCTTAACTATAGCCTTAAACACAAGTACGTATTGGTTTAAGTCTTTAACGTAAGGTAAGTCAATGTGTTCTGGGGTTTCAACTATAACCTCGTGGTAACCGTAATTTAGCGATGTACCTAGTGTTGTGAGTGCAGGATACTTATTAGGGAATATCCTAACCTTCCAATCACGTACTCTTTCATTATTACTGTCCTTAAGATAAAGTACTTCACGACCAACAAGCTTGACGACTAATGTGGCTGGCGGTGTCTTAAACTCATTACCGGGGCAGAAGGGACATTCAGACAGTGGAGTCTTACGAACTGTCTTGCCGTACTTGAACTCCTTAGGCCTTAATCCCCTAACCTTAGAGATTATGCTTATCCTTGATGGCACTATGAAGTCCTTCCTAACCTCAATAAGCTCATTAATGCCCATACCACTTACCCTCCAAGATAGTGCTACATCCTAAATTAAAAAGTAAGCCTAATTCCGTGCTTATAAGCGTAGTACAGTAAGGCAATCAGCGTCTTACCATCAGCTACTTCCTCACTTAATACCCTATTTAGAGCTTCATTATAGTCCATTACGATTACATTGATTAACTCATCCTCCTCTCTCTTAGCACCTATGTAAGTTAAGTCCCTAGCTTCAAATATGTGAAGAATCTCGTTACTATATCCTGGCGATGGGTATATGGTGATTAATTTAATTAGTCTGCCCGGCCTATATCCCGTCTCCTCAATCATTTCTCTAACCGCAGTCTCTTCAGGTGACTCGCTCTCCTCGACCTTACCAGCAGGTATTTCATATATCCATTTATTAATGGCCACCCTATACTGCCTCAGCATAATGATCTTACCATCATTAGTGAAGGGGAGTATGGCCACAGCATTACCGAAATCAACAACTTCACCAGTATGCTGTGAGCCATTAATCCTATAGAGAACCTTTAGCACATTGAATCTGCGCCCGGTATAGACCTTTTTGGGGTTAGACACCACCATAAGCACCTAAATAAATACTTAAGGGTGAGGATTAAGTAGGTTGTTTAGACCTTTCTCATTAAATCAAGTAAGTAGGGATTATTAATCTTCTCCATGCCTAATGTTGTCCTGTCGCCATGCCCGGGATATACAATTACATCATTAGGTAGTTCCATTAACTTGAGTAAGCTCTTAACCATATCCGTAGGTGAACTCTCAAGGAAATCAGTCCTACCTATAGTACCTTTAAATAATGTATCACCAGTAAATAACCACTTAAAGTTCTTGAAGAAAAATGACACAGACCCTCTGGTATGACCGGGGGTACATATGACCTTTACTTCAATACCTAACCCCTCAATAGCCATTACTAAATCCTTACTTAATACAACGTCTATTTCAGGGTCCTTCCACTTAACATTAAAGTATCTCGATATATCTCTAGAAGTGCTTAATAATTGTATGTCAGCCTCATGCATAACTATCTTAGCGTTAGTAATTTCCTTAATGAACTGGGCATCGCTAACATGGTCAAAATGACCATGCGTTATGAATATATACTTTACCTTAATACCTTCTCTATCGATGTAATAGAGAACTCTGTCTAAGGATCCGGGACCTGCATCTATTAATATGGAATTACCTCTTAAGTCCATAACCATGTATACATTAGTCTTTAGAGGACCAACCACGAACCGTCTTAGCATTAATGACATTGCCACACCTACTTAAGGTGTTCTCTACACTTACTTTTAATGTCACTTAACACTCCCCTAATTAACTCAATCAATTTGTTCTTACTTAGTCCTACTACCCTAGTATTAGCTAACAGTCTACTTACTCTATCTATTAGTTCATCCACGTTTACTATCCTTAAACCTTTAAGGAAGTCTTCAAGCTGATCAATGACTTCGGGCGGTATCACGAAGAAGTCACCATTTATTAAGAACTCCTTAATTATGCATGTTTCACTGGCTTTAGCGATTATTTCCACGTACTTCCCCTCAGGCTCCTTATAAAACTTAATTACTTCAATCAAGCATACCACCTAAGGCCTTAAGAACTTCCATTTACCTGACATATACTTATACCTTAATGATTTAGCTAAATCAAGTTCTAGAGGTGTTAGTGATGTCTCCACTAACTTTATACCTAAGGCCTTACTGAAGCCCTTCTTTAAAGCCTCTATAGCCTCCTCCTTACTTACCTTCCTACCTATGGACTCTGAGATTGTAATTACTCTACTTCTAATATTGACTACACCTTTAGTCTTTAACTTAGCTAGTGGCACTTGAAGGACTTTAGAAAGTAGGTCTAGGTCGGTATCATACATGAACGTACCATGCTGTAATACGGTCCCAAACTTTATTGTCATAGCTTGACCAGAGAACTTCCTACCACCGATAACTACGTCATTAAGTGGTACGAACTCAGCATCAGCTCCTAGGTACTTAGCTGCTTCAACAACTCCACGTGTGATTACCCTAAATATCTCTTCAGGTTCCTTAGGTAAGTTTTCGACCTTAGTAATAAATGCGTAAGTTATTTCTCCGTTCTCATCATGGTATACGGAACCACCACCAGTGATTCTCCTAGTGAAGTCAATGTCCCTCTCCTTAACTAGCTCAAGGTTTAAACACCTAGATACGCTTTGGAAGTAACCTATGGTTATGGCTGATGGCTTAATAACGTATAGCCTTAATGTATCGGGTATTAAGTCCTTTGATCTAAGGTAAAGTAGTGCTTCATCAATAGCCATTTGTAAGTAAACATCACCCTCAATGAATACATACCTAACCTCCTTAACCATAAGTAGGTCACCCCACTAACTATCTCGAGGTTAAGTATAAAACATGTTCTAACATAGTAAGTAACAATTATCTCTTCTTAAGCAGTAGGAACATTATTACCAAATACATAACTGATAATATGAGGAAAGCCATGCCGTCTAAGGCGACTTCAGTCACGATTAACTCCAGCCTTAAACCTCTAAATAACTCATATAAGTAACCAGCAATTACTGGGTACGTAGCTACGGACACATTACCCACCATATTGATGAAACCTATAGCTAAACCCTTCTTACGCTTAACGTAATTAAGGATTAAGCTTCTGGATAGAGGCATGATGGACTTATTAACTGCAAGCACCATGCCTATGGAGATTATGAGTATAGGTGTAGGTATCTTCATTGTTATTAGAAGTAAGGCTATGGCAGATATGAACGCTATTATAGGTAATGACCTCTTCATACCGAAGACATCAGTTATATGTGCTAGGAGGAAGCTAACAGCTAGGCCTATGATTGTTGAGTAAGACAGTATTTCACCTAAGAAACCCTTACTAAGTCCGTGATATTCATAGGTAAATATATATAGGAACTCACGTAGAGTTCCCATGGTAAAGCCTGCAGCTACAGTGATAAGGATTATTAAGGCTACTCCATATAGAGATGACTCATTGATTACCCTCCTCGGTTTATCCATACTTGCATTACGTACCTGTTCAACACTGCCCAAACCTTTAGCTATGATTAAGGAGATGAATAAAGGTGTTAATGATACTATATAAAGCATACTTGAGTATGTAAGTACTAGCTTTAAATTCTCACTATACATAAGACTGTAGAGGTAAAAGCCTAAGGCGATACCCACATCACCTGATGAGAAATACAGGGCAAATACCCTAGACCTTATCTTAGGGGGTGATAACTCACCAACGATCAGCTGTACTATAGGCCATGACATACCAGCAAATAGTCCTTGGATAATCCTAAGTAAAGCAAAATTAGCCCAACTACTGCATAGTGAGTAAAGAAATATAATAGCCCCGACGCCGTAAAGACCAAAAATAAGACACTCTTTCTTTCTAATGTAATCACTTATGAACCCGGCTATGAGTGAGGATGAGGCTCTACCAATCATGAATGCCGTAGTTAGTAACGTCACTTCAACGACGTTAGCCTTAAGAACTTCATAGATGAAGAAAGTTATAAAAGGTCTAATCAGCGTTGTAACTAAGCATGTAAGTATCACAGTGATTATAATTAGACCTAAGAATAGGATAAAACTCTTGCTTAAGTGGTGGGTACTCAACCCTCAACTCCTTCCTTTATATTTAATGGTGTTCTAAACCAAACTACTCTCTGCGGGAATGGTATCTCGATACCTTCTTGATCAAACCTTACCTTAATGTCTTCAAGGAGCTCTCTCCTAACCTTTATCCATAGACTTGAAGGAGCCCAAACCAATGCCTTAATTATTACGGCATTATCACCAAATTCATTAACCCATATAACGGGTTCTGGCTCAGCAAGTACGTATGGATGTTTATTAATCACTTCCTTAATCACCTTTACGGCTTTAGCTATATCTGAATTATAGGATATACCTATGTCCAATTCAAACGCTTTAGCTACTGCTTTCGAGTAGTTAATTATGTTGCTAGTAAAGAACTTATCGTTAGGTATCCTAACTACCTCACCAGTTATTTTACGTACCTTAGACGAAAGCAGACCTATATCTATAACGTAACCTAACTGCTCCTCAAGCTGAACTAAGTCACCAATATTTACTGGTCTCTCACTGAATATAAGAAGTCCAGCAAAGAAGTTCGATAATATGGGCTGTAAGGCTAGACCTACCACTAAACCCGTGATAGTGCCTCCAGCTAGTGCAGCACTACTTAGGTCAACACCAGCAACACCTAAGGCTATGAATACAGTTATTACAAAGAGGATTATGTATAAGAGCTTAGACGTAGCCGCAGCAACCGTTAGGGCATAACCCCTTTCACGTAACTTAACGTGAATTAACTTCGTCACTTTCTTAGTGATTATGTAACCAATTATTAAGGTTATTATGGCTGGAATAACCCTAATGGCGATATCAGCAACATACTCAGACATGAATAATTTCTGTAGGTTAGTCATTAACTCTTGAACGATATCGTTGAGTGTAACCATGCCTAAACACCCCACTCCATCCTAAATGAAACACTTTTCAAAGCACTCTTAGGTAATGTGGGTAATTCCTGAAGACCATTTATGGGGGGTTCATTACTTAACTCAATAACTGCCCTTAACTTAGATTTAATAATTACATGTATGATCTCAGTATAAGCTTCATGACCCCTAATGAATACCTTAGTATCAGTCATAGGAACAACTACTTTACTTACATCAATCCATAATCCAGAGTCATTTTCTAGGCTAAGCGTGTATACTATCTCACCTAGAAGCACCTTATCAATAAACCTCCTAGGGTATACTTTAAAGTACTTAGCTAAGATACCGCCTGATATAGGTCCGTAAACCCCGTATTTAATGTTCTCATGTCTAACTATATCTATGAGACCGAACTTACCTCCTGAGATACCGTAAAACCCCATGCTTACGGGTACTTTAGCGTAAACTCTTATTGAAGAGCCTGGGGCTAGGCTTACTGACTCCTTAAACCTTAAGTACACGAATCTAGTTAGTACTTCATCTTCCTTACCAACAGTGAATGGGTATAAAGCCACATCACCACCGCTAATTAGTACTTCACGCTTAAGAACACCTTCACTAAACCTCATATACCTCAAGACCTTCTCAGAAATCTTCTTTAAAGTAACTTTAGACTCATGTATATTTATCTCTAGAGGCTCATGCCCTACATCTAGTATACCATACCTTACCTGCATGAGGAAGTTCAAACCCCCTAACTTAGTTATTGGCACGTATAGACTATTTAGACCTAATCCCTCAATCTGAGATAGAGAGATTAAGGGTGTATGCTAGTGTAATTATGGAGATATATTTGAGATCTCTATGGAACGTACTAACTAGGCGTAAAGATTTAAGTAAGGAGTTAAGGGATATTAATGAATCACTATACTTGATTAAGGCTAAGATCCGTATGGCTTGGTCATTCAAGTACGACAGAAGAAAGAGGCTTGACTTCTTCTATAGGGTCACCATACCTGCAGCGCTATACGGTATTCCAGTAACCTCAGATACCTTAGGTAGTCTGTACATAAATGACGTGTGGGGCTCATTAGTTAAGTTGAAGAAGAAGGTGAAGAGTATGCTAAAATGGTGTTCGGGGAGACCTTACTACACTGTCATTAAGCAACCTCTTGAGGAGTTCTTAGGAATTATTGATGAGTGCTTAGATGCTTTAGCAATAACTGATTTAAGGCGTTGTGAATCATTAATTGATAAGGCTTCTCAAGTGATTACTGAGGCTTTAAGTAGGATCGAATTAATAAGCATAAAGTCTTAGTCATTACCCTTACAGAAGTTATTTAAGTACTTCATAAGCTCACTTAAGAACTCCTCAAGCTTTAGTCTTGATTTATAGTCCTTATTCAGAGCCTTAAGTAGTAGGTTCTTAAGCCATTTAGGTTCATCAATAACTAATTCCTCACCAAATATGGGATTACGCGCATAGCCTGTAACCATTTCATGTAGTATTAGAGCCACCTGATAAACGTCGCTTTCAGGTAGTGTTCTACACTCCAATAGTTGCTCTGGGGCTGAGTAATCTAGTGTAGCTCTAGCTATAGGGTCTTCGATAGGTCTTATGGTCTCTAAATCAACTATCTTAGCATTACCTGATGACGTTATGACTACGTTCTCAGGTTTTAAATCACCATAAACAAAACCGCATTCATGGATTATCTCAATAGCTTTAAGTAACGCCACTGAGATTTTAATTGCTTGACAAATACCTAATTTACCTTTAACCTTAAGCAACTCCCTTAATGAAGTATGGCCTTTTTCCTCAATAAGTATTGGTAATCCATCCTTCACTCTTAAAACGTCATATACCTTCACTATATGCTCGTCATTAAGTAACTTACTTAGCTTGAATTCTTTCAGGTAGTCTTCAGGATCAACATTGATGCCTAATACTCTACCACTGCCTAATTTAGGTGTCTTAATGGCAACATCACCGTACCTCTCATGTTTAGCGCTAAATATATAGTTCCTATCTGTGTAAGCCATTAATTTAATGTCCTTAAATCCTACCTCACTCAGCGCTCTCACGTACTCTCTAAACTTCATTACACATGACCTAAACACCTTGGTAAACAGCACTTATAAGTTAATCGATTAGTTGGGGGATCTTACCTAACCTTGATAATGCCTTCATGAACCTCAAATTCTGGTGAGGCATGGGTAAGTAATCTAGAGTTCTTAATAACCTTAATTAAACGTAATTCATGAGCTTTAAACCTTTTCTTAATTCTCTTAGGGTAACTACTCATATTTCTAACACATATGTAGCCCTGCTTACTACATAGCTCATTAATTAACATTTCAATACGATCTATAGGTAACTCACGGATCTCCCTTAACTCCTTGTAAACTTCATAAAGAGTGACTCTCTTCACATAATCAGTTTTAAGTAAGTACATACCGCAACAATCACTAGACGTATGTAGGCTAAAAAGCCCCTCCTTACATGTTGAAAACCCTATGCTGTTCTTGCTAAGTAGTTCCTTAAGCCTTAAGTAATCTCCATAGATAACTTCATGACCGGGCCTATAAAGAGGTTCTTTACCTTCAATGGTATGGAGGCTATAATCCCTTAATGATCCTACATCAACGTTGAATTTTCTAAACAGCTCAATTAGCTCCTCCTTAGGTAACCTTATTGATTCGACTATGACATGCTTAGTCCCTAACTCCCTTAATTTACCAATTAACTCAGTTGGTTCATACCCATATAGACTCACCTTAGGTATGAATGGTGATAACCTAATTACTATAGGCACACCAGCATCGTT
The DNA here is from genome assembly GCA_964519505.1 of uncultured Desulfurococcales archaeon. Lineage (GTDB taxonomy): Archaea > Thermoproteota > Thermoprotei_A > Sulfolobales > CAZFJX01 > CAZFJX01. The sequence goes on from CAZFJX010000006.1 coordinate 42,188, forward strand.
TAATAAGGATAGAGCTTTCAGTCTCTCAGAAGGTTTTGGAGCTATGGGCTCTATTACCTTAGCTAAATTATCCATGAATGTTGAGAATGAGAACTGAACTATAACTAGACCTCTATCTGAAAGTTTCCTCACGAACTTAAACCACGGGTTCTTAGCTATTAATGTGCTTTTAGTGTTAATTATCAGTGGATACTCATAATTTAAGGCGTAATTCAGTACTTCTAATGAAATCTTATAGAGTTCCTCAACGTACTGAAAAGGCTCACTAAGTGTTGATAGTCTTGCTGGTATTGGCTTAAGGCCCCTCCTATAGACTTTCTTAGCAACAACCTTAAACTCAATGACTGATCTATAATTAGGTTTTATAACCTCGTCACTAACCCTATACCAACGTGCATAACAGTAAGTGCATCTAAATCCACACGTATTGAACGGTTCAACACGTATTAGTGAGTAACATAGTGGTGATATGACATTACTTACATTAATTACTAAGCCATACATACTTAATGCCCTATTAAACTAATACCGTCCTTTGACTGAGACAATAGGTCTTACCTAAAGTTCCTCACCCTAAACGCTACGTTCGAAGCAATATATTCTTTACGTGCGTACAGCATATCACAGACGGTGAGTGTGTGAGGTATTTAAAGACACTACTTTCAATAACCTTAATAATAGCCTTAATTACGTCATTAGCGCTAATGGGTTATGCAGTTAAGAGTAACCCTATACCCGTACCCACGTTAATACTTACTGAAGAGCATATAGATATCAAGATAAAGCCATCGAGCAATGGAGAGTACTTAATAGTTAGTGTTGGTGGGACCTACCCATTTAAGAATCTCGAAGTTAAGGGGGTCACTATGTACTTCCCAATACCTAAAGAGGCCGCCGAAGAAGGTAACATATCGGTAACTATCGATGATAAAGAAGTGAGTTGGGAAATTGTATGGGAAGGAACTTACGAAGATAGTAAAAAGTTTGAATACTATAGCGCGTTAGGTAAATTACCAATGGTTAAGTGGGTGCTAAAGGATCTACCTGACGAGTTTACTATATATTTCAACTACAGTTACGCAATAAGTGCTAGAGAAGTAAATGGTTTTAAGGAATTTATGACTATATACGCCATGGCTACAGGTAGGTTACTACGTACGTATAGTAAGACATGCACAGCGTACGTCACTATTAAGTTATTAAATCTAAGTGGGTCTATCCTTAACGTAACGTTAGCGACACCCCGAGCCGCGGCTCCTGAGGGATCAACGTCTTTTGAGCACCTAATTAAGGGGGATGTTGAGGAACTTAAGTTAGTTGAGGTTAGTTCACTGTTTAAGGGTTTAAGTAGAGATTTAGTGATTAAGTTAATGATGCCTATGGAGAGTCAGGGGTATGAGTGGGTTAAGTCTAGGCCGATGAGCATCGACATAAAGGACTTAACGTTGGTTAATAATACCTTAAAGTTAAGGATAGAGGCAGTGCTTAGGCATGCCGGGTTTAAGGTTGTTTGGGGCGATTATGAGGTAAGGAGTGAGGAATCAGTAACGTTCATTAACATACCGATTGAGGTGTTCGAATGGACTGGGCCCTCAGCTCAAGTGATAATCACGAAGGTTAAGGACTACACCATAGGGCCCTTGCCTGTAGGTAAGTACGTTGTTCAAGTGCTAGTTAATGATGAAGTAGCTAAGCAAGTGAAGATACAAGTTGAAGGCTGTGGGAGTGAGAGCCCGGCACATACAGAGACCACATCAGTTACGAATACCACGGGATTAACGGAAACACCTACGGGAGGTCCTAATGAGGGCTCATTACTCAGACCTAGCAACTTAATAGTCATAGCGTTAGCTATAGCCACAGCCTTAGCAGTAACTGTGGGAGCTCTAGTACTTAGGAGAGGAGGAGCTACCTAAACGTTTAAGTACTACTAACATTTTTGACCAGCCTTCTACTAAGCTCCTTATCAACTATGTTTATTACATCACATAAGGTCTCCTTCCAGGTTTCTAACCTCTTTCTGATAGTTCTTAAGTCCTCAGTTGATAACCCCCTAATTAACGACGCCTTCTCCCTAACTGAGTCTAGTATCATGTCTCTAAACCTATCTAACTTCTCATCAATAAGCTTAACAAGGTTAAGTCCTTTCTCAGTAATCATGTAGTAAACCCTTTCACGCCCACCCTCATGGCTTCTATGGCTTTTAAGGTAGTTCTTTCTCTCAAGCTCCTTAAGTATCGGGTAGAGAGCCCCTGGTGATGGTTTCCAAAGACCTAAAGTCCTTCTCTCAACCTCCTCAATAATCTTATAGCCATATATGGGCCTCCTAGCAATAATCATTAACGTCAGTATCTTTAGAAACCCCCTTAACGAAGATCTTAACATACCCTCTAATTCTTTCTCTAAATCGTCTGTGGTTTTACTCACTATCCCTAACCTCTACTTAATTATTATAAAGTAGAGTTTATAAACTGTATCTGTATCTGATATATCGGGAACCGATATTGCCATCACTAGCGAGGTACGTAGTGAAACATGCTGTAGTTGTCATAGTACTGTGGATTATAGCGCTAGGTATGTCGATACCTTACGCAGGGCTACTTGGTGGTAAGGTCAAGTATACTGAACATAGGTTCTTACCTGAGGGTTCCGAGTCACTAAAGGCTTCCGAGCTACTCGATAAGTTTAGTAAGTTATTTGAGAAGATAAGTATGTTCTTAGTAGCTAAGTACGTAGTTGTTGTTGATAACATAAATACCTCAGACCCAAGAACGTCTGACAAGTACTTTAAGCTTAAAGATGAACTTGAGAGTAAGGACATGGTTAAAGGAATCTTAAGTTATTACGACATACTTAAGAACATAACCGATAACGTTAGGAATACGCTTAATGAGACGTTCGCCAAGATATATGACAACATAACTAAGTTTAGGGAGGTCATTATCAAGGTCAATAAGAGTTACGTTAAGGCTCACGACATGATTATGAATATGTATGGCTATATGCCCAAAGTTGTTGAGGGGGTTAAGTACTTAGATAATGCCTATTTAAACACTTATGAGGCGTTTAAGAACATGAGCGAGTCTTTAAGTAATGTTGATGATATAGCTCAAATGCTTGATACAGCATTTAATCAGTCCTACATGCTAACACAGATATGCAATTTATCCCTAGGTGTCGTCTCAGCTATAGATAAGGCTTACACAGAAATAAGGAGCCATATAAGCGATTTAGCTAACGTCATGTACTTTATTAAGATAGGGCTAAGAGGTTTTGATGAGTCTTACAGCGAGATCTACGGGTTACTGAGCGATAAGTACAGTGAGTTAAGAGAGGTCAGACAACAACTAATTCAGCTGAATGGCATGATATATAGTACTGAGGAATGGTATAGGAAGGAGTACTTTAATATACTAAGAATCCATTACTATTTAAACGCCACAGGTATTTATGACGAATTAGTAATGACCCCTGAAAACGTATCCTACATTCAGTCAGTAACAGATACTGAAGACGCATGCTCATTACCGCCGGTTGACTCAATAACTACATATTTAGTATATAGCTATGTCAAGATATATTTCAATAACTCAGACACTGTGAGAGAAGAGGACCTACTTCGCCTAGCAACAACTAAGATAATTAGTGAGTTAAGACTAGCTAACGTTCCCCAACCCTACAGCAGTCTTATTGAGAGATACGTAACTCACTTAGAGAACTCATGGAAGGTGTTAATAAGAGATTTAAGAAGTGAAGGTAAGTTAACACCCTTCAAGATGCTTACCTATGACCCTATGAATATTAAGGTCACTAAGTGGAGCCAGTGCTTAACGTATACATTCCTAAGTAATCATTCTAGTGAGGTAATTAACTATACCATCCCTTACTTAGCCTACGACATAGCTAACTACATGGGTCTAACGCCTGAGGAAGCCTATGCAACCACTTATGCAGCTTACGAAATAGGGTATCCACCAACGGAAACATCCGTAAATCACGTTCTTGAGGAATTCGTAGCTAAGTACTTAGAGAGCTATTACGGAGGTAATGTAAGTGTTAATTGGGGCTACGTAGCTCATGAATTAATTTGGAAGGGACCTTCACCGGAACTAGCTCAGTATGTCGTTAAGTCATTCATGAAGGAATACATGGTAATACCCACGGAATTACCTTACGATATGAACATAAGTAAGGAGGAAATCATAGACTTAATAAGTGATGCAGTAGTAAAGTATGATTCCTCAGCTAAGGCTACATTAACATATAATCAAGATATACTTAGACTAGCAACATTAGAGGTATTTAAGGAGCTACTTAACGAAGCCGAAATACCTGGTAACGTAAGTGTAGGTGAATATTTAGATGATGAGTCGCTAACTAAGATATACTCATATACGAATACTTATGAAGATGCACTACTTGATGAAGCAGCTTTGAGAATTACTAAATCAGTTGTTGCTGAATATGCTCCAGACTATATTGACCAAGGATTACTTGATGATCTTATTGAGGAAGTAGTCTTTAAGAGTCCCTTAAGCCCTAATGAGAAGATAGATATAGTTAAGGGGTTGGTAATTAACGTGGTGTTCTCGTACGGATTTAACATTGAAGGCATTGATGAGTATTTAGAGAAGGCTATAATTAGGTTAATGGGTTATGAGGAATGCGATGAGAAGTTCCTAAATGAGGTCTCATGGAGTACACTCCAAGAGTTATTTAATGATTTAGTTAAGGGAGGTGAAGTACCTAAGTTCTTAGAACCCTACTTAAGTTCAAGCAATATAAGGGAGCTTAGTAGAAGTGAATACTTAAGTGAGTTGCTTAAGAATAAGGACTTTATGAATAAGATCAAGAACCTCTACGTAACTTACGGACCTAATGCCCTCACAACACATATGAATTACCTAAATGAGTTAATTACTGATGAAATAGTTAATTACTTGCTAAGTAAGTCACCGGGTTTAGATGAGCGTGAGGCTGAATACGTAGTTAAGTATTTAATGATAGGTAAAGAAAACTACGTACTTGATGCAACAAAATTAGTTCTAGACTCATTAATGCCTAAGCAGGGTAGAGCATTATGGGAGTTTATAAAGAATTATGATCCCGGATGCTCTGAAGATAAGGAGGTACTACGTGACATAGTAATCAATTATCTCAACGAATTAATTACTAATATGACAAGTAATATGACTTCGGAATTAGGTATTGAGCTAAGTGAAGATACGGTCAATAAGTTAGTTAATGACCTTTATGATGCCTACGTAAATAACGTTAGTAGTCATGAACTTAAGGGTAAGGTGAAGGAGTTATTTAAAGAGATAGTTGCTAAGGAGTTAAGTGAGAATGAAACATTTAGTAATATTACCATTAGTGAGGCTGAGATTAGAGAGTTAATTAACCAGTTACCTATGAGTGTTGAAGACGTTAATGAGTTCATATTAACGAAGTCTATGGAGTACGTAAATAGGTTAGGATACAGTGGATTTAAGGAGTTTGAAGAGGTTATTGATATTAATTATGTGCTTAGAAAGATTATCGAAGCTGATAATGAGTCTAAGGTAGTTAATGATTTAGTGAATGAATTTACTGATGATATTAACAACATAATCATAAATAGATACTTAGGTGCTTTGAGAGATGCCCTCATAAGTAACACTTCGTTCTTAATAATATTTGACCCTAAGGCCGATGATGAAGATATTAAGAAGATTGTTGAGAGTTACTATCCTTATGCCGACGTTTACCTAACGGGTTCTGAACCTATTGGTGATGCAATGGCGAGAAGGGGTAGGAGTGATTTAGCCGTTGTTGATAAGATAAGTACGTTCTTAGTATTACTCGCTATGATAGGCGTTGTTGGTAGCTTTATAGCCTTAACTCTACCACTAACTTCATTCGGTATAGCTTTCGTAATGGCGTCAGCCATAGTGTACTTATTCATCTCTAGGATTACAGACATTCATATGTGGGCGCGCGCATTACTCATAACCACGACATTAGGCCTAGGTGTTGACTATAGCTCCTATTACCTACTTATGCTTAAGGAGGAGTTAGGTAACGGAGTTCATGGGAAGGAGGCCGCTATTAATGCTTTAAGTAAGGCAGCACCAGCTATAGTAGCCGCCGCCTCAACAGACGCTGCAGGCTTCGGTGTTCTAGCGCTTGCATGGGACTTCCCATTCATGAAGAGTTTAGGGCTGGTCATACCTGTAGGTGTGCTTATAGTAATGGCAACGTCATTAACCTTCGTTCCTGCCGTTACGTCATTCCTATGTGGGAAGAAATGGTTTTGGTGGCCTAGATTACCTAAGAAGGTCATAGAAATAAGTAAGATGGGTTTAAAGATAGTTAAGAACGCTAAGTTCATCATACTGGTATTCGCGGTAATAACGGTGGTCTCAGGTATTGTATATGCACAGGGCTTCTCCCCCTCACATGAGTTTAAGCTATTCTTACCTGAAGGTGAGGAGGCCATTGAAGGGTTCAACATAATGAAAACTAAGCTTAGCTCATCGATAATGTACCCAGTATTTATAGTGTTAAACCTAAGTGAGTTAAGCGATGATTGTATAGAGGCTATCGAGGAGTTAATCCAGTACTTAGAAATGAAGGGTCATGCCTTAACGATATATGGGCCTACGAGACCTCAAGGAATACCATTAACTAATCTAACCTTAGATTACGTTCTAAGTACTGACGGAGGTTTATTCATATCCGATGATAGGAAGTACGCTTTACTTCAGGTATTCCTGAAGTACAGTGCTGATAGTGAGGAAGCGTCAAAAGCTGTACGGGAGATTAAGGAGGCTGTTAAGGAATTCGTAAGAAAAAGCAGATATGTTAATGAGGCTTATGTAGGTGGGTTAACGGCTGAGTTTATTGAGTTAGATGAGGCATTACAGAATAGGTTCTGGACTAGGGTATTTCCGGCTGCCCTGGTAGCTATGTTCATATTGATGACCTTAAGCTTACGCTCACTACCTGCAGGAATTCTCTCAACGACTTTAGTCTCTTCATCAGCACTGATAGGTTTAGCTGTAACGATAGTGTTATTTAGGGAGGTGCTTAATGTGCCAACCATATGGTTCTTACCCATGGTGATTTTCGCCGTACTTATAGGTGTTGGCATGGATTACTTCTCATTCTACTTTGTTAAAGCACGTTATGAACTAGCTAATAATAAGGATCCTGACATAGCGTTAGCTAAAGCGACTAAGACGATAGGAATACTTAACCTGGGTCTAGCAACCATAGTTAGCACCGCCTATGGTTCATTAATGGTTAGTACTATGTGGGTGCTTAAGGAGATAGGGTTTGCACTTAGCTTAAGTATCTTCACTATAGCCCTAGCGACAGCATACATAACGTTACCAGCCGCCATGAAACTGCTCAAGAAATACCTAGTTAAAAGTAAGTAGTAAGTACTCACTTAATCTTATTAATGATAGGTCTTATCTGGGGAAACGTACTGACCAACTCACTTAGCGTTGGGTAATGCCTAGCTCCGTAACCCATGCATTTGTAGGCACCTAAAGCATTACCTAATAATGCAGCTTCACTTAGCGGTAAACCCTTAATGACACCGTAAATAAAGCCAGCGTTAAACGCGTCACCAGCGCCTGTAGTGTCTACTGCCTTTACTTTAAAGCTCTTAATGGGGACTAGAGAACTTCCTTCCTTAACTAGTAAACATCCCATAGCACCTAACTTTATGACTAAAGCTCTAGGCTTAAGAGCTCTATATAGCGATATAGCCACGTCCTTATTGAAGGTCTTAGACTTAACTATAGATACAGCCTCCTCCCTATTTAGGAAAACATAGTCAACAACCCCCTTAAGCTCCTTAATAACATCTGAATCACTAAATGCTATACCCTCTAAATCCACGGATGTATTTATACCTAACTCCTTAACCTTACTTAACACGTCAATATAGCTACCTACCTTAGTCCTATTGAGTAACATATAACCAGAGATATGGAGGTGTTTAAGACCTTCAGAAATACCCAAGTCATCAATACTCAAATCACATAGGGAGTTAGCCCCTCTAAATCCTATGATGGCTCTCGAACCTTCAGGATTTATATGTATAACTACTGTGCATGTACCTAACCCCTTTAACCTCCTTACAGAGCGAACATCAACACCATTCTTAATTAAGTCATCAAGGTATATCTTACCGAAGAAGTCATCACCCACACAACCTAATGCCCTTACACTTAATCCTAACTTACTTAACGCACAAGATACGTTACCACCAACGCCACCAAACGATAACTTAATGTCTCTAGCAACAAAAGATTGATCGAAACTAGGTAATCTATCTATATATACTAGAACATCAACACAGAAATCACCAAATACGGCTACATCAACCATTAAGTAACCCAATAAATCTAATTACTGCTGGGCTAATTAAAAATTATTTATGATTTAAACACACTTAAGTACATACCTCACTTAGTTTTCCTTAACTCCTTAACTATCCTCATAAGCTTCTTAACTCTCTCTGGATCTACAGGGTTTTGAGTTATCCCATTAACCTTGAAGTAAGTACCTACTATAGCCCCGTCAGCATACCTAAGTAGTTCCCTAACATTGCCTAGGTTAACTCCACTACCTATAATTACTGGTACATCCTTAACTACAGACTTAACCCTCTTAACAAGCTCTACTTCAGGCGCTATACCAGTCATTAAGCCCGTAACTATTAATGCATCAGCTAGGTAGAAGTCTGTCCATATAGCATGCACCTCAGGAGTTATTCCTGGGAACATTACTGCATGTTTCTTATATACATCAGCAAAGAACTTTATGTCTTCAGCATATAATAGCTTCCTAAGCCTCATCAACTCAGCTGCATTGCCGTGATCGAACTCACCAGTATCCCATACTAAAGCTCCTGTGTATAAGCAGACCCTAATGAACTTAGCTCCAGAGGCTTTAGCAATACCTAAGGCTACTCTACCACCGTTATGAATCACGGTAATGCCTACAGGCACGTTAACAGACTTAACGACCTCCCTAGCAGCGACTGCGTGGGCCGCTATCTCTTCAGGAGGTATGTTCTTGCTACCGGCGTAATATGGTAGGTCCCACATGTTCTCAACAATAAGCCCATCAACCCCCCCTTCAATAAGGGCTTTTGCGTCCCTTAACGCTGCTTCAATAATGATATTCATATCCCAACCATTATATGCTGGAGATCCCGGTAATGGCATTAAGTGAACCATGCCTATTATCGGTTTATCTACACCGAACAGTTCAGTTAAATTCCTTAACCTCTTACCATAGAATTCTCTAGCCCATTCAGGTATTAATTCATTAATGTTGATGGGCATGGAAACACCGAGTAAAACTTATTGTTGGGGGTAATATAGTGGATACTTAGGTGTATATATCAGGTACTTAACTAATCTATTAGAAGTTAACATCCTTATGAGAAAACCTTATTTTACTTAAGCCCCTAGAAATTCAAGGGTGGTAATATCCGAAGATTTGATGTGTATACCCCCTCTAGCTTGGATGATGCTCTTAAGTTCTTAAGTAAAGAACCCAGCGCGGTACCTATGGCTGGCGGTACGGAGGTTATGGTACTAATTAGGGATGGGGTCATAAAGCCTAAGAAGTTATTGGATCTATGGCCATTAAAGAAGAAACTTAGTTATGTGAAGCTAGAGAATGGTTTAGTTAAGATTGGTGCCTTAACAACAGCTTCAGAATTAAGTAGGTCATTCCTAGTTAAGGACCATAGATACTTAGGCTTTAAGGACCTAGTTAAGAACTTCTCCACTCACTTTATACGTAACTTAGCCACAGTTGGCGGTAATATAGGGTGCGCCCACCCGATGTCCGATATAGCTACATTACTACTAGCCCTTGATGCTAAGGTTAAGCTAGTTAGTACCGAGGGTGTGAGAGTAATACCTCTCGATAACGCTTTCGTAGGGTTAAGGAAGTTTGCTAGGAAGCCTAATGAGTTGATAACTGAGGTATTCTTTAATGATAAGCCTAAGAACTCATCAACGGCGTTCATAAAGTTCGACCGTAGATGGGGTCACTCAATGGGGTATATAATAGTGGCTACCTATATGGAGCTTGATGGCAATGTAATTAAGGACGTTAAACTAGCCTACGATAGCGTCGGTGAGCCATATCCTGGTAGGGCTAAGAAGACTGAGGAGTTCCTTAAGGGTAAGGAGTTTAGTGGTGGGGTTCTCGATAAAGCATTCAATGAGGTATTACCTAGGGAAATGAGGAGAATAACTGACTATAGAGCATCAGCTGAGTATAGGTTGGAACTCTCTAAGATTTTGTCTAAGAAAGCGCTCTACATAATTAAGGAGAGAATTGAGAGAGGTGGAACCCGTGGTTAGTGATGAGTATAAACCCGTAACTATAAGGGTTAACGTTAATGGCAAGGACTATGTAATCGATGTTAAGCCTTATGAAAGACTTATAGATGTGTTAAGGTATAAGCTAGGCTTAACAAGCGTTAAGGAGGGTTGCGGTAGGGGTGAGTGTGGAGCTTGTGTAGTTCTCATGGATGGTAAGCCTATAGCTTCATGCTTAACCTTAGCCGTTAGAGCTAACGGTAAGAAAATAATCACTCTTGAAGGTATAGCACCACCAGGTAAGATACATGCAATACAGAAAGCCCTACTAGACACGCACACAATACAGTGCGGATTCTGCGTGCCTGGCATTATACTATCACTTAAGTGGTTACTAGATAGCAACCCCAACCCAACTGATGAAGAAATTAAAGACGTTCTCGACGGGCATCTCTGTAGATGCGGTAGTTACTTAAGGTTCATTAAGGCAGCGAAACTAGCTGCTCAATACATACGTGAAGGCAAGATCTATTTTGATGTTGAGGGGTGAGATCCATGAGTGAAGTACCTGAATATGTTAAGATAGTTGAAGAAGTATTTGAGAAATATAAGACATTCATATATGTAGGTAAGCATATTAGAAGATGGGATGCTGTTGATAAAGTTACTGGAAGGACTAAATTCGTTGCTGACTTAATACCTATGTACAGGAACTTAGTCTACGTATATACCGTTAGGACTAAGTACGCTCACGCATTAATTAAAAGTATAGACGTTAATGAAGCACTTAAACACCCCGGGGTTCTTAGGGTAGTAACAGCTAAGGACATACCGGGGATTAACGATGCTGGTTATGTAATTCCTGATCAGCCATTAATAGCTGATAGGAAGGTGAGGTATGTAGGGGACGCTGTAGCACTAATAATAGCTGAGGATTACTTAACCGCCCGTGAGGCGGCTGAGAAGATACATGTCGAGTATGAACCCTTACCAGTAATCACTGACCCACTTGAGGTCATAGACTTAAAGACCCTTAGGGAGAGGAAGCATGTGCTAATTCATGATGAGAAAGGTACGGACCTCGTAGCTCATTACAAGATTAGGAAGGGTGATGTTGAGAAGGCGTTCAAGGAGGCTGATGTGGTTGTTGAGGGTGAGTACAGGACTCAGTTTCAGGAACATGCCTACATGGAACCTGAGGCTGCAATAGCTATACCTGAACCTGATGGTAGTGTTACTGTCATAACGACTACTCAATGCCCGTTCGAGGTTAGGAGAACCGTAGCTAAGGTATTAGGATTGTCTCAGAACATGGTTAGAGTTATAGCCCCGCTCATGGGTGGTGGTTTTGGTGGTAAGGAGGACGTAGCTAACGAGATAGGTGCCCGTGCAGCATTAGCTGCCCGCCTCACTGGTAGACCTGCCGTAGTCATACATACAAGGGAGGAGTCAATCATAGGACATAGCAAAAGACACCCGATGGTTGCTTGGTATAGGCATGGAGCTAGGAAGGACGGTACTATAGTTGCTGTTGAAGCCAACATAGTTCTAGACACTGGTGCCTACGCTTCATTAGGGCCCTTCGTTGCTTGGAGAGCCACGGTACACTCTGTAGGTCCTTACAAAGTACCTAACGCCAGGGTAGACACTATAGCTGTTTACACAAATAACGTATATGCAGGCGCCTTTAGAGGTTTCGGTAATCCGCAGGTACACTTCGCTGTTGAGTCACAAATGGATAAGTTAGCTGAGGAACTAGGTATGGATCCTGCAGAGTTGAGGCTTAAGAACTTACTGAGGGCTGGTGATAGAACTGTTCATGGGCAGTTACTAACGCCTGAACATGGTGTTGGTCTTGAGGAGTGCTTACTAAAGGCCATGGAAGTAGCTAAGTGGAGGGAGAAGAGGGCTCTCTACGTTAAGCAGGTAGGTAAGCTAAGGAAGGGTATAGGAGTCGCACTAATGTGGCACGGTAACTCGATAGGTGTTGAGGGCGCTGACTACTCATCAGTCTCAATAATAATCAATAGGGACGGATCAATAACGTTTAGGACGGGACTAACGGACTTTGGCCAAGGTGCTATTCAAGGATTAATCAACATAGCTGCTGAGATATTAGGTGTGCCACCTTCATACTTCCATGTTGAGCTTGCTGATACCTCATCAACGCCTGACGCAGGACCTACGGTGGCTTCAAGAAGTACTGTCATGGGTGGTAACGCTACGGTGAATGCTGCCTATAAGTTAAGGAAGAGACTAAATGAGGTAGCGGCTAAGATGCTTGGATGCAGCCCTGACGACGTCGTTATTAAGGCACCTGATGTATACTGTAAGGACAACCCTGAGAAGAAGATTAAGTGGGGTGAATTAATTGAGCAGTGCTTCTGGTTAGGTGTGCCACTACAGGAGTTTGGGTTCTTTAGAGCACCGTTCGCCGAGTGGGAAGAGGAAACAGGTCAGGGTGCCCCATATATAACATACACTTTTGGAGCGATAATAGCTGAGGTCACGGTAGATACTGAGACAGGAGGTGTGAAGGTAGATAGGATAATCACGGCTTACGACATAGGTAAGGTGATCAATAAAGTTGGTGCTGAGTTACATGCTGAGGGAGGGGCCGTACAGGGCTTAGGCTACGCATTAATGGAGGAACTAGTCCATGACCCTGACGGCAGGGTAAGGAACCCGAACTTATCAACGTATTACATACCGACGGTAAAGGACACCCCTGAAGTCATATCTATATGGGTTGAGTCAGGGTATAAGAGAGGGCCTTTCGGTGCTAAAGGCTTAGGTGAGCCATCAATAAACGGCATAGCTGCGGCAATAGCTAATGCCGTAGCCCACGCGATAGGTAGAAGAATACATAGCCTACCAATAACCCCAGAGAAGGTATTCTTCGCCTTAAGGAAGTAACTCAAAACGAGTATTTCCCCAACATAACCCATATTCTTATTACTTCTTAGTTAGATAGTGTTTTAGGTGGGCAATATCCAAGTAACTATAGCTAGGAAGGAGATACGTATATCTGGAATCCATACACATGTATTCGCTAGGTTCTTAACAACTGAGCTTTTAGAGATCGTTATGAGTAAGAGTAGGAGGGTAAATGTGTTCTTTGAGGGTGAGCCCGGGCCTGGAGGTGGTGGTATGGATATAAAGATTGTCTTTGATGGCGAATTATCTGATTTAGAGATGAACACTGTTGCTAGGTTCTTTAAGCTTAAAGGGGCTAATATTAAGGTAGTTAGGTAACTTTCTTGGTTATTCATTGATTAAAAGATTTAAGGGGGTTGTTTCTATTTTCATCAAGGATTTACTGTGGGGGCGTTAAGGCGGTACCGCTATATACTAGTGCTTATACCTTACTTCATGATCGCGTTAATACCTTTCGTTAATAGGTTAGAACCTAAGGTATTCGGCTTACCCTTCCTTTGGTTTTGGTTTTTTATGTGGGCGGTGTTAATCACCGTCTTAATAACTATATTATACCTTATTGAGGTGAAGAAACCGTGACTGAGGCGATAAGTGAGGGGTTAACTGCTTTAGGTATAATACTGTTCTGGATATCGTTAACGGCTATGGTAGGTCTTTACTTCTCCATAAAGTACCGTAAGGCAGGGGCTGAGTCCTGGTTTGTTGCTGGTAGGAGGCTTGGGTTACTAATTCTCTGGTTAAGTTTAGGTGCTAACATATATAGTGCCTACACATTCCTTGGGTTACCAGGCTATACCGTTAAGAACGGTGTTAAAGTATTAGCCATATTGATATATGGTCAGCTATCTTACATATTGGCATACCTAATAACGCCTAAACTATGGGAGTTAGGTAAGGCTAAGAGGTACGTAACTCTCTCTGACTACTTTGAAGATAGGTATAATAGTAAGTTATTAGGTGCCTTAACAGCTATTGTAGGTGCCTTATTTAGCATACCATATATACAGCTACAAATACTGGGTATTGGGTACATAATCGAGTCAGCAGGTTACGGGCTTCTAGACCCATTCGCGTCACAGCTAATAGCATTCTCATTAATAGCCATATTCACCATACTCGGTGGAATGGTTAGTGTAGCGTTCATTAACGCCCTCCAAGGAGCAATAATGTTAATCACTATTTGGGGAATCGGGTTCTTAATACCGATGATACGTTATGGAGGTATAGGACCCATGTTTGAAGCCTTTGAGTCAGTAAAGCCTTCAATGGTATTATTCGATAATAAGTTAATTATATGGACAGCAACCTTAGCTATAGCATCATCAGTAGGGTTCTGGATGTGGCCAAACAGAATTCAAGGTGTGTTCACAGCAAAGAGTTCAGACACCGTCAAGAGGAACGCGTTAGCTTTATCGTTCTTCCAGATTTCTCAAATACCTATAATATTAGTCGGTCTTACGGCAGCTACCCTCTATTATCAAGGGGTCTTAAAGCTACCTAAGCCTGATTACGCGCTTATCGAGATAATTAAGTTTACGTTTCCTTCATGGGTTGTAGGAATCGCTGGTGCTGGAGCAGTTGCTGCCGCAATATCAACGGCTGCGGCATTACTACATACTTCAGGGGCTTTATTCGCTAGGAACGCGTATCAGAGACTGTTTAAGCCTGAGGCTAAAGAACGTGAGTTAGTGATGGCCGCAAGGATATTTACTGGCGCTATAGCCATAATAGCCTTAATTTTAGCCGTACTCAGACCTGCGCTCATAGTTTATTTACTATTAACTGGTTATGCCGGAGTAACTCAGTTCTTCCCCGGTATCGCATTAGGCATTAAATGGAAGAAAGTAACTAAGAACGGCGTTCTATTAGGACTTATCGCAGGTATAATTACTGCCATATTAACTAGAATAGTCACTGTAGATCCTCTAGGGATATTCGGTGGTTTCTGGGGCCTAGCAATCAACTTCGCGGTAACAGTGAGTATTAGCCTATTAGAGCATAGGTTGAGGGGGTTTAGGGAGAGGAAGAATATTCCTTAATAACCTTCCTCAACCTTCTCTTTAATCTCTTCATACCTGTTAATGCTCTTCTTAAGCTCTTAACCGGGTATTTCTTAGACACGAAATCTATTAGTTGTTCAACGTACATTAATGGATCCTTACCTACAAGCTCAACTAAGTATCTCCAATCAATTATGTCTGAGTATATATACATGAGCTGTATCGCGTCCTCGATATCCTCTAAAGTACCTTGCTCACGTATCTTAACAGCTATTAATTCCTCAAGAGGAGCTAAGTAAATGACAACGTCTTCAATAAAGACCTTCATACGCCTTTCTAAAGTCTTACGGTCAAGATCTGTCTTAGCTACCTTAAAATCAACCATAACCCCACTGAATAAGGGCACTATGAAGTTCTGCTTAAGCCTAAAAGCCTTCTTAACCTCCTCAATATTAACGTCATAGTCAAGATCAGCTAATTCATAAGCAATCTTAACGAGGTCATGCTCTGAACGCACGTTAATCAGTATGTCTACGTCCAACGTGGTTCTCTGAACACCTAATAAATAAGCGGCAACCCCACCTATTAATGCGTACTCAACACCGAACTCATTAAGTATATCACATATCTTAAGCAACTCACTCAACATCATTAACACCTAATAGGTCTTTCTTAATCGAGAACCTGAAGTACCATCTAATCATCTTCCTAAGAATAAGTGACTCAATTAATCTCTTATGGAACTCACGAATATGAATTCTAAATAATGTTTTAACGATATCATATCTTATATGGGCTAATTCCTCATACTCCCTAAGCATTCTAACCCTACTCATGTCAGCTACAAGCTCTCTTCTCCAGAGCTCCATATCAGTAACCTCTATTAATTACTTAACTCACTAGATTTTATAACACATATATAAGTTAAATAATTTCTGGTATACTCCTATATATTCCTGTATGATATTACTCGATATTGGTAACTCAGTATACGACTAGTAATATCCTAGTAATATCTGTGTTTTCTCTTAATGTATGAGAATGGTATTTTACGTTTAATTAATTCCCTACGTAGAGTACCTAAGAGTATCCTAGGCATTAGGTATATGTGCATATCTTCATCCTCCTCAAGAACTAATAGGACTTTCCACGGCTCAACAATTAATTCATTAATGGTATGTAAAAACTCATACCTACTTAATGATGTAATGAATGTAAGTTCTTCACCTAATCTCTTGACCTTATTATTTAATATTTTGAATACTTCATCAAAATCCCTAGTTGACCTTACTTTTATTCCCCAAAACCTTACGTACTTACTATCAATATGTTCAAGGAGCCTCTCCCATTGCCTTTCACTTAACTTTATAGGGGTATCTATGAGTAAGAACCTCACTATATCATAACCTATATTTACCCAAACATCAGCTATGAATACAACATCAATCCTACCAGCTAAGCTTATATGTATATCCTCAATCTCAAATCCTAAAAGCCACTCAATAAACTCCCTTAAATCCTCCCTATCCCTAATAAGCTCACTAGCCTTGCCATCAACCTCGAAAAACTCATCATGATATGAGCTATATATCAGCATCCTACCTCACATTCACGGGTAATCTAGTGTGAAGAGATTTATATTGCTTAAGAATGCGTTCATACTTACTTAAGAATAAGCGATATGATTAAAGATACCGCCAACACTATAAAGAAAGTCATTAACACTTTAATGTTAGGGAGTATAATATACAGTAACAAGGGCGTAATCAAGGAGAGCACTAATGAATATATGAGCTTCGCTTTAGGTGCTTTGACAAATAGTACAGTTAAAGAGATTAAGTATAAAGCCATGGCTAAGGAAAATGACGGTATGTAAGTTCCCAGACTTAGATACATATTGAAATACATAGATATTGTTACGTATGTTAAGCATATTGCTGATATGAAGACTGAGTAATATATTAAAAGTTCATAACGCGCTAATGACTCATTATTAATCAAGCCCTTATAGAAAAGTACATAAGTAATTAGGAAGACCCCTAAGGAAATAAGTACTAAATCAATTAACGCATAACCTCTAGATAATACCTTAACAATGAGTGCAATGACAAGGACAGCAATTATTAAATAATCCTGTAAGAGTTTAGTTACCGCTATGACCCCATCCCATACTTAATAAGTTTATAACCAATATTTAATACATACCTCAAAACAGTTATTACGTAAACATACGTAGATTATTTAGGTCAAAGTATATGCTAATAGATAAGTTATGTAGTGAGTTAATTAAGTACCTACCAAATAATTTAAAAATTGTTGATAGTTGTGTGGGTATTAAATACACATGTACGGTCGTTAGTGATGGAGTTAGGAGATCCATAGGTGTTGCCTATACACCACTTGAGGATATAGTACATGCTGAGGAGAAGGTTCCTGAGCCTAGATTTGATAATATGTGTTCCTTAATTAGCTCGGTAGACCCTATTAAAAAGGCGCTAGGATTATCGATTATGAATGCAATATCTCAATACTTAGTTAATGAGAGGACACTAATTAAGGAAAGAAACCTTATCAAGTACCTAAGGATAACACCTAAAGATTACGTAGTTATTGTTGGTTATATGGAACCCTTAGTTAAGGAGGTTAGAAAGTTTACCAAGAACTTATATGTACTTGAGAGGAACCCAGCCATTAGGAGGGATGGACTATCTGATATAGCTGCTTGGAGAGTCTTACCTAAAGCTACTAAGGTAATTATCTCAGGTGCCGTGCTAGTTAACGACACTTTAGACATGATTCTAGAGCTTAGTGAGAATGCTGATGAGAAAGTTATTACAGGGCCTACGGCTCAGCTATTACCCTACCTATTTTTCAATATTGGATTAACAGGTGTTGCTAGCTTAAGAATAACTGATGTAGATAAGGCAGCTAGAGCAGTAAGGTTAGGTGGTGGGGCTAGGGTTTTATATAAACTAGGCTTTAAGTACATAGTCTTTAGGTCTAGGTAAGTATGTATTTAGGGTTAAGCCTGATCCCTCTCTCCATGAGCTTAAATGAACATGTTAAGCAATACCTAGCCTCCTTATGATCGGTGTCAAATATGCTATTACTAAACCTCATAACACATTTAGAGTTACTACAATGAGTTAAGTGAAAGAGATGTCCTACCTCATGTAGTACCTCCTTAAGAAGTCTTGAATAAAAGACCTCCTCCTTACTAAGCCCTTCAGGTATGAAGTAGCGCAGTCTAGGTAGATAAACCACACACATGCCATTATAGGGGTTAGCCATACCTAAAACAAAATTAAGGCCTCTAGTATAAGCATCGACATCAGCTATGGCCACCAGCAACCCATCACGCTTAAATCCACTCAACCAGTCAATAACGTAATCACTTAGATACTGCATTCTTACCGGGTTATAGAATGTTTTAGGTATTACCTCATTACCTATGAAGTCTGCCTCAGCATAGAATACATTCATTAAGTTCTCAATAACGAACCTAGCTATCTCTCTGTCGCTGGTGTTAAGTAACAGTATATTAAACTTCATACCACTATAAATAACTGCAGTAGAGGAAATAAGTGGTTAGTAACATGGAATGCACATACATATTCGATATCGATGGAGTTATAGTTGACTGTAATGAGAGAATTTTAGTAGCTATGGAGCTTGCTGGCGATTCCATCAAGAAGTTTTGGAAGTACTTTTTTAATGAAGATCTTTTTAGGTTAGATAAGCCTAGGGAGGTAGGTATAAGATTACTTATTGATAGGGCAAATAAAGGTAAGGTGGTGGTGATTAGTGGAAGGCCTAAGAGATTATTGGGCATAACTAAAGAGCAGTTAAGGAGTTTCGGTGTTCTTAAGTACATAGATAGACTATGCTTAAGGGGCAATAATGACTTTAGACCTTCATCAATATATAAGCTTGAGGTAATAAAGAGATTAATTAATGAAGGATCATATATTTGTGAAGTTCATGATGACGATGAGAAGTTCCTTTTAAGGCTTAAGGAAACATACCCCAACATACGTACCTACTTACATATTGGTAGGGGCGATTACGTAGTTAGGTAAAAAAATAATTTATGTCTTGACCTTTAGTAAAGCCTTAAACGTTAGTTCAGCGGCCTTAGCGACATACTCCCTTAACTCTTCAGCAGTAGCAAATACCTCAGGTGCCTCAACAATATTATCACTAACAACTAATACTGCACCTGTCTTCACCTTCCTCATAACACCTAGAGCAAATAACGTGGCACACTCCATCTCTACGGCTATTATACCTCTTGAGACCCATTTCTTAATAAACTCCGGATCCTCAGCATAGAATGCATCACTAGAGACTATGGGACCTAGGTGATAGTTTATATTTAACTCATGGGCTGTCTCAATAATTGACTTAATGACTTCTGGATGAGGTGCTGTTGGCATGCACGCGTCAGGTGCATACTGACCTAGGGCAGCACCACCTATGAAGTAAGCAGCTCCTGTAGGTATTATTATCTCACCTATTTTCACACCCTTAAGCATCGCACCCGTAGTCCCTAACCTAACTAGCACCTTAGCTCCAAGCATGATTAGTTCCTCAACAACTATGGCCGCTGAAGGGCCGCCAATCCCATGTACAGCTACAGTTATCGGTACACCCTCATACTTACCTGTATATGTGAGGAGGTCCCTATTCTTATTGACTAAGCGAACATCCTCTAACATCTCAGCTAACTGTCTAACCCTTGCTGGATCCCCAGCAATGACCGCTCTTTCAGCTATATCTCCTGGTTTAGCCTTAATGTGTACAGGTTTCATAATAACCACCTTACATAATAAATTATGAAGGCAATAAAAATATATGTTACAATAGGTAAGGTTAAAATACCTTAAGTAAATAACGACTCAGTGTTTAACACTCATATAGGTGATAAGTGTGGGCATTTCGGGCGTTGCACGTTGGAAGGCCTCTGAGAGAATTGCTTATGAGCTATTAGTCTCCCAGGGTTTTAAGGTTCTTGAGAAACATAAGAAAATTCTAATTAACAATACTGAGGTTGGCGAGGTTGATTTTATCGTTGAGGACCGTAATGGTGAGAGATACGCCGCCGAGGTTAAGGCTGGTAAAGTAGACATCACCGGTATTAGACAGGCGTACGTTAATGCGCTACTACTTAAGATGAAACCCTTAATAATATGTAAGGGGTATGCCGATGATAACGCTAAGGAATTAGCTAGGGAACTTGGTGTTAAGGTGATTCAACTATCAGATATATTCTTAGTGGAGAGTGAAGAGCTTGAAATAATTGTAAGAGAGGTTGTTGAAGATGTGCTAATAAATTACCTAACTTATATGATCTCAGAACCTCCTCAATTAACCAAGGAATATGAGGGAATTATTGAAGCCATACTAGCATCGCCTAACCCTCATGAAGCCTCAAGGAGGCTGAAAACAGATGTAGATGCACTCTTTAAGAAAATCGATGAATTAAGGAGGTTGGGAATCGTGCCTAGGTGGGCTAAGAAGTATACATCGATAAAGAATTCACTACAGCTACTTAAGGTTAAGAAGGAACTTTTTGGGTTAATGAAAGAATTATTATGTGAATTAAGGGAATTAAGAGAGAAAATGTAATTAAGTGTTGAGTGAGAGAATGTATAATTAATATTACCTAAGTTAAATTTAAATTGGTATGACACAGATTATTTTTACGTAGGGTGTATTAAGTGCGGAAGGACATACGTTTATTAGCTATAGAGTTATTAAAATCCCTTAAAAAACATTTAAGGTACAGAGAACTTCGTGACATTTTTAATTTACCACCACCGATCATATGGAGATATATTCAAGGTGAGGTACTGCCATCACCAGATAGGGCTAATGAAATATTGAACACCATAATAAGTAAAAAAGTCACTAAAAGAATAATTGAGAAGGAAATTGAGGTTTATAATGGAGTTGTTGCTACGTATAAGATAATTTATAAGCCATCATTACTTAAGTTAATAGGTTATGAGGCTTACATAAAGTTTAAGGATTTAGAACCTACAGCCATAGTGACTGCCGAGGTTGATGGAATACCTGTGGCTCTAGCAATAGCTGATTATTTTGATGCTAAAGTAGCTATAGCTAAGAGAAGGAAAGAGGTTGGCTTTAGGACATACATAGAGTATTCATATCTATCTCATGAACCGCCATCAATAACCACACTGTATTTACCTTCAACATTGATAACAAGGAAGGATAAAGTGCTTATAGTTGACGATGTATTAAGAACAGGTAGGACTTTAAGGGCGCTCATATACCTGACCAAGAGAACCGGAGCCTCAATAGTCGGTGTTTTCTCAGTCATAGCCGTTGGTAGTAGGTGGCATTACTTAACTGATGAAGTTAAGCGTATAGAGATTATCCACCAAGTTGAAAGGGAGTTCCCACTCCACCTCGGGAGTAGCCATACTTACTGAATTAATGCCTAGTTCTTACTGAATTAGCTACTCTCATAATTTTTTTGACTCTCCTAACGTCGACTGGATTTGTTACTATCCCGTTCTTCTTCAAGTACGTACCTACTATAACGCCATCAGCTATACTTAAGATTTCCCCAATATTCTCGGCATTAACACCGCTACCAACAATAACAGGTCTATCACCTACAGCGCTCTTTACTGATCTTAAAACGTTCATTTTTGGAGGTATACCTGTTCTTTCACCAGTTACTATTACAGCATCAGCCAATCCCCTATCAAACGCCTCTAGAGCCGCCTCCTCTATGGGTCTATCAATAAGTGGTTTACCATGTTTTACGTGAATATCTGCGAACACCTTAACGCCCGCCCCTAACGACCTCTTATACCTCATTAGCTTAGGTGCTATGGGCTCTATAATCCCTTGGTCAGTGACTATTGTCTCTACAAATACGTTACACCTTATGAATGATGCCTTGGCTGTATGTGCTATGGCTAAAGCCTCAATACACCCATTCCTCAATACATTAACACCTACGGGAACACCTAACTTACGAATTTCATTAACTATTAAGGTCATTACAGACACAACTATAGGATCTGAGGGCTTAAGTTCATAGGGTACATCATTGAAATTCTCAACAAGTATGGCATCTATCCCTCCCTCAATCAAAACCTTTGCTTCATGTAGTGCATGATCTAGTAACTCATCAATACTCTCACCACCATACTTAGGCGTGTTTGGTAGTGGGCGGAGATGAACCATACCTATGACGGGCTTCTCAATACCTAAAACCTTAACCATAATAACCACCATTAATTAATCGTGATTAAGGAATAAAGTATTTACTTAAGACTATGGAGTCTTTAAGGAATTTAACAAACCATACACTTCCGTTTAGGTTTACAGTTCTAGGCTTAATAACTAACTTACTGAGTTCTTTTGCCATACCTACGTAACTAAGTATTAGCTTAATGCACTCCTCGTACGTTTGGCGATACTTAGGGTTAGATTTTAGTAACTCTTGATGTAAGTAAGCTAGCTTCCAGTTCTTATAGGTGTATATGGCGAAGTCCATAGCTATTAACCCACCAATGAAGAACACTAAGAAGTTAATATATTGGGGTATGAAGGATAGGGTGATTATCAATGATAGGACCGCTACCGTTATTAGGAACTTAGTTGTTTCTTGAGTAAGTTCCTTCACAAAGAACTTATTAACTATCCATAAACTAACGTCAAATGATGTTAGCTCAGGACACGCAGTTAAGTCAATTCTCTTCTTTTTATCATTATGTTTGAGTATGAGTCTTAGGCCCTTTGTCTCCCTAACAATGTCCTTACTAAACCTTACCTTAACGTACTTGGTGTTCTTAAGTATCGAAAGTAGTTTAGCTATGGATTCCATTAATGAGTCTTTATCAATAGTCATTAAAGACCTTAACTCCGGTAGCATCCCGATTTAAACTATTGGTAAGAAGGTAATATACATGAAGGGAAAAAGTAATGGGTTAAGTAAATTTAACCTTCTTGATACATAGTTATGGTCTCCCACTTACCCTTATAGAGTATTTCACTCTCGCCATGCTTTAATGTCTTAGCGATTACCTTACCGTTCCTTATTACGTATAGTGGTGGCCCTAGAATCCTTAGGGCATCTAGGTCGTTCTTAGCGTTAAGTATTAGTAAGTTAGCTTTCTTACCTACCTCAATGCCGTACTCATGGAGTATATGCCATGTCTTAGCAGCATTAACAGTTATTAGGTCTAGAGCCTTCATTAAGTCATCATAGCCTAATAACTGGTCTACGTGTATGGCCATGAATAGCGCCTGTAACATATCACCAACCCCTAATGGATACCACGGATCCATGATACAGTCATGCCCTAAGGCCACGTTAATGCCTCTTTCTAAGAGCATCTTTATTGGTGCCATACCTCTCCTCTTTGGATATATGTCGAACCTGCCCTGTAGATGTATGTTAATTAATGGGTTGGGTACTATAGTTATGTCCGCTTTTTTAACAACTGATAATATCCTATATCTGTAGGCTGGATCCCAGCTATGCATTGCTGTTACGTGACCAGCAGCTACCCTACCCTGCCACCCATACTCTAATGTCTTCTTAGCAACTACCTCGAGGAACCTTGAGTTGGGGTCGTCAGTCTCATCTACGTGTCCGTCTACGTCCTTATCGTACTTCTTAGCTAGTTCGAAAGCTATCTCTATAGACTTAACACCGTCCTCACGTGTGTATTCATTGTGTGGTATCATACCTACGTTATCAGCGCCTAACTCAAGTGCCTTCTCTAAGTACTCAGCATTATCCGGCTCCGTCAATATGCCGTCCTGCGGGAATGCTGTTACTTGAATATCGATAATGTCTGAAAGTACCTTCTTAGCCTCAACTAAGCCCTTAACGGTAGTCAAGGTCTTCTCAGTGCAGTCTGCGTGGGTTCTTAACCAGAGTGTGCCGTAAATAACCATCCACTTACAGGCCTTCTCAGACCTCTTAACTATGTCCTCAACACTTAGCCTCTTCTTCCTTTCAAACCATATCTCAATACCTTCCCATAGAGTACCTGATATGTTATATCTTGGGTCACCTAAGGTAAGTACTGAGTCCAAGTGGAAGTGCATGTTGAAGAATGGCGGAACTACTAACTTACCATCAGCGTCTATTTCTTCAGCACCATGCTCAGGTATTTTCTCTGCTATAGCTGTTATTTTGTCGCCCTCAATACCTATATCGAATGTTTTGTCATAAGGTCTTCCACGAATACGGGCATTACGTATGATTAAGGTATATTTCTCCAAAAGGTTCACCTTACGTAAAATATTTCGTAGTGCTCAATTATAAACCTTAAAGTTAATGTAAAAATTGATGTTACATTTTAATAAAATTATTTAGGATTAACCACTCTTATCATACAGTTTTTAATTTGAGCTCCGGCAACACATAGCTTCTTGCTACAAACGCTAGTATTAAGTGAACAACTGCTGATACGAAGAAGCCGTAGTACCAAGCTAGCTCAATACCTGGTACTGGTATGAACCCAAAGTATACCTGTAGGGTGCCTTGTATGGCGCTGGTTATATACTCAGCTATTATGCCTGCGAAAAACGATATCAACCCTACGATGCTAAATCCCCCAGTATATCTATAGATACCATGTGGGTTATAACATTCCGTGAGATTGACGTATTTACGCCTAACTACCCAGAAGTCTACGACCATAACACCTGCTATGGGGCCTAACCACATCGAGTAGCACCAGTTAAATGCTAGTAAGTAGTTAGCTACGTCTAGAGCCTTCTCCCAGTATATTATCGAGTACGGGCCGATTACTAACCATGCCAAGAAAGTAGCTAAGGATACAGCCTTCTCCCACGAGATACTGATGAGCCTTATGAGACCGTTGGTAGCTGCCGGTACGTCACCAGTTACGTTCGTGCTTCCCGTAGCTAACGTAGCGAACATTAGACCTAGAACACCTAGTTCAGGCCTTGGGCTGAACTTAGCAATTATGTCGATTGGGCTATAAACACCGCCAGTTAGTGCTGTAGCTGCGTAGCCTAGGTATGTACCTACAACTTGAGGCGCTATCAAACCTAGTATGTGACCTACTGGCAACGTCATCAGTGACTTATTATATCTACAGATATCTGAAACGTTTAAAGCTATAGTGGCCCACCAAGCGGTCTCAACAGCTATCGCTAAGAAGAATTCACTACTAACCCAGCCTACCTTACTCTCCCATACTGGTACTGGGTATTTTGGTACCTCAGGTGCTGTATATAGGTAGTATGTGAACCATGCAAAGAATATCATCAGTAGAGGACCGGCGATTACGTCTAGGTACTTAATGCCCCTAATCTTCTTCATACCTACTGCCCAAACGAACAGCAGGTAAATAACAAATGTTATTGGCGTATACTTCAAACCTACATCAATGATTACCTCAGGCGGTACACCACCAACTAACATAGCCATCTCTGTAATTGCCCACGCAGCGATGTAGCCATCAATACCATACCAGAATATTGAGACAATGACCCTAACTAGTAGCGGTATTATGGAGCCTCTGAACCCGAATGTATATCTTAGCTGTACTGGGAATGGTATGCCGTACTTAACACCTACGTAGCCATTAAGGGTCATTATTAACGCTACGACAGCATTACCTATGAATGCAGCCACTAATGTCTGAACAAGTGATAACCCTAGAATAAGTGGTAGCCACCCGAGGAAGAATATCGATGTGGTGATAGCCATCGATAGAATCATCAGCGTATAGCTTAGTGACCCTATAGTCCTTTCAGATACTTTAGTTGGGAGAAGCTCTGGTCTATCAACAACTACCTTGGGTAAAGGAACCTCCACTAGTGACACAACTAAACACCTACACGTAGAAAAACTAAAAACTGCTATATCAAGTTTACTCCCTAAAGAAATATATACTTATTACATTGACATAGTAGAAATAACCTCACTTTATTGGAGCATGGTGACTTAAGTAGCTAAAATGCTAAGGAGGTATTTTCAGAGGTAGGAAAATATTTTGATGTCCTCTACTTTAATTAATCTTGGTGAGTACTTGGTTAGTCAGGAAATGGTTTGGAAGGGATTAATGTACATCATAGTAGTTCTTGGGGGTATCTTAGTGGTCTTATCAATTATGAGGTTTATTAGTGCTCATAAGGCCCTTAAGTTATATGCTGACCACATTAAGGCTACGATGAATCTACCTGAAGTTGTTAAGTTCATTAATAAGGTCAAGAAGCCACTTATAGAAGTTGATGAGGATAAGGTCCGTGGTAAGGTTATAGTGATATGGCGTGATAGTAGGAAGAGAGGCATATATCCATCGGTAATAGTTTACGTCGATAAGTATAGTAAGAAGCCTCTAAAGATAGAGACATACCCAGAAACACCAGGTAAAAAGCCGGGTGTAAGGGTTATTAAGTAGGTGTTCTTATGGGTAAGTTAAGAATAGGTTTAGTCAGTAAATCCCCTAGGCGGTATAAGCTATTGAAGGAATTAGGTTTTGATGTAGTAGTATTAAGTCATGAGGTAACAACCGAGGATGTCGAGGTAACAACCACGGATCCATGCTCATTAGTTATTAAGAATGCTATGAGGAAATTAAGGAGTGCTAGTAAGATCCCTAAAGATATTGACTATCTGCTAGCCATTGATACTATGGTATTCATAGACGATAAGGCCTTAAGTAAACCGTCAAGTAAGCATGGTGCTCTTACCTACCTTAAATTCCTTAATGGTAAGTGCCATGAGGTCTACAGCGGTGTTGCCTTAAGGAGGGTTAGTGATGGTGTAGAAGTAACTGGGTGTGAAGGTACGGTTGTTTGTTTTGATGTAATTGATGATGAGGCTTTAAGGTTGTATGTCGAAACTGGCGAGCCTATGGATAAGGCTGGCGCGTATGCCATACAGGATTTAGGTAAGTTACTTGTTAAGGAAGTCCATGGTGATTTCTACAATGTTATGGGGTTACCTATAGTACTGCTTAAGAGGCTATTTAAGGAGTTAGGTCTTGATTTTACCAAATATACCTATGAGCAGTGTCTCAAGGATAAATAATAGCTTAAGGCTAGAATAGATTTTACTGGTGGAGGTAGTGGGCAGTGCCAAAAGGACATACTTAACGTTAGTACTGCTAATATTATTAACCATAAATGTTTACTTTACTTATGCTCAATGCATTATATCATCGAGAAGCAACATAGCATTAGCAGTTACCTCAACACCCGAAGGATATAAAGGCGTACCAACAAACCTAACAGTATCAATACTTTACCCAGGGTACGGTGATGTATATGTTTCAAGTAAACCACTTTCAGAACTTGACTTCCAGTCGTCAGCTAGGATAGCTTACCTAGTCGCTTCATACGTTGCTAACGTAAACCCAAAGAATTATGACGTACTCATATCCATAAGCGCTCCAACAACCATAATTGGAGGTCCATCAGCTGGTGGTGTAATGACAGTCACCATAGCAGCATCATTGATGAACTTAAGTCTAAGGGGTGATGTGGCCATGACCGGAACCATAAACTTAGACGGTACTATAGGTCCTGTTGGTGGTTTATTAGAGAAAATGTATGCGGCTAAGGAGGCTGGTAAGAAGTACTTCCTAATTCCTGCTGGGCAATCATTAACCTATAGGACACGTGTTATTGAAGAGAGGCGTGGTGCTGTGGTCATTACTAAAGTTGTTAGGGAGCCTGTCAATTTAACTGAGTTAGGTAGGGAGATAGGTATTGAGGTCGTTGAGGTCGGTAATGTATATGACGCACTTAAGTACTTCACGGGATTAAGTATTAGAAGTAAGTTACCCTTCAAGGAGCCTAGGCTAAGCATTAAGTATATTGTGGTCTTGGAGAAATGGGTAAAGTACTTCAATAGCACGTATAGTGAGTTATTAGCTAATTTAACTATGAAGTTAGATAAAGTACCATTAACCTACAGGGACTTCTTCAATAACAATATAGAACGAGCTAAAGGACTCTATGGAAACTTCGTTAAGTACCTGAATGAAGAGAGATATTATTCAGCGATATCGAATTTATTTGTGGCGACATACATACTTGATTTCTTAGATACATTAATTGACGTTTACGTACTTAACAATAGGGAAGTACTTAATGAGTTGATTAATGAGATTAATGAAAGTTTAGCTAATGTTAAAAATTCTTTATTTAATGTAAGTACGGATAACTTAAACGATATCTCTATATTAGCTGAGGCCAGACTGCGTTATTATGAGGCTGAGGAAAGTTTTAATGAGTCATTAACATACTTAAGGAGTAATGATTTAGTGAGTGCTGTTAATAGCTTAGTATACTGTAAGTGGAGGTTAGTGACTGTTAAGACATGGCTTGACTTCATAGGTAAGGGAGTAAGTATTAACGTTTCTCAAGCAACTATTAAGGAATTGACAGAGTACTTAGTGCTTTACGCTGAGTCAGCATATCAGTACGCATCATTACTTATTGGGGGAGGAAGAAGCGCAAATCTAGATAATGCTGGAGAGTTTCTAAGTAAGGCTAAGGAGCTATTAAATGAAGGCGATTACTACGCATCATTAAGTTACTCAATAAGTTCTATAGCTTACTCTCTAACAGCTATTCATGAAGTATATACAGGCAACTTGGGCGTTGTAATTGAGAATCTAAAAGACGTAGTATATATAGCCTACGGTTATGCACTGCTTAATAACCTGTCAGTACTACCAGCTTTAAGCTATTTCGAAAGAGCTAAAGTTCTTGAGGAGGAGGGTGATTACTTATCGGCCATATACTTCTACGAATTAAGTGCAGTTACTATGAGATCGTACTACTTACTAAGAATACTTCAAGGAAACGTAAAAACCCGGAGCGAGGTAAGTAATTTAAGTACGACTTCCCCCTCCATAATAACCACAACTTCAAAACCTGAAGTGGGTACCCCAACAACTAAGGAGGTAACGAGCATTAAGGGACAAGGCATTCATGACATACTAAACTTCTTAATACTTATCACGACCTTAATAATCATAGGGGTCATCTTAACATTAATCTTAAGTAAGTCAAGAGTAAGCCATACCTAATCCACATTTCTAAGTTACTAATCATTATAACCTTAGGATCACTATATTTCTAGGAATTGGTTAAAGTGTTTGGTTTTGATTCAAAGGAATTAGAAAGAGTTTCAGTAAGTGGTAAGGTATTTAGGTTAGGGGATTTTATAGTAGGTGAGTCTAGAGCTAAATACCCAGTAATTATTGAACTAAATTCTGTAGTTAAGACCTCATTAAGGAGTAAGGGCAAGTATGAAGTTATAGCTACATATAGGGATAGCATACATGTTGAGCCAGGGAATGAATTTAGGCTAAGAATACCTAGTGATTACCCACCATCAGTAGTGACTAGATGCTTTAGTGTCTCTTGGTCATTAATCGTAGGGGTACCTAGATTTAAAGGGAAGGTGTTATTCCCTAAGAAGGAGTTAAGGATTAGAGTATTACCACCTCTAAGTGATAAAGGGTATAAAGTAAAGCCTGGTGGTGAAATCGTTGTCAGAGTCAACAAGCATTTAGTTAAACCTATAGCGTTACTCTATATTAGGGAATGGCTTAACGACGGCGTTAGGGAGTATAGTGATACGTATGAGTTTACGTCATCAAGTAAGTACATGGTTAGCGCTGGTATAACTTCAATAAGTATTAAATTACCTCAAGAGACCATGACAGGTACAGAAGAGATTTACTACCCACTCACATTTAAGGCTAAGGTAGGTGACTTAACCTATGGCATTACCTCCTGGATAATTATCGAGTCAGAAAACTATAGAGGCATTATGATACCTGTCATCATATATTTATGAACTCATCCTGTACGGAAGGGATGCCTCTCTTAAAGCTATTTCTAACACAGAATCATCTACGCCTCCTTTCAACTTAGCTACAATAAGTGATTCATGACCACCTACATCTTCAATAATGCCTAAATCACGTAATTTAATAGCCATCCTGTAAGGAACCCCTTTCCTACCTTTAATTATCAGGAGGTCGTACCCTCTCTTAGGTACCCTGAGAGCTATAGTTGACTTAAGTATATAGTATATCTTAGACGCTAAAACAGTCGAGCTAAATGCATAATCTTTCTTCTTAAGCCTTATGTACTTAACGTAACCGACCTTCTTAGCTGTCATTGAAAGGTCTAATGCTATTTCCTTTACCTCCTTATCTAACTTCTTGGCTAACTCGCTAACCTTACTTAATATCTTAGTTACTGACTTACGCGGTATAAGGGACTTCTCTGAAAGCCATCCCAAGAGTTCAAGCCATAGGGCCTCATCCTTAGCTACGGCTAAAGCTTTAGATATCTCGATTACTAACTCACCAATCTTCTCTAATGATGACGGTACCTTAACACCTTCATCCATATATGTAATTACCTTAGCGAAAGCCTCAAGCCTAGGAGTCACTCTACCACCTAACGATCTTATCTTCTCATAGACTATTCTCGTGGTTGGTGATGGGTTTATTAAGATAGAGTTTACACACTTTTCCAACTTATCTACATTATCGAACGTACTGATGTGATGATCAACATAAATTATTAAGGTATCTTTACATACCTTCTTAAACCCTTTCAAAACACGCTCTAAACTTCTCACGTAGGGTAAATCAAGAAGTACTAATGCCTTAGGGCATCTACTAATATCTCTTAAGACCTTACCTAGGTTTCTTGATGTAGTTGGTGCTGCCTTGACTACATACTTACTGCTTAATGGGTAAAGTCCTAGAGACTCTTGAGAATATTTTACTAGGGCTGAAGATACTAGGCCATCAGCATCCCAATCACCAAGAACATATACGTAATCCTCTACATTACCCATCTTAAATACCTCATGAGGATTAAATAGATATCTTAAACTCCTTTACGCTTAACTTGCCTAATCCCCTATCTAGTTCGTAAAGTAATAATTTAAGTGTAGGTTCTGAGTAATAAGCGATTATTAATGATGGTTTCATAGAGCCCCCACAACCACTCCATGTACCTGTCAATGATCCCGGATTTATATGGTAAATACCTTGGTACTCCTTAATGAAGGGGTCATGCGTATGACCGCTAATAAGTATCTTAACTCCCAACTCTCTCGCTAGAAGGGTTAACTTCCTAATGTTTCCCCTAGGATATACTTGATCACCATGAACTACACCGAAATCGCACTTACCTAACTTAAATACCTCACTTATGGGTAGCCCTAACCAATCCATATTACCTTCAACAGCATAAACCTCACGTCCTAAACTCTTAACCCACCTATAGATCTCCTCAGAGGTATAGTCACCTGTATGTATAACTATGTCGTAAGGTCTTTCACTCTCTATAATCTTGAGTAGTTGCCTAGGTATCTCTAAAGCCCTATCAGGTATGTGAGTATCACCTATTATTAATAACTTCCTACTCACCACAGCTTCAGATTATATTACTATATTCACAACCTTATAAGCAAGTTAACTAAAACTTCATTAGTCCCCACATAAACCTAATCAGTGTAAGGGCTTACCAATGCTGATAAGAGTCTCTTACGGAACCCTAATAACATTAAGAGGTGATGGTGTTCTTAGTAAGGTTGCTTACCTACTCCAATACTCAGAGAACGGTTGCTTAGGTAACTGCGCATTCTGCCCTCAATCACGTACATCAAAATCAAGTAGGGAGTTACTATCGAGGGTTGTCTGGCCAGCCCAAAACCTAAGTGATATTATTAAGTTATTAAGAAGTAGCTCAGTTATTAAGAGGGTATGTCTCCAGACCCTAATCACCAAGGACTACCCTAATGATATATACGTATTAATTAAGGAGTTAAATAAGTGTGGGAAGCCTCTATCGCTATCAATAACCCCAGTCCCTAAGGAGTTCTTACTTAAGGTTAGGAACCTAGGCGTTGATTACTTAGGTATAGGTCTAGACTCCATAGACCCCAATGTGTTCCTAAAATTAAGGAAGCCTTACGGTTGGGCTAAGTACTTCGATTTCATTAATGAGTCTGTTAAGGTCTTCGGTAAAGATAGGGTTGTTACACACGTAATTATAGGGCTGGGTGAGGATATAGGTACGTCCATTAAAGTACTAAAATACATTAGAGAGTTGGGGTCATTAATATCTCTCTTCGCATTCACACCAATTAAGGGTACCGCCCTTGAGAGCCTTACGAGGCCTAACTTGAGGTACTATAGGTTTATGCAGGTAATTACA
Source organism: uncultured Desulfurococcales archaeon (assembly GCA_964519505.1). GTDB lineage: Archaea > Thermoproteota > Thermoprotei_A > Sulfolobales > CAZFJX01 > CAZFJX01. The sequence goes on from CAZFJX010000006.1 coordinate 74,691, forward strand.
CATTTACTCAATAGGGGCTTACTAAATATAGGTGATTATGTAGTAGTTAAGGGCTGCAAATTCGGTTTTAGGAAGAGAATCATGGGGTTACTAAATGACGAGGTTTTAGTGAAGTCCTTGATAGTTAATGGTTGTCCATACTGCAATAGGCCTTACTATACGGAGTCACCTAAAGGTCCTTACTACAACTACCCGAGACCTGAGTATATTAGGGCTAACTTAAGTAATGAATGGAAGTTAATTAAGGGGTTAATTATTGAGTAGGCCCTTAGCTTTCATACCTGAACCTAAATACATACCGGTAAGCATAACTGGAGCTAAGTGCGAACTTAACTGCCTCAACTGTAGGGGTAGATACCTTAAGACCATGATTCCTGCTAAGACCCCTAAGAGACTGAAGGAGGTATTACTAAGGCATTGGTTAAGAGGTGGTTATGGAGCCTTAATTAGTGGTGGCTTTACCAAGAAGGGGGTTTTGCCCATATCTAAAGAGTTTATTGAAGTGATTAAGTACATGAAGAAAGAGACAAACCTACTTATCAGCATACACACGGGTCTCATAAGTAAGGAACTCATTTTAGAGCTTTACAGTGCTGGTGTTGACTTTATAGATTTTGAGGTACCACCGTCGAATAACTTCTTACGTAAGGTAAAGAACTTAATGAATCTTGATGTGAGCATGTATATTAAGACCCTCCAATACATGCTGACCTTACGTAAAGATTTCGCAATACCTCACATAATTATCGGTAATAAATATAGTACGTCAAATGAGGAGTTAAGTATCCTGGAAGAAATCTCCAACTTAAACCCATACATGGTGACTGTGCTTGCTGAGATACATATATATAAAGGCATTGAAGACCTAATTACTAGGGTTATTAATTCATTAAAATACCTAAGAAGTATATTTAGAGGTGAAGTCGCCTTAGGATGCATGAGGCCCTTTAGGTTTAAGTACTTAATTGATAAACTAATTATTTCTGAAGGTTTAGTAGATAGAATAGCTAATCCCCATCCTTATGTGGCTAGGAAGTTTAAGTTAAGAACCTTAAATCTTTGCTGCAGTGTTCCTAATCTAAGTAAGTACATTTGATTATGATCGTTACTTTAATAAGTTCACTGATTGTTTATTTACTGGTGTCTTAATTATTGAATATCAAGGAGTTACTAAGTAAGGCGCTGAGTAGGGATAAGTTTTGGTTAGCTAAGCTAATCTCATTACTTGAGGCTAACCCGGAACTTCTTCTTGAGTACGGGGACTTGATTTGGAAAAGGAGCGGTAGGGCCCATGTGATTGGTGTCACTGGTGTTGGTGGTGCCGGTAAATCCACCTTAATAGCTTCTTTAGTTAGATTAATGAGAAGCGATGGTAAGTACATAGGTATTGTCTCTATAGACCCCTCATCACCTTACTCAGGGGGAGCTATCCTAGGTGATAGGGTCAGGATTCAGAAGTCTATTAATTCAGGCATATATATGAGGTCGGTAACAGCCCCACCGGAGGAGGTCCTGCCCTGGAAGGCTTTAGTTACTTTGGAAGTTCTCGATGCCGCAGGTTTTGACTACATAATTGTTGAGACTGTAGGTGCTGCTCAATCAAGTGTTGATGTAGCTAACTTAGTAGACACTATAGTCGTGGTTATAGTCCCTGGTACTGGTGACGATATTCAGGCACTTAAAGCAGGTCTAATGGAGATAGGCGACATATACGTGATTAGTAAGTGCGATAAACCCGAGGCTGAAGTTACGTATCTGCAGGTAAAGACCGTCCTTGGAGGCATTGTTAGGGATGGGTGGGAGGTACCCATACTTATGACTTCAGCATTAATGAATAAAGGGATTAAAGAGCTATACAGTAAGATACTTGAGCACCACGAGTTTATGATTAAGAAGGGTATTTTAGAGATTAGGCGTAGAAGGCGCTATGCTAAGGAGGTTGAGTTAATGGCTCTAGAGTTAATGAAGAGGAGGATAAGGGAGTTGATGGAGGAGGATAAGGAGTTAAGGGGTTTGATTAATAAGGTTATTAGTAAGGAGGTTAATCCCTTTAAGGTAGCGCACCAGATAGTTAAGGCGCTATTAGGTGGTAGGTGAGGTATTTTGAGGCTCAGTATTAGGTTAGTTAAAATAGCTTTAATAACAGCTATATATGCGGCGGTAACAACATTGCTAATGCCTATCTCTTACGGGTTGATACAGGTTAGGGTTAGTGATGTCTTAATGCCCTTACCTTACATACGTTTCTTCGGTATTGAGGCAGTCATAGGGTTAACCTTAGGCACGCTAATAGCTAACCTAATGTCCCCATTCGGAATACCTGACGTGATTCTAGGCTCGCTAGCTAATTTAATATCAGGTCTTGGTAGTTACCTCATCGGCAAGTACTTAGGTGGTAAGGTCGTTGGAAGGGTATTGGCTTGTTTGATCCCCGTAGCTGTTATCTCTTTCATAATAGGGTATGTGCTTCTCGGCATCATATATTACGAATTTATTGGTGTAGAGCCTTTAATGGCTATGGGGTTTGTAGCTATTGGTGAGGCTATATCGGCGGGTATAGGTGGTTTCTTACTAATTACGTATTTGGAGAAGACATTAGGTATGCGTAAGTAGTTCTTTTAGGGTTAGTTACTTAGAGGTTAAAAATTCATTCTCGATTTAAAGTTATGGGTTGGGGCCCAGTCATGGTTAAGATCGCTAAGTTAGCCGCCATGGTCCTATTGATAGTCATAGTGCTATTAGCGTCTATATCCGTAGTCATTAACTATGTCATCAGGTTATTCAGCCCTAATACACCACTACCTACGGAAGTAACTACCTATCCCATGCCTCACGTATATATAGTCGATATAGTGCCCACACCGCCTAACATGCTCTCAATCTATATAGAGAATAGCGGTAGTGTCGATGGGGTTATACGTAACATAAAGATAAGGTTTAAGGGTAAACTATATGTAATTAACTTAAGTAAGTTAAACATATCGCCACCACTTAAGGTCGTTAATAAGACCATAATCGTACCAGGAGGCTCTTTCGGAACCATAGATGTTACTACAGACTTCAACTTCACACTCGGTGATAGGTTCATAGTATTTATTTACTTCCTTAAGAACGATATGATAGTAGATCGGCGTGAAGTAATAGTGACTAAGGGTGAGGCTTAGCGTGTTAGGGATGATGAAGACCTTTGGAGAAGATGGGTGATTAAATGGTGGAGTACTGACTAAAGCAGTCAAGCTTAATTAGGATTAGCACACCTTAATTCACGGGCCCCCGCAAGAAGCGCACCTAACCGACCCCGGAGGGATGAAGGTGTGTTATCCGGCGGGGGTTACACCAAAACATTTCTAATTACGGTTTAGCTAATTCAGGATAATTAATAAGGGTGTCGAGATCATTGGTTATCTCCTCAATAACCTCCTTACTTAGCGCTGTAGTGGTGCCCTTGATCTTACTCTCATAATTACTCTTAAGCCATGTCGCTAAGTCCCGGTTAAAACCTGACGCTAACTCAATAAGCATTCTTGGATTACCATTGGTTAAGTACCATGCATGCTCAACGATTTCGTTATTAGGTGGGCTTAATTGGTAAGCCAACTCACTAAAGGGTTTCTCTAGGAGGTTCCACATCATGACTAAAGAGGCGTGTGTATGTCTTGATGGTAGGTCTTTACTAAGACCCTCGCTCGTCATTGCTATGATTAAAGCCGTAGATACCTCATAAGATGATAACGATTCCTCTAGTAGATTAAGTAAGTTCTTTACATAAATGTCTATACCTTCAAGACCTAAAGCTCTAGTAACGTCATCAACAACTATAACTAAGTGTCTATCCTTAAAGATAATTCTCTTAGCTACCTCACTGATTAACCTTGAGAGCGCTAAAGAGAGGAGCTTACTTACAGAACTACCTAAGAAGTTACTTACCATCCCTAGAGCAACCTTAATAACTTCGTCATGACCGAATATAGTCCTCCTAACATCTAGTTGTGCTAGGGCGTCTATATAGATAGTTAAGTAATCCTCTCGATTTCGAACTCTACTAACGTACTCCTTAAGTAACCTAGTTTTACCACACCCTTCAGGTCTGTTGATATATAGTACCGGGTAGAAACCCGACCCTAATAGAGGTTTCTGCCCCTACTACCTAGTTCTTTAAGCCTTCCTAACTCAGCTTCTTTATCGATGAATCTAAGGTACAAGCGTTAACCCTAAAAACAATAGTGTGATTAAGGCTTTAAAGCTAGTCGAGGCGCTTAATTAGCTCACATTAGTTCCTTACTAACTAGTGCGTAGTAGTTTTGGTGGTATATTGTTTTCCTTAGATTAAATATGCCGTAATCAATTATTTTTAGACTTGTTGATTTAGTAATTAGTTTCATTAACTCACCTTTAGTGAATAAGTGATAATACCTTAGGTAGATCTTACCTTTATGTCTCCAAGGGACTAAGAAGTCTTTAGGTGATGGTGTAAGCCCTATGAGGTACTTAAGTACGTTTATGAGTAATTTAGCTAGGAACTTAGGCTGACATAAGGACCAAACAGTAATTAATGCCTTGCCCCTGACCCTCAGTACCCTTTCGATCTCTCTTAATGCGTTAATACGTGACTTACTTGGTAAATGATGTATGGTTGCTATACTTAGTAGGCACTCTATTGATGAATCCCTAAAGGGTAGGTATTCAGCATCCCCCTTTATAAGGTCTACATAATTAAGGAGACCTAGCTTACTGAGCTTTTCTTTAGCCTTGGTGAGCATTGAGCTACTTATATCTAGGCAAACCCCATAAGCACCCTGCCTCAGAAAGGGGATTAACTGAGTCCCTACACCACACCCGACATCAACTATAAGCCTACATCCATGTAACTTACTAACGATGACCCATGGTTTACTTCTTAAGTGTTGAAAGCCTTCAGCTATAGCGTCATAAACTTCCTTAACGCACTTTTTTATTTCATCATCACTTACCATAGTACTCAACTAGCCAGCCTTAAGACCTAATATGAGACCTACAATGAATGCTCCAGCAAACGGTAGGTTAGCTACTATGTTTGAATAAATCGATGATGCCTCAACAGCCATAGACTTAAAGAAACCCTCGATAGCACTAACTAGCTTATCGTAATTAACGGTTATTATACCTTTCCATTGAAGGTAAATCACTGTAATGACTATTAACCCAGCAACTATAAGGGCTAACTTGAGGAGTTTCTTCAATGCGTAACCAACAGCAAAGCCCGTTAAACCACCAAAACCCAGCTGAAATATAACCGCCGTGAATACATCGCCGCTTAACTCCATCGTCTAGCCCATTAATACTAAGTATAAAAAGAGATTTATATTGTTAGTGAGTAGGTTAAGACCCTAAGATCTCCCTACCTATCCTTAGGCCTTCGTTAAAGACCCTAAGATTTAACTCTAAATCCCTCCTTAGCACTCGTTTTATGGCTTCCTCATAAGCTTCACTACTTAATGGGTTATCGGGGTGTGCTGCATATATACCTAACAATAGCGTATTTAGTGATCTTGACGCATTAAATCTCTTAAGTATTTCATAACCTCTTATTACATATAATTCCCTAACGTTACTGTGTATGATGTTAATCAACTCATTGACGTCAGGATATGTGTAGGAGCTCCATTTCTTAATTACTGATAGAGCCGAGAGTACTGGAGGTATGGGTTCGGCATTAATAATCCCTATAGTGACCTTCTTATTTAAGTACTTTAAGACCCTAACAGCCTCTAAAGGCTCTAGACCTATAAGTACGTTAGCCGAGCCATAAGTAAGTAGTGGTGACTTAACCTCAGTACCGAACCTAACGTAACTTACGACCGAACCATACCTCTGACTCATGCCTAAAGTCTCGCCAGTACGAACCTCATAACCACTAATGAATGCTGCTTCAGCGATCACCCTAGATAATGTTAGCCCTCCTTGACCACCAACACTAGCTATAATTATGTTATATTCCTTAACCATCCTTACTCACCTCCTTTATGGCGTTAAATGGACATACATAATCACAATGTCCACAACCCACACATAGTTCCTCATTAATTACTGGGTATTTCTTATGGTCCTTAATGATTATGTGTATGGCAGGGCAACCTACCTCAGTAATGCAGAGGTAGCACATCTTACATAGGTCATGATCGATATATCTCTTATTCCCTATTAACCCACCCTTCCTAACAACTAATAATGCGCATGGTGCTCTAGATATTATTAGTTTAGGACCATGTATCTTTAATGCCTTGACGAACGTGTCTATAGCTTCATCAATATTGTAAGGGTTTATTACTGAGAAGAACTTGAGTTTTAGATCCTTAACCAAGGACTCTATAGGTACTGGCGTACCCTTTCTACCTGTTTCTGTGATTTCTGACTCAGGTGTTGATTGATGCCCAGTCATAGCTACAGTTAAGTTATCGAGTACTACGATGAGTATGTCTATGTTCTTATGTATCGCCTCTATAAGTGCTGGTATACCTGCGTGGTAAAACGTTGAGTCACCTATAGTAGCTATTACTGGCTTATCGTAACCTGATACTTTAAGACCTATAGCTAAACCTATGGATGCGCCCATGGCATGCTCTGTCCATATAGCTTCATAGGGGGGTTCATAACTTAAGGCGTAACAGCCTATATCACCCATTATAGGTACTTCATTTAAGTCATAACCACACTTTCTTATACTTTTAAGTAACGCATAATAGGTGAGTCTATGGGGGCAACCAGCACACATCGGAGGCGGGCGTGGAGGTACCTTAACTTCAGTAACTCCTATCTCTTTAACCACCTTGCCAAATACTCCGGATAGTGCCGCCGCAATAATGGATGGGGTTAACTCACCTTCCAGTGGTATACCTAAAGACTCCTTACCTAGTACCTCAATACCTAAACCTTCACTCTGCACTAACGCCCTTATCTTAGTCTCGAGGTAAGGGTCTAACTCCTCAATCACTAGTACCTTATCTGAATTGCTTAACTCATTTAGTAAGAACTTCTTAGGTAGTGGATATGTAAGACCTAACTTAATTATCTTGACCTTATTTTCAATCCCTAACTTCCTTACGGATTCATAAACATGGTTAAATACCACGCCATCAGTCACTAACGCTACCTTACCATCATACAATACCTTATTTAGACCTAATTCATTAGCGATATCCTCAGCCTTACTTAACTGGTTATTCAGCCATTTATGCCTAGCTAAGTTACCTTTCATAGAAGCCCTAACATACCTCTGTATGTCTTTTACGAACTTAGGGATCCTCTTTAACTTTACTACATCACCGTAAGACACATTACCTACAGTATGGTTTACCCTAGTGGTTGTTCTTAATATTATAGGTAACTTAAGCCCCTCAGATAATTCGTAAGCTAATTTAGTGAAGTCTTTAGCTTCTTGGGGGTCTGAGGGCTCTATCATAGGGAGTTTAGAGAGTTCGGCAAACCACCTACTATCCTGCTCTGTCTGGGTTGTATGTGGTCCTGGGTCATCAGCTACTAGTATGGTTAAACCCCCCTTAACACCTGAGTATGCCGCTGACACTATGGAGTCTGATGCGACGTTAAGCCCTGGAGCCTTCATGGTACATAAAGACCTAATACCAGCGAATGAAGCACCTAAGCAAATCTCAAAACCAACCTTCTCGTTAGTGGCCCACTCAACATACATACCTAACTTATTAGCGACTTCACTTAATGACATAATGACCTCAGAACTAGGTGTTCCTGGATACCCTGATACCACCTTAACACCGGCTTCAATAGCTCCTCTAGCAATTGCCTCATTACCCATCAGCAACGCCTTACTACCGGGAGGTAATAGAAGTTTATGTGAACTCATAAGCACACCCCAAACCCGTAATGTGATAGACGTACGCATTAAAAAAACATGACCCATTAAAGAGTACATGCCCTCTCATTAGGGTCAAATACTTTCATATAGGCTTATTAAAGGGTATGTCTATTGTGAAGTGTGGTATATATGGCATTTAAAGGCGTCCTAATAGCTGTTATTGTGGTGGCCATAGCAGTCGGTATTGGCGCTGCCGTACTTCTCCAACAGCAAGGTCCCTCACCTATGCAAACGCACATAACTACATCACCAACAACGACTACCACGAAGATGGAAACCAAGACATCTGAGACCACCACGAAGACAACCCCCACAGCATCTACAACACCAACATTTAGCACAACAAAAACCGAAACAACCGTGAAAACAACAACTACACAACCAGTAACCACAGGGACACCCACGGCATCACCCACAACAAGTATACCGGCATCAACCACAACAACGATGCCAACTACTACAACAGTAATAACTCAGGCACCTAGTGGTGAATTAGTTGTCTACAAGACCTTAACTGAGCTCTTTAGTAATATAAAGCATATGAAGTATGAATTAAACGTTGAGGAAAGTAATGGGACTAAATCATCAATGACTGGTGGTTTTACAATAATTGGTGAAGACACCATTAACGGTATTAATGTGTGGTTAGTGAAGATTGAGTACGTTGCTGTGCCCCCAGAGGGGGAGGAGCAATCAGCTATTATAGAAGCAGCCATATCTAAGGAAGATGCCTTAGTGCTTAAGCTAACTATAACTCAGGACGGAGTAACTCAAGAAATACCCAAGGAGCAGTTAAGCTATGTGGGCATGATGGTTCTTCAACCACTATTCATGCCGTTCCTCATGTTTGTTGGGTCTTCAGCTGACTTAGAAATGCAGATAACGGAGACAGGTGTTGCTGTTAATGCTCAAGGAGTCGTTGTTAATAGTAAGCCAATAACCGTAACTGTAGGTGGTAACGCTTACAAAGCTTATGAAATTAGCTTTACGGCAACCAAGCCTGTGAGGGGTGTAATAAGTAAAGGCACTTACGTAGTGGCTGAATTATACGAGAATCACTGGTTCATAGTATCTCTAGACGTATATACGGAGCAAGGGGACCACGCAACAATAAGGGTAATAGAATTAACACCTGCTTACTAACCCTGAAATGAAAGTATCTATAACGCATTTAAGATAATTTTTCTCTAGTCTAGATGTATAATGCGCATTAGATAGTTAATATTGTGGTCGCTATTAGGAAGTATGTAAATAAACCAGCAACATCCACTACTGTGGTTATTAATGGGCCAGATAGCACTGCCGGATCCAGATCTAATGACGAAGCTATTAATGGCAGTAGAGCACCTATTATGTCTGCTATCACAATGACCGAAGCTAAAGCTATGGCTACTATTATAGATATGACCACGTTAAACGATATTGAGAAGGCGAAGATGAAACCTATTGATGCCATACCTAGTGCCAGTAAGCCGCATGTAAGTAATTCCTTAACCACAACCCTGAGTACGTCTCTGGCAGTCACCTCACCTAAGGCTAAGGCCCTAGTTATCAAGGCTGATGCTTGAGCACCAGCATTACCCCCAGTACCTATGATTAAGGGTATGAACGCTGCTAGTATAGCTACCCTAGATATGAGTCCACTATAACCCTGTATAATCCTAGCCGTAAAGCTCTCTATCAAATAGATGAGAAGTAACCATAAGAACCTCCTCTTAAATAAGTCCTTGACTCTAGCCGTTAAGTACCTAGACCTACCAACCTTAGATATACCGCTAAGCATGAATAAATCCTCACTTTCCTCAGCTATAATTACGTCAGCAACATCATCTATGGTAATAACCCCAAGGAATTTACCATCAACGTCAACTACAGGTATCCTAGTTAGGTCGTACTTAATCATTAACCTAGCAACAACCTCTCTATCATCAAAGGGATCTACAGCCACGTAATCACGTCTAGCGACCTTAGAGAGTCTAGAATTAGGTTTCTCCTTAAGTAAGTCAGCCACATAGGCGTAACCAACCAACTTACCTTCTTTATTAACTATATATATGACATCAAAGACCTCGAAATGTCTCTTCCTAAGTAGCTCTAAAGCATCACTAACCTTTTGTTCTTCATGAAGAACTGGTACATTGGACGTCATTATACCTCCAGCAGACTCTGGTGGGTACTTGAGTAATGACCTAACACTCTCCAAGACCTCCGGAGGTATGTACTGAATAACTGCCCTTCTAACACCTTTAGGGAATAATTGAAGAATATCTGCCTGCTCATCAGGATTCAAACTCACTAGGGCTTGAGCAAGTACTTTAGGGTGTACATACCTACATACTTCCTCAATAATTTCCTGAGGCGCTACTCTAAGTAATTGTCCAAGGTACTTAGAGCCCAGTGAGGGATATATAGTGTGTCTTAGTGGTTCATCAAGTCTTACAAGGATGTCTAGGAACTCAGAGGGGTGTAAGTACTTAGTTAATTCCTTGGTAATTGCTGGGAATTCCTCGATATACTTAGCCAGTAAGTCAGCGGCTTCAGGACCCGCCTCCTCCACATCAACACTCTCAATATCCTTGACGGTATTCAATATATCCTCTAGCTCGCTAGCGCTACCTTCATATTGAAGAATAAATAATAAGTAACTAGTGCCCTCACTTGAGAAACCCACAGAGAATACTATGTTGCTGCCTAGATCGGTAAGAGCTATCGTTACATCACGTAGAAGTCCTGGACGGTCTTTACCCTCAATATAAGCTATGAACCTCACTTCACACCACCCATATCGCTATGTAAGTTTGTTAGTTAGGTCTAATTAAATATTCTAAGCATTACTAAGCATACTTACAAGTTTTAAACCAATTAAGTTTAAAAGTCTAGGCACTTAGTGATATTCGGCAAGGTGATTATATGAAGTTCGTTCACTTATGTAAGACGAAGCCACCTTCTAGAGGTAAGAAGATACTAATAATAGGTGCTGGCCCTGCTGGTCTGGCAGCGGCTGGTTTCTTAGTATGTCAAGGCTATGATATAGACATGGTGGATAAGCTACCCTTACCTGGCGGATTAATGACGTTTGGTATCCCAGAGATTAGAATTAAGAAGGAGAGAGTTATGGAGGGTATTAAGGAGTTAAGTGACGTTTTTGATGTTAAATTCATACTTAGAACCAAGGTCATTTGCTGTGGGGAGGGGCGCCATGAGGGTGATGAATTCGTAAGTAAGAAAGTATCGTTTAATGATATAGTACCTAACTACGACGCTACATTAATAGCAACAGGTACGTGGTTATCGAGACCGTTTAAAGTGTCTGGAGCTAATCTAAAGGGTGTTTACCCAGCTTTAGAGTACTTAATTAGGCTTAACGCACATAGACTCGGTTTCTTAAATGCTGATGAGGTTCCTAAAATAGGTAAGAAAGTTGCCGTAATAGGAGGTGGGCTTACAGCTGTTGATGCTGCTTTCGAAGCCTTAGAGCAAGGCGCTGAGGTCTACATGGTCTATAGAAGAACTAAGGACTTAGCGCCAGCAGGTTCTAAGGAGATTGATAAACTTATCGAGAAGGGCGTTAAGTTCATGGAGCTAGTTAATCCTAAGTCAGTAATTGGTGAGAAAGATAGGGTTAAGGGTCTTGAGTTAATTAGGATGAGGCTAGGTGAGCCAGACGCTTCAGGTAGGCCTAGACCAATACCAATACCGGGCACCGAGTTCATTCTTGAGGTGGACACGGTTATTTATGCGTTAGGTGAGCTATCAACACCACCATGCCGTAGTGAGGAGTGTTGCGGTATTAAGCTAGATAAGTGGGGAGGTATAATAGTTGATGAAAACTTCATGACCACACGTAAGGGCGTATTTGCTGCTGGTGACGTAGTGACGGGCCCAAGCCTGATAGGTAAGGCCATGGGTTCGGGACTTAAAGCCGCTAGAGCCATACATAAATACCTTTCGGGATAATAGAGTAAAAACTAAAAATTATGTTTTTAATTAAACCATAATAGATCTTTAAATATGTAAATAGCTCTAGGTGTTTCCGTGGATATTCTATGCAGAAATTAATCCATAAATAGTGGTAGTTACTATAAGTACGTGAATTTAGTCTAGGTGGTTTGTGTGTCCGAAAAAACATCTAGATTGCCTGGTTTCTATAAGTTGAGTATTGATGAGAGGTTAAAGATTGTTAAAGAATTTGCTGGACTTACTGATGAGGAGGTTAAGCTACTTAGCAACTTCGGTAATTTAGGTGCTGATAAGGCTAACGTAATGATTGAGAACGTTATTGGTGGTATGACTTACCCCTTCGCTGTGGCCGTTAACTTCTTAATTAATGGCAAGGAATACCTAGTTCCTATGGTACTTGAAGAACCGTCGGTGGTTGCTGCTGCTAGTAATGCCGCTAAAGTTATGAGGCGTGATGGCGGTATTAAGGCGAAGGCCACAGACCCAATAATGATTGGTCAGATACAGGTCATTAACGTACCAAGTCCCCACCATGCTAGAATGATTGTTCTCGAACATAGGGATGAAATACTTGACCTAGCCAACGCCCAAGATCCTATACTAGTTAAGTTAGGTGGTGGTGCTAAAGATGTTGAGGTACGCGTCGTTAACTCACGTATAGGGCCTATGCTCATAGTTCACTTACTAGTTGATGTTAGAGATGCTATGGGTGCTAATGCAGTTAATACTATGTGTGAAGCTGTAGCCCCCCTCATTGAGAAATTAACTAAGGGTAAAGTACTGCTAAGGATAATCTCTAATTTAGCCGTTAAGAGATTAGTTAGGGCTTGGGTTAAGGTGTATAAGGAGGATATAGGTGGTGAAGACGTTGTTGATAGGATAGTTGCTGCATCAGCCTTTGCTGAGGCAGACCCGTTTAGAGCAACTACCCACAATAAGGGAATACTTAATGGCGTTATAGCAGTAGCTTTAGCTACTGCCCAAGATCATAGAGCTATAGAGGCTGGAGCGCACGCCTACGCGGCTAGAGACGGTAGGTACAAACCCCTATCTATATGGGAGAAAGACGATGAAGGTAACTTAGTTGGTTTCTTAGAGATGCCTATGGCTGTAGGCATAGTTGGCGGCGCCACTAAGACGCACCCAACTGCGCGTATAGCGTTAAAGATACTAGGTGTTAAGTCAGCCAAGGAGTTAGCTGAGGTTATGGGAGCTGTCGGGCTAGCACAGAACTTCGCTGCCTTAAGGGCCCTAGCAACTGTAGGTATTCAAAAAGGACATATGAAGCTGCATGCTAGGAACTTAGCCATAATGGCAGGTGCTGAAGGCGAGTTAATAGATAAGGTAGCTGAGAGAATGATTGAGGAAGGTAAAATAACTTACGCACGCGCTGTAGAAATACTTAAGGAGCTAAAGGGAGAGGAATAGTTTTACACCTAGAATACACTTTATTTTTTACCTAGGTAACTTAGTAATGATTCTGGCGTAAAAAATACTGTTGCTAAAGCTCCATAAAGAACCACATCATCACCTAAGGATGTTTTAATTATCTTAGGCATTCTATTAATTAAGTATTTTTTAGTGTATTTAACTATAGGTCTGTAAAGTAGGTCGTAATTATTTAGGAATACAGAGCCACCGATGGTTACTAACTCAGGGTCATAAACATTAATAACGCTAGCTACGCCTGCGGCATAAACTCTACATAACTCCTTAAACACCTTTAGGGCTACATAATCACCCTCCCTAACTCTCATAAAGAATTCTTTAGCATTAATACCAAGCCATTCGTTACTTACCTTTAATCTCTTTCGTTTAGTGATTAACTTAATGAAGTTAGGTATGTTTGCTCCTGAAGCATAACCTTCCCAATGCCCATAACCACCACAACCGCATTTAAGTCTGGACTTATAGTCAATGACTATATGACCTATCTCATGGGCATTACCGTCCTTGCCTAGGAGTAAATGGTCATCAACTATGACCCCACCACCGATACCTGTGCTTATAGTTATGTAAACCAAATTCCTGACCCCCTTACCAGCACCGTAATGCTTCTCCCCCCAAACACCAGCTACACAGTCGTTAAGTAGGTACGTAGGTATGTTAAAGTACTCACGTATAGGCCCCACAATGAATGAGTTCTTTATTTTTATATTTGGTGTATTAACTATTCTTCCTTCCCTGAGGTTTAAAGGACCTATAGAACCTATACCAACGCCCTTAACTCTCTTGAGGTATTTGTAAGGTATGAACTCATCTATTAACTTAATTATGTAATTAGCTATGGTGTATTCATCACCTTCTTGAGGCGTTCTTTCCTTCACCTTTATTAAGAACCTACCCTTTCTATTCCCTAACCCCAGCCTTATGTATGTAGCCCCTATATCTATCGCGATACCTAAAGGTTGCGTAACGCTCATGAACACCCCTAACGTAATATTTTAACTATCGCTTTATTAATGTAGTAATATACTTAAACATGGTGATAACATGTTAATTAGATGGCATGGGCATGCATGCTTCGAGCTTAGATCTGAGAAAGGTGTTACTGTAGTTATTGATCCTCATGATGGCTATAGTTTAGGTATAGAACCACCTGATGTTAAAGCTGACTACATACTTATTACCCACGAACACTTTGACCATAACGCAGCTAACGTGGTAGCTAAGCCTACAGCTAAGATAGTTAGGATGAGAAGTGGTGAATTCTCACTTAATGATATTAAGGTGGTTGGTGTTAGGGCATACCACGATAGAGTTAGGGGCAGGAGAAGAGGTGAAGTGGTTATGTATAGATTGCTCATCGACGGTATCTACGTAACCCACCTAGGTGACTTAGGTCACGTACTTACAGAAGAGCAAATAAAGAAATTAACACCAACTAATGTACTCCTGATACCAGTAGGTGGCACGTTCACTATAGAGCCTCACGAAGCTTGGGAAGTAGCCCGTGTCTTAAGGCCTAATATAGTAGTACCTATGCATTATTGGGTTAGTGGCATGAACCTACCCTTAAAGCCTGTTGATAATTTCCTTAAGCTAGTGACTTGGGAGGTAATTAAGCTAGGTGCTAGAGAGTTTGAAATAACTAAAGAGTCATTACCCACAGAAAGTAGGGTATTCCTATTAAAGTACTAATACCGCCTTACTTAACCTCTATTATGTACTTTTTAGTACTCCTACTCCTCCTCTTAGATACACTATACGTTAGCTCCCTCTTTAGTAACTCAACAAGTGCTTTCCTTATAACCTCAGACCTAGTATAACCTGTTTTTCTTGCGTACATATCAATCATTTCTAATAGGTCTTCATCTATCTTAAATGTAACAACACGCACTCACAGGCACCTAAGTAATATTTAGTCTAAGGAAAGTCTTGAAACTTACGGAGAAGGAGACTTCAAGAGAATTCTTAAACGAGTGTACATATAAATCGTATACTTTATATAGGGGTACTACAAGAGTAATCTTAGAGGCTAGAGAGCAAGTGCCGACGGTACATTTATCACTACCAGAACATGTTTATAGGGAGCTGAAAAAGCGAGCTGAAGGTTTAGGTATCCAAATAACCGACCTTATAAAGATGTATATTAATAACGGTATCCGTGGTATGGCGTTCTCCCTAGCTCCTAACGATGGTTTCGAGAGAATGGATGAGAGACTTATCTATATTGAAGGTAAGGTTACGCAGATATCTGAACTAATAAACTTCCTTGTAAGAAAGGTTAGGGAGTTAGAGGAGCGTATAGAGATTCTTGAAGGACCTGAAATAGTTCCTGACATAGTTTATGAGGAAAGGAGGCAAACATCTAATGAATATTCATCAAAAGTCGGTAGAAAGGTTACTCAGGTTCGTTAGTCGATCTATTGATCTTAACTTAGTATCCCATAGCTTTCTAACTGTGAATACTTATAAATAGCTTGAAGATTAGTACCTTAAGATTTTATACCTCACCTTAGAGAAACTAATGAGGGATCCAAAGTGAATTTAACGGAGCCCATACATGCTTATATACTGTTAACGGTTGCTTTAGGTAAGGAATACGACATTATTGAGAAAGCAAAAAGTATTCAAGGAGTCATTAACGCTAGGGTTGTTTATGGCGAGTATGATGTGGTTATTGAGGTCAGGGTAGGGTCGTTAAGAGAGCTTGATAAAGTCGTTAATGAGTTAAGGAGATTTCCTGAGATTATTAGGACGGTCACTTTAATAGCTTCAGGTTAGTACTTAATGATGCTTAATCACCTCTAATCATTTTTACTAACTTAAGAATTACGGGAATACACTCATCTGGCAACTTAGCTATTACTCTATCAATTACATCATCATTAAATGATAACCAAACAACACTATCAATATTTAATTGAGGTATGCATGACAGCTCACTAACCAAGCGCCAAGCATTTATGGCCATACGTCTATATGTACCGCTAATGAGCCTATTAATTAACTTAGGGTGTTTAAGATTATTTACCTTCAGAAGCCCTGAGTTAAGCGTTGCTTTAGCTACGCGTACGTCTAGGGGTATAGGTACTTCCTTAGGAATACTTAACCATTCATTAAAGGATGCAAACCACCCATAGTAAAACATTTTTACTGCAAAAACAACAGTCTTGCTATCCTTATTAGAGCCTAGTGAATTAGCTAGCAATAACCATAACCTCTTTAGGTCCCTTGAGTAAATACTTAAATTACTTATTAACTCATCAATAAAACCTAAATTCCTTAATTTAATTATCCTAGCCTTCTTCACCTCCTTAAATAACCTATTACATTTAGAACTCTCCAAGAAGGATATTACGGCGCTTGAAGGGTCCTTATCACTTAAGTACCTAACCACCGACCTACTGAATTCCGCCCAGTAATCCTCCCCTTTACAGCTTAACCTATAACTAATAACTCCATTAAGCAACGAAACCACTGGCACAAGTTCAACATTCCTTAAAGATTTACTTAACTCCACAAGTGATTTTAATTGAGGGTCTTCACGCTCTATAATATGTATGTGGTTAAGTCCTAATGACTTAAGTAAATTACCCAACTTAAACGCTACATCATTATTTACCTTAATGACTCAGTCACCTTATGCGTTAGTGAACACCTAAGTCTTTAGGTGCATACTTAGATAAGGACTTAAGGGCCAGTAACTTCTCTCTCTTACCTAACTTAGCTGACTCAATAACATCCCTTAATTCTGAAATAACTTTAATCATTAACTCTCTCTTAACTGGGAATGGTATTCCGTCCTTACCGCCGACTGTAAACGCGTACTTAAATGGGTCGTAAGGCTCCGTAGTGGGGTCCCTTAACGATGGTGGCTCCCTATATATTAACTCAGAAACAAGGCTTAACGCCCTAAAGACTTCAGGACCTAGATTCCTCACTAATAAGGCTTCCTTAATGTCTTTGGGCTTTAACTCATAAGCCCTCATTAGCTTAGTCAGTAATGTGTGGGTAAGCCTTACGGGCCTATAATAAGGTATGCTTCTGTCTATGGGTCTAACAAGCTCTGTACCTACTAAAGTCCTCACACCCTTAATTAACCTATTAACCTCATGAAGTAATCCATAGATCTTCTTTGGGGGTTCATTAAGTAAGTCAATAATTACTTTCTTACATTCCCTAGAGACTTTATCAGTTAGGTTTAAAGGCTTAACTACAGTATCAGAAGCTACTCCCGTATGTGGTTCCTCTGAAAGGTCATTTGGTGTAATCTTAAACCATGCTATGTGGTATCTTCTAGCAATTCTTGACTCGGTATTCATTCCTTGCTGAATAACTACCCACTCACCCTTATCACTAAATACTAATGCGTGATGGTAGAGTGCAAAACCATCTTGAAGGAGTACCGTATCTATTTTAGCCGTAAGTCTCGAAATATTAGTCAATTCACTAATCTTAGTCGCTGATAACCCTAATTTTTCACCATAAGTAGCTACCTCTTCAGGTGTTCTTAGTGATACCTTACCCTTACCTCCAGCTACCACTATACCTAAGTCACTATTCCTTAATACCTCCTTAATAATGGCCGTAGTTACAGTTGTTGAACCGCTACTATCCCAATCCATGCCTATGGCATTATTGAATGCTTGAAACCATAACGGGTTAGAGAGCCTCTCAAGTACCTTAGTGGTTCCATACTCAATCACCATGACCTCAAGTATAGCTTTAGCTAACTTCTTCATAAGCTCAGCTAACCATCTAGGTACGTGGCCGTAATGTAGTGGTAAGTCCGCATACCCTAAGGACATTTACTTACTTCCCTACCATTAATGTAAGTCTTTAAAATGCTTTTAAGTATAGCTATTAAGTAACGGTAACGTATTTAGCAACTAACTTTAGAAGTATAGGTGTTACTATTGAGGTTACGGCTGCCATTAATACAACGGCTGAGAAAAGCTCTAAAGTGAAGATCCCTAATGAATAGAAGGCACTAGCTATAGCCAGCTCCACGGCAGCCCTACTATTCATGGCTATGCCTACAATTAGGGCTTCACCGTTAGTAAACCTAGATATCTTAGCTCCCAAGAAACCACCAAGTATCTTACCTACGAATGCCGCAACAATGACGGCCAAGATTAAATCAGATATTTGAGTAATTACTCTAAGATCTGTTTTTATGCCTATATATGAAAAGAATAATAGGGCGAAGAAAGCGAATGTGAAATCAAAGATCTCGCCCTCAACTTTCCATGAAAGTAATCCCCTAAGTAACATACCAGCTATGAATACACCTATTATCTCATGCAGTGAGGCGACTCTAGCTAGCAACCCGAATAGGAATGCCAGTGATATAGCTAAGACTAATTGAGATGTTGGTGACCTAAAGTACTTATCAACAAATAGTCTAACCCTTAGGTGGGTACATACATACTTAGTAACTAAGAAACCCGAACCTATGAATAATGCGCTACTTAAAACCGAAAAAGCCGTTACGTGGAAAGCAACACTTCCTTCAGTAGCTAATGAGAAAGCTACCGACATAAGTATAAGTCCAATGACATCATCATCTATAGCGGCATTTATAACGGCTAGCCCTACCCTAGTCCTAAGCATCCTCAGATCCATGAGAACCCTAACACTAAGTCCTATGGCTGTTATAGAGAGAGACGTCCCTAAACCAAAGCACTGAATAAAGTTTAGTCCGTAAGCTATCCCGATACAATAACCTAAAGTAAAGGGAACTATGACGCCCATAACAGCTATTACGAACCCCTGCCTCCAATATTTAATGAACCTACCTAAATCAATTTCAAGACCTGCGGACATCATAAAGAAAACAACACCGAGAACGGCCAAGACCTCAAGCTCCTCTCTAGGAGTTATTAAGTTAAGAAGCGAAGGACCTAAAATAATGCCAGCAAGTAACTCACCAACAACCCTAGGCAGTGAAAGTAGGTCAAAAACCTTGCCTAAGGCCTTCGCCAACACAAGTAGCAAAAGTATCTGGAATAGGAAGCTCTCCGCAATCACTAACTACACCGCAGACCTAACTCCTACCCATATAGAATTTAACTTAAGCAAAGTAATTAAGAATAACCATCATAACAAGTGTTGTTTTTATAACCGTAGATGTTAAGTATTTAGTGAATGATGAGAAGAGGGTCTATAGATTAGATGAAGAATGCCGGAAATGCTGACCCCTTAAGTAACGTACCTAAGCATTTTAACCGCATTTAATAAATATCGATTAGGGGTCTTGATGGAGCTATTGTTGAGGCGTAGAAGTATTAGGAGGTTTCTAGATAGAGAAGTTCCTCTTGAAGTCTTAATAAAAATAGTTAATGTAGCTAGGCACGCACCTAGCGGAAAGAATAGGCAGCCTTGGGAATTCATAATAATAACTGATGAGGATATTCTTAAAAGGTTAGGTAACGCCAGAAGACCGTCATCAGAACCCTTACTTAATGCTAAAGCAGCTATAGCCATAGTTACAGATCCCAATACCCCAACACATATTGAGGATGGCGCGTGTGTTGCTATCTACGTATGGTTAGCCGCGGTTTCTATGGGTCTTGGCGCTGTATGGATAAATCCTGGAGGCGTTAAAGAAATGTACGAAATCTTAGGGTTACCTGAAGGCAGACATCTGCACTCAATAATAGCTATAGGATGGCCTGCTGAGAAACCTAAACCTAAAAGGTTAAAGAGGCTAAGTGAGTTAGTGCACATCAATACATACGGGAATAAACTTAAGGAGGAAGTAAGTCTTTAAATACTTGCTAAACAACTAGTTAATTGAACCCCGGTCCCGTCAACAGACCCGAGTCACGGGTGCGGATGAAGACGGGGCGGGTCTACTCCCGGCCCATCTTCTTCCCTTCTACCACTTAACTAACTACTCATGGTTATCGTAAGAATTTTTAATAAGCTTCTTGCCCCCTATCAATACACAGTTGAGGTACGCTTCATTAATTTCACTAAGTTAGTTCTTTAACTAACGTATATTATTTGAGGGTCGACAGCCATGACCCTGGTTATTGGGCATCTAAATAGCTCGTCCCTTACTAACTCATGTATTAATCCCTCATCGAATCTCGGCTTAGTCATCACTATCAGCTTGAAGTTCATTAGCCCCTCACTAGATATAGGTTCATCACCGCTAACCTCCTTAGGGTTTATAATTGCTGAAGCACTAACCGCTACTTCGGTAACACCTAACCCCCTACTCCTTAACTTATTGAATAATAATGTAGATAGCATATGGCTATACCCATCAGGAATAACTCAGTCGGCTCTGCCTTACTTAAATCACCACCAGACTTAGATACCACCTTTCTTGAATCACCGTTGAACGTCGCTATGACCTCAAAATTAGCTAACCCCTTAATCTTACCTATGGATAAACACACAGGAATACCCATGTACCCACATGTTACACTTAAATTTATATTTACGTAGTTGGGTACTGAGGTAACGGTACTTGCAGTGGTTCGTTACTGTTAGTGAAGGTTTTGAGGACGTAAGCGCTAATGAATTAATGGAGTTTAGGGCAGTGGTGACTGATGTATGTAGGGGTAGAGTCTTCTTTAAGGGTGACTTAAGGCTAATGTATTTAATTAACTACATGGCTAGAACCATAAACAGGTTATTCATACTACTTTCTAGGGAGAGGATAAGTAAGTTAGATGATATCTATAGGGTCATTAAGTCAATAGACTTTACTAACTACGTAAAACCTACACAATCATTTGCTATTAGGGCTGAGAGAGTGGGTAAGCATGACTTCACATCCATGGACATACGCAGAATAGCTGGACAAGCGGTCATAGATTCCTATAGAGATAGTAGTGGGGTTAGGTTAAGGGTGAACTTAGATAATCCTGATATAGAGATATACACTTACTTAATTGAGAATGAGTTTATAGTCGGTATCAACACTACGGGTGAGTCACTCCACAAAAGGAGGTACAGGGTCTACGATCACCCAGCGGCTCTAAAGCCCGTCATAGCCTCCTCAATGCTTAGGTTAGTTAATTATGATGGTAGTCCCTTAATAGACCCTATGTGTGGTGGCGGCACTATAGCTATAGAGGCAGCACATATGGTTAGGAAGTACCCTATATTCCTCTTTAGGGATGACTACCTTCTCTACAAGTTACGTCTCTATGATGAGGATCTAGATAAGGAGATTAGGGACTCCTTAATCGATAATATAAAGCTCAAGAAACCCTACATAGCATGCTCAGATATAAGCCCTAAGCACGTGGCTGGTGCGTTAATGAATACTTACTCGGGTATGGTGCTTGATACTGTGAAGGTATTTGTTAGTGACGCTACATCTGAAGAGACCTACGGATTTAATGAGGTGTTTAAGTACGTGGTTACTAACCCACCTTACGGCATAAGGTCTTTCGATATAAAGAAGGTTCATATACTCTACACTAAGTTACTTAAGACCTTGAGTAAAGTATTACATAACTCAGTACTTACGGTCATTACGGGATCCTACGAGGATTTTAGAAAGGCTATACTTAAAGTAGGTGTTGAGGTTCTTCATGAGAGATTTGTTAGGCATGGCGACCTACTTGCTAAGGTATTTATCGTTAGGTTATAACCTGCAAAAAATATCGTTTAAAGGACCTGACTTCATTATGTGATTAATTACTGAGAAGTTGCTGTGGTTGTGCCTGTTGCTGGTGCGGCTGTGGTAGCTGTTGCTTTAGGCTTCCATACTAAGCCTAAGATAGCACCAACAAGCGCTAGTATAGAGCCTATGTAGAAGCCCCCACCAAATATTAACTCAATAATTGATAATACTAACGCTATGATGGACCACTTCTTTACCGTATCTGGCTCGCCGCTCTTTACCTTAAATGCAGCAACAATGATTAATATAGCCAATATAAATGCCACAGCTACTATAGCGGCTAATACGCCACTACCAACTAAACCTGCCCCTGGTATAGCAACTATAACAAGACCTAAAACAGCGGCAGCAACACCGAGTATTATAGCTTCTATGAGTATTATGATGCCTCCGACCAATAGAAGCACGAAAGCTGCTGTTGGTCTCTCTTCGGGAGCCATTTATGGCACCTTCAAAATAAAAAGTGATGATTAGTAATATAAAGCCTACCTACAATGCTTAATAATTAACACTTTGATAGATATATGTACTTAAAAACCGCTCTTAACTAAGGCTACTTGTAGTGTTTTAGTGCTTTCAGCAATTACCATATTCCTTTGAAGCCGCTGTGCCGATGGATTTAGTGCTACTCCTAGATTAAGGACATATACATATAGTGATCCCGACGCAATTACCGCGATTCTGTCCGAGTTCTCAACAATAATTTCTGAAACAATTTTTCCATATTCGAAGTAACTAGAAAACCTGAAAGATTACTAGTAGGAGTACTGTTTTTATTTTATGCTCCTCTTTTATTGGGGAGGTACAATGCTTCGTTTAGAACTAGGAGTACTAAGAGCATCGGGGACGCAGTATCTACTCTAAGGATGGGTCTTGAAAAATTATCGAGGAAATTATCCCATTTGCTAGTAGAAGCCTATACGTATTCGCACCTGTGGAGGAGGACAAGCTAGTACTAGTATTTAGAAGTCTCATAAGGATACCATGATATATTAGGTCACCGGTGTCACAACTTATTGATGTCTCCATTTATGAAACATCCGTTAAGATCTCCGCTATGGAGTTCTGTATTATGAGAAAATTCATGAACGAAGTAACATATACATGGAGTAGCAGAAGAAAAATACACTTACCAAACCACGAGCCACCGGACTGGGGACTATACTTCCTTGCATCCCATCCTATTCTTGAGTACCTAAAAACTGGGGAAGTAGAAATACACGCTAAACATAGTAAAACCATAGAGTTCTTTGAAGAGTTCCTAGAATTACTCCTCACAATACTAGGATCTGAGAAATTCAAATCAATAGACCCTAGACAAGCATTAAACATGAAAGCACCGATAAATACGATAAGAATATACTATTATCCAAAATTCAGTAGAGTACATAATGCGTCAACTTATTACAAGAAATCAAAAGACTGTGAAGAATTATCGATAAGAATAGATTTCAAAGACTTTGGACTAGGCCACGCAATGTATAGTAGTAAGAAAGGACTCAGTTTATTAGCAATGTTTACATCTAAGAGAAAAGTAGAGACCGCTACTTCATCACTAGATTCTAAGGAGATAATCACAGAAACCAAACGAACACTTAAGAACTTCGTTAAAGCCCATGCAGCAGTACATATAGCATATAAATATATGAACATCTAGGTATTCATCATAACTGAGTCTCTCTCATCATTCTCAGATATACCGATAATTACGATCTTCTCAGTCCTATATTTCTGTTTTCGAAAAATACTAGACAAGGTTTTCACAATAGCTTTGAGTAAATGAGACTTAGCACTATTAGTGTACTCTGTGTTTATGAATAAAGGATACGGAACATACCTGCTAGGATGGTACTCTACCAGCTCTGGCTGCAAGGCCGTATTGGTAAAACATAGTGATAAATGGGTAATAATAGACCGAGCGGGGAACTGGATAAATGGGTACGGCATCTACTTAGCAATAACAATATATAGGAATGAAGCAAACCATTAGTAGTGTGACTAAAACAATATGGTACGACCAAGAGGCTCAAGCAGTAGTATCTAACGTTAACCTCGAAAGATATGCTTCTCTAAAGAAACTCATAGAAAAATGGTCTCTGTACCGATCAAGCCTTGGAGCAGTAATAGATAAATACGAATTAATATCCATCGGGATCTGTAAAGAATTTATCACAATAGATGAACTCATACCATTTCTTGAAACAAATAATACGAGAACCGTGATTCACCAAATATTTTATCAAGTGTACGGATGAAAGGGTTCATCAACACACCCCCTCCCCCGAGCCCCCCGCAGACGGGGCTCATTGAAACGACATTTAAGTGTTATAATGTGATACATTTATATATACTAGTATTATACGTTTTGGTTCATGACATTAAACCTTGTTAATTGATAAATACATATATAAACACGTATTTATACACATATCTAAATACATAACAAAGCTCATGAACAAAAGAAAAACTTCCTGTTGTGGTTTTCCTTTTCACGGCTTTCTTTAGTAGAGAGCATCTAAAAGAAACTACACCACTACCTAGAAAACTAACCTTTACTTCTAACTAACCATGCGGCTAAGTTCCTAGTTTGTAGGTATAGCCTACCGTACCCCTTAACCCTAAATACGAATCCCTCACCACCGAATAGGAACGTCTTAAGTCTTCCGAACTTCCTTATCTCGTAGTCTAGGGTATCATCCATAGCTACTAAGTGTAGGTTATCAATGATTAACTCCTTACTAGGATCTACTTCACGCTCTACTAAAGCACCGAATGCATTAACCCATACACCACCAACACCTGTTAAGTGAAGCCATAGGAGTCCACCGCCTCCGAAGACACCCCTAAAACCCCTCCAAATTACTTTCTGCTTAATATCCCCGTGACTAGCTAGGTACGCCTTATCATTAACTATAATGCCCTTACCACCATCTAATGGTATGTAAGCTATATCACCAGGCAGAGTAGGTGCGAACCATATAGTTGCTTCGGACCTAGCTATGTAGGTGTTAGTGAAAAGTGACTCACCAGTAGTTAATGCCCTTAACAAACCCCTACTCCTAGTCTTAACCTCGACGTTACCTTCATACATCATCATGGCGCCAGCTTCAGCCTCCACCTTCTCCCCTGGCAGGAGCTTAACCTTAAGTACTGAATATGAAGGTTTACAAAGTATCTCATACTCCATTACTGGAGCACCCCATCAGTATAGATGGTATTTATTAATAAATATTTTGTTCATGCCTAAGATTATAGTTTCTTTTAGTTGTTTCATATGTCGATAAAGAAGGGGGTTCACGGTTATATTAATTAATCCAAGGGAGGTAAGTAGTAGTGTGACCCATAGACAGATAATGAGGGAGAAAGGGCTAGATAGACACATGGCGAGCGCATACATGATAGCGTATAGAGGACTGAGGAAGCTTAAAGAACAGGAATCCTCATTAACCCACTCAGCAACACCCATCATAAACTAATAACTAACACTAAATACTTATAATTAATTATTCCAGTATGAACCATTACAGAGCATTACCTTCGCCTTATCCCTACTAACTAGCCTTATGTCCCTATTACCCCTATCTTCAGGTCTAGGAGAACCTCTTGACTGTATTAGTGATCAATTCTTTAGCTTTACCTTATCTAAGGGTATTCTGAGACCTTTAGCGGACTCCATCATCTCCCTTACTATCAGGTCAACTCCATCTGCATACCTCTTATTACTTATCAGGGAATACGTTACTCTGTAGGGTTCGGTAATACTGGTAATCCCATTCTTTTTATAATTCAACGCTTTAATTACTCCAGCTCTAAATCTCACAGTCAATAGGTAGAAGTAATATGCTAACTCATTCTCTAACACCGTTCTTACTCTCAACGTTACTTCCTTCGGTGGTTTAGCTCTCTTTAGGTACGTAGACATGAATCACCACCTTCCTACCCTTATACCTCTCAAGCTTCCGAGCAACATCCTTAGGTATGTAAATGCCCATGTAGCCAGCACCAACATTAGTTAACTTGGCCTCGAAGATATATACCTCGTAACTCATAAATATCGCCTACCGTAATCAAACTTATAAACTACAGTATATAAAGATTATGCGAAGAAACTACCAGCCTAACCCTGCAGATGTCGAGCAGTATCCCTAGGTAGGGCGCCTAGAGTGAAGGTGTCCAGAGGGTGCTGGGCGGGGAAGAGCGCTATGACCTACCATGATTAAAAGTATTCAAATAATGAAAAGCCACGGTAGGTAGGGAACGCTTAATAAACCTACTATTAAATATCATGATGGTGTTAACTTGCTAGATAATTTCTTTAACCCTAAGAGTATTGCTGTTGTTGGTGCTACACCAAATAGAAACAAGCTTGGATATGTAGTACTTGATCTGCTAATGAGGAAGTTCAAGGGTAGGTTATACCCCGTTAACCCTAAGTACGATGAGCTCTTTGGGATTAAGTGCTACCCTAAGGTCTCAGCGATACCTGAAGTTGTTGACTTAGTTGTTGTAGTAGTACCGGCATCCGTAGTTATTGATGTTATTGAGGATGCGGGTAAGAAAGGTGTTAAAGCTGCTGTAATAATCTCAAGTGGCTTTAGTGAGATTGGTGGTGAAGGTGTTGAGAGGGAGAGGGAGTTAGTGAAGGTAGCTAAGGAGTATGGTGTTAGGATTATAGGCCCTAACTGTTTAGGCGTTTATGACGCCTTCTCTGGTGTTGATACTTGGTTTATACCTGAAGAGAGAATGATGAGACCCCCACCAGGTGTTATAGCTATACTTAGTCAGAGCGGCGCTTTAGCGGCAGCGATGCTTGATTTTGCGGCTAGTGAAGGTATAGGTATTGCTAAGGCGGTAAGTTACGGTAATAGGGTTGATGTTGATGAAGCAGACCTGCTTGAGTACTTTAAGGAGGACCCCAACGTTAAAGTAGTCTTAATATATGTTGAAGGCTTTAAACAAAACTTTGGTAGGAGGTTTAGGGAGGTTGCTCAAGAGTTTTTAAAAGAGAAGCCAATCATAGTTCTTAAAGCAGGGAAGACAGCTCGTGGTGCCGCCGCAGCATCATCACATACAGGCGCCTTAGCCGGTGCTTACAAGGTTTATAGAAGTGCTTTTAAGCAGATAGGCGTTATTGAGGCAGAAAACCTTCAAGAGCTTTTCGATATGGGTAAGGCATTAGCCAAGCAACCATTACCTAAGGGTAGGAAGGTAGCTATAATTACTGATGGTGGTGGTATAGGTGTCTTATCAACAGATTCCTTAGAGCAACTAGGTTTTGAAGTACCTGAAACGCCTGAGGAGATTAAGAGGGAGTTGAGTAAGAAGGTACCACCTCATGTTTCATTAAGAAACCCAATAGATGTTGCGGGAGATACAGATAATGAAAGGTACTTAATAGCCTTTGAAGCTGCCTTGAGGTCTGACGAATTTGATGCCGTATTTGGCGTGTTCCTACTTCAGCCGCCTAGGTTAACTATAGAGTTAGGTGATGAATTAATTAAGTTAAAGAGGCGGTACCCTGAGAAACCTCTCGTTACGGTTGTTTACGGTGGTTCTAAGATAGTTCAGGACTTTAAACGTAAGTTAGAAGAGGGTGGTATACCTACTTACACATCACCTGAGAGGGCTGCTAGGGCTTTATGGGCCTTAGCGTACTATAGCGAGGTAAAAAGAAGATTACTCGGTAGTTGATGGTATCTTTGTTTTTATGATTACTTGGGAAACTTAGTATTTTGGAAACCTTATTCTGGTTCTATTTATTATTACAACCTTGACTTTTCTCCCATGGAATTGTTTGGGTCTTTCTTGGTATTCCTTAAGTGGGTAGATTACGTATCTTCCACCACCATATTTCATAATCTTAGCCTCGAAACTATACACATAGCTCATTCTCTCGTTAGTATATTAATTTGAGACTAGAATTTATAGGATCTGTCTCACTATACTACTATTATTTAGGGGGCTAGGGGGTGAGGGTTTTAATAACTGCTAAGGTAAAGGCAGTTATCCCCAACCCTAGCCGCCACCATAAACTCCTACAATTCCTTAGAGCATACCGTGACTGGTCACAGTACGTTATAGACCAGATATGGTTTGATAAGGAAATACCCTCCATGGAGGAGCTACACTATAGGTCTATAAGTTATTGAGGAAACAGGGTTTCAGGGCACATCACTGTCATAAGATTGAGAGAAGGGCGAGAGAGGTAGTTAAGGCCGTTAGGAACCAGCATCTAGCACTCCTAACGGAGGAGATAATAGGTGAAGTCACAGAAATCTACACATCCATAAAGGGTGGAAGTAAGAAGCTAAGTAGATACGAATTAGGAGTCATTCATGTTCTTGCTCGAAAGATTGCTAGGTATCAACTGGAGCTAATGATAGAGAATAAAGAATTCAGGGTCTCAAGAACATAGAGTGGGAGACCAGTATTAAAGAAGCTAACTGCTAGACTAGGTTGTCAGGACTACAGACTGGACTTAGACACCAAGACACTAAGAATAACGGTTCTCGATAATGAATGGATAGAGCTAAAACTAGTTATGGTATAATTATCTGGATAAATACTTTAATGGTGATTGGGAACTCAAGAAGATACATGTAAGCTATAAAAGCAATACAATATGAGTATACCTTACCTTTGAGAAGGGGGTGGTACTTAGACATCCAAGGGCCATCGTAGGTGTAGACATTAACTTTAACAATATATCATACACTATCATAGATTTGAAAGGCAATCTAGTAACAATAGGTACACTACCTTTCAGAGGATTAAGTAGGGCGTTACACATCAAAAGTTAGCTGAAAGGTTGCAGAGAAAGTATCCTAGCTCATGGAGGTTTATCAAGCATGTTAGGGATGTTAGAAGGAGATGGTTTACTAGAGCAAAGAATATTCTCAGAGACTCATGTCATTACATCTCAAGAAGCATAGCAAAAATAGCAAGAGAGTATGATGCTTTAATCGTTTTAGAAGACTTATCATGGATTAGGTTTAGAACCAACGGTGGCTCAAGGTTTAACTGGGAGAACATGCTATGGTGTTACAGGAGAATACGGAAGTACGTACATTATAAGGCTTTAATTAATGGATTTCCAGTACTCCATGTTAATTCAAAGAATTCATCTAAAACTTCACCATTAGGTGGGAAACTAGAGTTTATCAACTATAGGTGGGTGAAGTTACCTAGTGGTGTAGTTACTAGTAGGGATGTAGTTGCTTCACGGAATTGTAGCTTCCCAAATACTTAAAAGAAATACGGGCAGCCACTTACTTCATCTTAATTATAGGTAGTAACATCATCCCTAGATGAGCCCTACCACTATAGAACCTGGTTTTTACATCCCTCTTCTCAAGTACCTTATCAACATATTCTATACTCAGCTTTGATGGATCATACTTCTTTGACCCAACAACGTAGTTAACTGCATAGCCGAATGAAGGTATCCATACAGCATACTCATTAACTATGG
>CAZFJX010000007.1:0-450 GCA_964519505.1 uncultured Desulfurococcales archaeon
TTAACACCGATGTTCTTTCAATTCTATTGTTTAGATTCTATGTTGGCGTTACGTACCTCAGCCGTAACGGCGAGAATAATCTTTCAATTCTATTGTTTAGATTCCTTGGGTTTAACGACCTTAACGTGGCTTTCGAAGACCTTATCCTTTCAATTCTATTGTTTAGATTCAAGCTACAGGCCAAGTGGAAGCCTAAGGCGAGGAAAATCATAGTCTTTCAATTCTATTGTTTAGATTCATTAAGCATTACTTAAACGAGGTAGGGAAGTATGGACCCAACTTTCAATTCTATTGTTTAGATTCGAGCGGGTTATAGCTGTATTTGAACCACCCGCTTATGTCGCTTTCAATTCTATTGTTTAGATTCTGGCTAGCGCTACGGCGCCTGAGGCAGCGCCGTAGGCGAATCTTTCAATTCTATTGTTTAGATTCGTAGGCTCGATACTAGGC
>CAZFJX010000007.1:460-92379 GCA_964519505.1 uncultured Desulfurococcales archaeon
TCAAGAAATCTTTCAATTCTATTGTTTAGATTCAGTGTTCTTAGCTAGCCTAGATACTAGTGTCAAGGCCCCTTTCAATTCTATTGTTTAGATTCACTACCAAGGGAGGTAACCGAATCGCTCTACAAAATATATACTTTCAATTCTATTGTTTAGATTCTAAGAAACCAAGAGTGAGGGTAGGAAGGTCAAGCATATATTCCTTTCAATTCTATTGTTTAGATTCACATATGACATCTTAATATTCAGATTTCCAATAGCATCCAACTTTCAATTCTATTGTTTAGATTCACCTCAGTAATAGAGATGATGGTTGTCAGAACTTTCAATTCTATTGTTTAGATTCAGAGGCTTAGGTTCAAGGAATGTAAAATAGTTGAAAAAACCGTTACTTTCAATTCTATTGTTTAGATTCTTCAGTGAACATAGACATAGTCATTGAGTACGAGAAACTTTCAATTCTATTGTTTAGATTCACCTAACGTTAAACATTCTTAGTAGTGCCTTGGGGTATCTATTCTTTCAATTCTATTGTTTAGATTCCTAATAATTATGCTCACTTATTAAGAGTCGTAAAAATTATCACCTTTCAATTCTATTGTTTAGATTCAGGAAGTAGAGGGGGTAGGTATGCCTGAGCCTAGGCATGCGTTTCTTTCAATTCTATTGTTTAGATTCTTAAAGCATGTTTAAGTAACCCACATATTTTTTAATAAAGTATCTTTCAATTCTATTGTTTAGATTCGGAAGTAAATATAGGCAAGTGGGCTGTTAAGGCATTCACTAATGCTTTCAATTCTATTGTTTAGATTCAGGCTATAAGAAGTCTAGACGGTGTTGACATGAAAGCTCTTTCAATTCTATTGTTTAGATTCGAGACGGAGACGGCGGCTTTAGAATCATTACTTAAGTACAATCTTTCAATTCTATTGTTTAGATTCAAATCAAGTCCAAGCTCTTACCTGCACCAATAGAGTTAGTACCTTTCAATTCTATTGTTTAGATTCTTAGTGGGTGTTGGTGGCAACCCAGACGTGGAGTATTCGTTCTTTCAATTCTATTGTTTAGATTCTAAGCTACCTATAGGCCCTGAGCGCGGCTAGCTTCGCCTCAACTTTCAATTCTATTGTTTAGATTCGTTCGGTGCCCTCGACGTCAAGTGGGCTTACCCGAAGGGCACTTTCAATTCTATTGTTTAGATTCGTAAGGTAGAGGCTTCAAGTAAGGAAGAAAAAAAGGAGGAAATAAGGAACTTTCAATTCTATTGTTTAGATTCAGAAGCATCTATGGTAACATATACTGTTGAGGGCTGGGTCTTTCAATTCTATTGTTTAGATTCCGAGTACTGCTCAGACCTAAGCGACGAGGAGCTGAAGATGAGCTTTCAATTCTATTGTTTAGATTCAGATACTTTATTTTATATGGTGCTGTCATGGTTATCACGGTTACTTTCAATTCTATTGTTTAGATTCAGCGGTTTGTGGGGCTTTTCCATGCTCTCTTTAGCTCTTTCAATTCTATTGTTTAGATTCCCATGAAGTACCTTAAACTAAGGCGTAGGGTGCCTAGGAACTTTCAATTCTATTGTTTAGATTCCTTTACCTCAATATCAAGGTCTAGGCACATCTCTATATCACTTTCAATTCTATTGTTTAGATTCTAGTGAAACTTTTGAAGAAGGCTAGGGAACTTGACATTTACCTTTCAATTCTATTGTTTAGATTCCGCTGAGGTTTGGCTTGATGAAGCCGCCGCAAAAATTGATACTTTCAATTCTATTGTTTAGATTCCTGATGAAGACGCTCATGGAGTACGGCACCATACCTGATGACCTCTTTCAATTCTATTGTTTAGATTCTTACCTAAAGGCACTTGGTTGGTTGGTGATGGTATCTTCATTCAGCATCTTTCAATTCTATTGTTTAGATTCGCGGGTTGTTTGATCTTTAGAGCGTTCATATATGGTAAGGACTTTCAATTCTATTGTTTAGATTCTTTCAGCACACTTCTTACATTTCTCACCGGTCATCATACACTTTCAATTCTATTGTTTAGATTCTGTATTTTGCCTCTACCTACGGTTTCTGTATTTTCTATTTAATTTATTATCTTTGTGATATATAAGTTTTTATGTTGTCATGCTCATCATTAATTTATTTTATGGTGTTATGAGGCCTCTTCTTCTTAACTAGTTCTCCATCACTCCCATGTGTGGGTCGGGAATAGATATATGTTTTTCAGTAACAACTCCTTAATTCTCTTTTGGTGGATTGAGTAATTCTCTACATGAGGGGAAAGGCTTATATATTGGTACTGTGTCTCCCAAGACAGAGCCGGGAATGGGTTGTTGCTGTGTTGTGTTTTTTATGTTTGTTCTCCATTGTTTTTGTTGGGTGGTGATTTCTTGGGTTGTGGTGTTGTTGGTTTTTGTGGTTCATGCCTTAGGTTGTTGGGTTTGATTCGTGATCTTTTCTTTAGTGATCCTTTAGTTCATGTTTATCTTTTCTATGATATTGCTTATGAGGTTGGTAGGGTTGATGTATGGTTTAAGGTGTGTGGTAACTCAATACGTGCGTATTTACTTACGTGGAAAGGTCCTTCAGTATGCGGCATCCATATCTGGGGTGATGGTGAGGACTTAATTAAGTACTTAAAACCTTGTAATAGGTCAGTGATACATCTATATAGTGAGGGGCTTATAGAGTCCGTAATGAGTAAGTTAAGTAGTGAGGGCTTTAAGTGTGAGTTAAAGTACTTTTACACTATGGAAGTTAATGAGAGTAACTTCAAACCATTTAAGCCAGAGTTAGCTAGGAGGCTAGGTATTGGTGACTTAAGTCAGTTCTTAAAGATTAAGGAAGTTCAGGGTAGGTCCGTTAGTACGGATGTTGCTAATGAACTACTTAGTAAGTTAAGGTATTATGGGGTATTCGTTGATAGTGAGTTAGTGTCTTTCGCATGTGCATACCTAAGAACACCTGTGATTTGGGTTGTTGGTGATGTATTTACCCACCCCGACTATAGGGGTAGGGGGTTTGGGAAGGTGGTGGCGTCAGCAATAACTAGGGATGCTGTGCTTTCAGGTGCTAAGTCGATACTTCATGTTGAGGTGGGTAATGAGGTAGCTATAAGGCTCTATGAGAAGTTAGGGTACGTGATTAAGCGTAAGTACCCATGGATATTTGTGAGTAAGGGCTAAACCCTCCTTAACAACCCTATAATCAGTAATATGATCGTTAATGCTACGGTAAATATCTGGATGGCGTTAGATACCTTACCACCCCTATCCTCACCTAAGAACTTCTTAAGTAACTCATTAATGTATTGAGCACCATCAGTAACTATCAGTGGTGCTGCGTTAATAATGGCTAAGCTATAGTTAACTATGTAGGTCCAGAAAGCAAGCCTAAAGAGAGGTAGTTGAGGTGGGTCCTTAACGATGTAGCGCCCACCAGCATTAATTAGTTCCTTAACGTCCTGAGTAATGTATATCCCTAGTAAAGACTCATTACTTAATTTCCTAATTAAGTAATTACCTATAGAGCCGTTAGGAAGTATTAGGGTCATATTAAAGGTTACTGACTTATTGACGTAAGGCATTAAGTAGCTCCTTAACTCATCAATATCCTTGACGGACGTGTCATTAATGGTCAGTATTATGGAGGGTGTAGGTATGCCTGCCCTATCAGCAGGTGATCCAGGCATTGTTGACGTTATCGTAACCACACTATAGCCTGCTAATGAGGTAGCTAATGGTGGTATTATGAGCATAGCTAAAAGTACCGCTAAGATAGCATTATTCAAGACCCCCGAGCTAAGTACTTTAAGCTTACTAATCAGTCGTGACTTCTTAAACTCATCCTCAGCAGGCTCTACGAAAGCGAATGGGAATATTATGAAGACCCCGAAACCCCACCCAGTAAGTCTAATACCCTCATGGAGAAGCACTAACGCATGACCCAACTCATGGACGACAACACCTATAGCTATACCTAAACCAATATATATGAACTCCCTGAAAGGTATGGTAACTCCAGGGACTACGGGAACCAATGGTGACTTAACTTGAGTTACGTTACCTACAGCTACCTTCCTAATGATCTCTACTAACCCGAAGTTAATCACCAAGTTATAGAAGATGAACATTGAGTAGATAAGTACCGCTATGCCTATGAATGCGTATGCATTAATTAATAACCTAATACCGCGACCAACACCACTTAACCTCTTAGCACTAGGTCTCTTCCAGAATATTATGAATGGATAAACACCTATATTGCGCTTCTCAAAAATATCCTTAAATCTAGATAGCCTCGATAATGCGTAAATAATTAACTCAGCCATGATGAAGGCTATAATAATTATGTAACCTAGTTCTTGGTCTATCTAAACCACCTAAAGTTACGTATCACGCCTAGGTTTTTAAGTATTAAATGCCCCTATGTAGATACTACACTAGGTTAAGTGAATGAAGGTAGTTAGGAAGGATGAAATAAAGGAAGTTATCTATGGTGAGGGACGTTGGGAAATACTTAGGAGGAAGCGTAATGAAGCCCTTAAGATCATGGAGTCCTTAGAGAGATGCGGTTTTAAGTGTATCGTTCATGGTAGCGTAGCACGTGGTGACGTTGATGAAGATAGTGACGTAGATGTAGTCATACCCTATAAAGTATCTCCATTCCTAGTTGAGCAGTGCTTGATTAGGCATGGCTTTAAGATATTTGGTAGGGCTATAGTTATGGCGACACCCCAAACAACACCTAAGGCAGAAATATACTTAGACCCAGATGAGCTCAAGGTGGTCACTATACCTTTAAGTGACTTAAAAACAACTGAGTACGAGTTCTATAGGTTTAGTGGTTACTTAGAGACTAATCAGTTAAGGGAGGGGGTTAGGGTCCCTGGAGTTAATAAGAGGTTAATGCTCATAAGACCTACTGAGAGGGGTCATCTAGAGATGAGTATCTTGGGTAGGGAGTCTTACGTAGCTAACCTACTTGGTGTTTCCTTAGAGGTCGTCATGGAGCGTGTCTCGATGCTTACTAGGAGGGATGAGGTAGGTAGGACCGGTATATTCCTTAAGTACTACCTAACTATCGAGGAGTCTTTTGAGGAGGCTATAAGGAGGTTAGTTAAGAGTAATAAGTTCTTTAGGAAATTCATTAGTTGATCACCATGGTTAAGTTATGGGGTAACTGCGGTGACTTCGGTTGCTGGGTAGGTGAGTTACCTACAGGCTGTAAGTTATGTAAGAAGGGACTTAAGTCGGTAGTCTTTCTCACAGGGTTATGTAGTGAGTCATGCTTCTACTGCCCAGTAAGTAATGAGAGGCGTGGTAGGGACGTAACCTGCATCAATGATGAGTTAGTAAATAATTTTGATGAGTTAATCAGTGAGGTTAAGGCATGCGGTAGTAGGGGTGTAGGGATCACCGGTGGTGAGCCCCTCTTAAGGTTCAGTAGGTTAATCCAAGTTATTAAGGTACTTAAAGAGAACTTCAGTACGGGCTTCCACATACATCTATACACATCAGGTAAGCAACTGACTGAATCCATGCTTAAGGAATTAGTTAATGTGGGTCTTGATGAGTTGAGAATTCACCCGGTGGATGAGGTATCTATTAAGGTGCTTAAGAAGGTGATCACTAAGTTTGTTGGTTCGTTGAGCTTAGGTATTGAGGTGCCTGCAATACCGGGTAGGTTTGAGTGGCTTAAGGGGTTGGTATTGATGGCCAATGACCTGGGTCTAGAGTTCGTGAATATGAATGAGTTAGAGGTTAGTGAGAGTAATGTTGATGAGTTAATCATGAGGGGGTATAGACCTAGTGCTGAGAGGTTCATGAGTGCTGAAGGTAGTCACGAAACAGCCTTAAGGGTTATTGAGTGGGTCATGAATGAGGGCTTAAGCATAACCGTACATTACTGCCCAGCGATATTTAAGGATAGGTATCAGTACAGGTTAAGAATGATTCTTAGGGGACTCAATACTAAGAGGCCTCATGAAGCACTAACTACTGAGGGGACGTTACTCTACATAAGGACAGACATACGTACCTACATATCCCTAAGTAAGGAGTTAAGGAAAGTATGTATTAAGGGGAACAACGTATATCTCAACGTATGTGATGTACTTAACGATGAATCCTTACTTAAGGAGTTAGTAGGTAGGGCTTACGTGGTTGAGGCCTACCCGACTAAGGTTAGGAGGGTACTTAATGAGGTACCTATAGAGGACTTTAACGCTAATGAGTACGTGGTGATGAGGTGCTGACTTAAGTACTGTGGCCCAGCTCGAAACGTAATATGGCTATAATACCGCTAAACCCCTTAAGCTTTAACCCAGCAGGTGACTCCTTACTAACTATTGTCACCTCACCACCCCTCCCATCAACTAGGTCAAGAATCCTCTCAAGCCTTTCACGAACCTCTGGAGCTGATTTATAGAGTAGCTCATCCAGCACTAGTAACTCAGCTATAGCACCATACTCAGCCGCCTTCTCAACCTCATCAATACCGTAAGCAACTCTCTTAGGGTTCTTAACTACGTACCTCATGAATTCATTAAGCACTTCCTCAGCCTTAATACTACTTAACTTACTAACGATGCTCTTAACTAAATCCCTTCTAAGCAACTCACTAATACCTGCTCTACCACCAATACTTACGCTATCAGTAAATACCTTAACACCCCTCAGCACCCCCCTAACGGCTGATGCCACATCATCCTTAAGGAAGGCTGGTGAAGCTATAACTACTGCATTAACTCCGAACCTCTCAACAATCTCCTTAATAAGCTTAACAACAGCATTAACTATAGACTCATTAATTGAGGACCTACCACCACCCTTACCTACGGACGGGAATTCCTTATCAAGTAAGTACCTAACCCCCTGCTCATAGAGTAGGGCTAGGCTACACTCATCGTAATCTAAAGCAACTAGAAGTACCTTATACTTCTTCCTGGCACCCCTTAATAACCTCCTAATGAAATACCTACTCCATTCAGACTTAACTATCTCTACCTCAGAACCTATGTCAAGGGTTATGGTGTGATGAGAACCCTTTAGTCCGTACTCCTCCGGCCCATCAATAATTACTCCACGAATCCTTAACCTACCAGTAAATGCTTGGAACTCAACTGACTTAACCTTAATACCTAGGTATAGAGGTATCCTCCTCTTACCCCTAGAGCCATCAACCTTAACATCCCTTAATGTCCTCGCATAAACTACGTCGCCCTTAACTACTATAGACCTAAGTAACCACAAGTCATCTTCATCCTCAACCCTAACCTTAACACTACCTCTCCTCTCATCAAACTCCACTATCTTCATCTTGATGTCCGTATGTAGTATATGCTTAACAAAGTATTTTAAGTATTAGATACTTAGGAAACATGATGTATACGAATGTCGGTACCTCTATGGAGGTAAAGATACGTAACGTTAGGCTTGAAGACCTACCTAAGGTCTACGATATCGAACTTAAGTCCTTCAAGCACCCATACCCATACACCCTAATACTTACCTACTACTACATAGCACACCCATACTTCCTCGTAGCTGAGGTTAGTGGTAAGGTTGTTGGTTACATAATAGCCCTCCTTAGAGGTGGTGCATTAGGTCACATAATATCGGTTGCTGTAGATCCTGAATATAGAGGTAGGGGGATAGGTAAGTCACTACTTAAGGCTGTTGAGGAGTTATTAAGGGATTCTGGTGCTAAGGTCATTAGGCTTGAGGTTGGTGAGGATAATGAGGTAGCCATAAATTTATATAAGAAACTCAATTACGAAATCGTTGACTACATAGAGAAGTACTACCCCGACGGCTCCAATGCCTACGTAATGATGAAGAGATTGATCTCTGAAAATTAAGGTTAATAAGTTAAGTAAGTGAATTCTATATTGGTAATTAAGGACTATGAATATCAAGGCATACTTACTAGATGTTAGTTA
Source organism: uncultured Desulfurococcales archaeon (assembly GCA_964519505.1). Lineage (GTDB taxonomy): Archaea > Thermoproteota > Thermoprotei_A > Sulfolobales > CAZFJX01 > CAZFJX01. The sequence goes on from CAZFJX010000007.1 coordinate 8,417, forward strand.
TGAGGTTGTTGGTAGGGAGCCACACATACTACTATGGTGTATTGATGAGGGAGGTAGGAGAATACTCCTACGTGATAAGACCTTCAGACCTTACTTCTACGTACTACCTGAAGATGAAAGCGTAGCTAGGCAGGTAGCGTTAAGTATTAGGAGGTTATCTAAGCCTAGATCACCAATAATTAAGGTCGAGATAGTAGGTAAGAAGTACTACGGTAGGCCCGTTAAGGCGATAAGGGTCACCACAGTCATACCTGAGACCGTTAGAGAGTATAGAGAGGAGGTTAAGAAGATTAGAGGTGTTCGTGAGGTTCTTGAGGCTGATATAAGGTTCGCTATGAGGTACTTAATAGATAAGGGCATAACCCCGTGTTCATGGTTTGAAGTAGAGGTCGAGGAGGTTAATAAATCCCCTGCCTACAGAGTTAATGCTGAGTACGTAGTTAAGGGTAATCCTAAGCCAATACCTAAGCACATACCGCCTAAGCTTAAGGTTATGGCATTCGATATCGAGGTATATAACCCTAGGGGCTCACCTAGATCCAAGGTAGACCCTGTAATAATCATTGCTGTAAGAACAGATGACGGCGTTGTAAAGCAGTTCTTAAGTGATGGTAAATCAGACGCTAAGCCTATTAGAGAGTTCATAAACTTCGTGCTAGAGTATGATCCAGACATAATAGTTGGTTATAACAGTAATGGGTTTGACTGGCCATACCTTCTTGAGAGAGCTAAGGTAAATGGTATAGTGCTTGATGTCGGCAGGGTTAAGGGTGTTGAGCCAAGAACAAGTACTTATGGACACATATCAGTTCCCGGTAGGCTTAATGTTGACCTATACGACTTCGCTGAGGAGATTGGTGAGGTTAAGATTAAGTCTCTAGAGATAGTTGCTGAGTACTTAGGTGTTATGAAGAGGGAGGAGAGGGTCTTAATACCTTGGTATGAGCTGTATAAGTACTGGGACGACCCTAAGAAAAGACCCTTACTACTCAAGTACTCACTAGACGATGTTAACTCAACATACGGCATTGCTGAGAAGATCCTTCCGTTCGCTATCCAGCTCTCAAACCTTACTGGGCTACCTCTAGATCAGGTAGGTGCTGCTAGCGTTGGTTTTAGGCTTGAGTGGTACTTAATGAGGGCTGCATATAGTTTTGATGAGTTAATACCTAATAGGGTTGAAAGAGGTTATGAGACCTATAGAGGCGCCATTGTGTTAGCGCCGCTTAAAGGTGTACACCAGAACATAGCAGTCCTTGACTTCTCAGCTATGTATCCCAACATAATGATTAAGTATAACATAGGTCCAGACACGTTCGTTGAGAGTGAAGAGGAGTGTGAGATCTATGGTGGTTGTTACATAGCCCCAGAAGTAAGGTATATGTTTAGGAAGGAACCACCGGGCTTCTATAAGTTAGTTCTTGAGACCTTACTTAAGTTGAGGAAGGCTATTAGGGAGGAGATGAAGAAGTTAGACCCCTCATCACCTGAGTATAGGGTACTTAATGAGAGACAGAAGGCACTTAAGATACTGGCTAACGCCTCATACGGCTACATGGGATGGCCCGGAGCTAGGTGGTACTTCAAACCTGGTGCTGAAGCAGTTACTGCTTGGGGTAGGCAGACGATAACTAAGGCTATAGAGATAGCAAAGTCCTTAGGTCTTAAAGTAATTTATGGAGACACTGACTCACTATTCGTTAGGTATGATAAGGAGCTTATAGATAAATTCATAAGGTTAATCCATGAGAAGCTAGGTCTTGAGATTAAGATAGATAAGGTCTATAAGAGGGTCTTCTTTACTGAGGCTAAGAAGAGATACATAGGGTTAACCGAGGATGGCGGTATAGACATAGTTGGTTTTGAGGCTGTCAGGGGCGATTGGGCTGAGTTAGCTAAGGAGGTTCAAGAGAAAGTTGCCTATATAATACTTATGGAGGGCAAGGTAAGTAAGGCTGTAGATTACGTTAGGGATGTCATCAAGAAGCTTCAGTCCGGTGCCATTCCTGTGGAGAAGTTAATAATATGGAAGACATTAACTAAGCCCATATCTGAGTATGAGGTTGATGCCCCCCACGTAATGGCTGCTAAGAGACTTATTGAGAAGGGTTGGAAAGTTGAGGTGGGTGATAAGATAGGTTACGTAATAATTAAGGGCTCAGGTAAGATATCCGCGAGGGCGTATCCGTATAACTTAGTTAAGTCTGAAGACATAGATGCGAACTACTACATAGACCACCAGGTAATCCCTGCATCACTTAGGATATTAGAATACTTCGGAGTTACTGAGAAGCAGCTTAAGGTTGTAGGTAGAGGTATTAGGTCATTATTTGACTTCGCTAAGAAGTAATTTAATGAAGGATATCCGAGAAAGTAAGTATAACTAACTCAGGTGATTTCTTAGTTAAGTTACCTATCCTAGCACCAACTATTAACTTAACGCCCTTCTCAGTAGATATGTCTACGAGCCTCTGAGTCACTATGGTATCAGCAACTACGGCAAACACCTTGCCTGGCTCTAAATTACTTAACGTATCATAAAGATCCCTAACAGCTACGTGCTTAACTAAGTTCCAATCCTTATCATATAGATTACCCTCTAAAGTACCTTGAAGTGCTTTAGTCTCCTCAACTACCTTTAATGGTATTGAGAAACCAAATTCTATCGGCTTAGGAACTTCAGGTACCTTAACGGCTTCCTCAGCCTTTATGGGCAGTATGACCTCCTCAACCTTACCTTCCTTAGGCACTAACTTCTCAGGTAGTTTTTCTCTTTCAAGTAATGACTGTAGGTACTGCTTAGCAGGTATTAAGTTCTTTAACGCCTTAACGATCTCCTTACCTGTAAGCTCCTCAACCTCCTTGCCTGGAGGTGCTTTAGCTACGTAATCGATATCGGCAACCCTAAGTAACTCCTTAAGTATCATGTCCCCAGCCCTATCACCATCCATAAATGCTATAGCCTTCTTACGCGAGGCTAACTTAATTATCGTTTCAGGTACCTTGCCGGTAGCTCCGCCTAACGCTATGACGTTCCTATACCCGTACCTAAGTAAATTAACTACGTCAGCCCTACCCTCAACAATTATCACTGTATCAGACCTATCGACATCGGGGCCTGCAGGCAGTCTCTCAGGCCCATAATAAATTACTTCAGCCATTCTAGTTACTTGGATGAGTTCATTAAGTACTTCCTTCATATCTATAGGTCTCTCCCTAAGCCACTGAGTCAGTATGTCCTTAGCCCTCTCAATAATCTTCCTAATCTTTTCCTGTCTAACATCGATTATTGAGGACACGTGAATTCTAGCGTTATGAGGCCCTACTTTATCTACTTGCTCAATCATAGCAGCTAGTAAAGCGGTCTCATACCTGTCGAGGTTCGATGGTATTGTTATCTCACCAACAATCCTATTACCATGCCTCCTTATCTCAACGAGTATCCTACCTATCCTACCCTTCTCTTGAAGCTCACGTAGATCGAAGTCAGGTCCGAATAGACCCTCTGTCTGACCGAAGATAGCGCCTATGATATCAGGCTTCTCAACCACCCCATCAACCTCTATCTTGGCCTTAATCATGTACTTCACGTGTAATCACCCCCCATTAACCGTGCGTACATTCCTCAAACAATATACGGTAGTGGGTATAATAAGTTATTACTACTAAGAAAGACTCATTTACCTACTGACTCTAGACATTAAGAGCTTTAACTCCTCCTTATCCTTCCTAGTGGCTACTAACCTCTTCTTTATAGGCTCTAAGAACTTAATTAGGTACTCAGCAACAGCGTTCTTAAGGTCTAGCGGATGTAGTTTGCCCTCAACATAGAGCTTTCTTAACTCATCATACGTATATACGGTTATCGGCCCTCCGTACTTAGACGGTCTCTCAATATGGAATTCCCTTTCCCCCTCATAGAATATTATGTACTTAGCTATCTCCATAACTGGGTTAAGTTCCTCAACCTTAGGCGGGCAGTAAGCCCTCCTTAACTTCCTCCTTATCTCTTCAGGTGTATCGGTAATGAATATAGCTGTTTCTGGCTTAGACTTACTCATTTTTACCTCAGCATGGAACACATCTACCTCACCCTCGAAACTCATTCTGCCAGCTCCCTGCAGTGATGTAATTAGTGGGGTGTGTATGGCTATTGGTTTCTTCCTACCTAACTTCTCAGCAACATCCCTAGCTAACATATGTGCCTTCCTCTGGTCTAGCCCTCCTAAAGCTATGTCTAGGTCAAGGTAGAATATGTCTGTAACCTGCATTGCTGGGTATATTAGCTTAGAGAAGTCGAGCTCTGCCTCCTCCATCTTCCTACCCATTATGGTTAACGCCCTACGAATACGTGATAGCGATGAACTCTTAGCAACCCTAAGAAGTAGCTCCCAGTAGTTCTTATCTGAGACCATGTCCTCAGCATCAACAATCTTAACCTTAGACATATCTATACCTAAGCCCTCCAAGACCTTCTCAACATGGCGTGCGGCAAGCCTAATTAACTCCATATCACCCCCGAACTTATCATTAATCCATGCATGCCATGTAGCTTCAAGTAAGTGCATGTCTACACCAACATCAACTAAGTCCTTGTACTTTAGAGCCCAAACAAACCAACCTATATGGAAAATCCCGCTAGGTTCGAAACCTAAGTAACCCTTCAACCTTTGACCAGTCTCGAACCTCTCCCTTAACTCATCAACAGTAACTACCTCGACCGTATTCCTTAGAACCCTCCTTAACTTCTCCTCAATATCCATTAGGGACACCTATAGATTCATAGAAATATGACTAAAAACCATTTTTAAATCCAACTACTAACTTTACGTACAGGTGTTTCACTAGATGATGAGGGTACCTAAGATAATTGAGAAAGACGGAATTATTGATGAAGCAAAGTACAGCGACGTTGTTAGGATATCACATACATATACATCATTCATACTAGACTTCGGCTACTTCATACCGCCTAGGGAGGGTGAAGAACCTAAGATATACATACATACGAGGATATATATGTCGCCACAACATGCTAAACTACTGCTTAAGGCACTTCAGGACAACATAAGGAAGTATGAGCAGAAGGTTGGGGAGATTAGATTACCTGAAAAGAGGGAGGAAAGACCTTCAACAATAATTATGTGATGTAAACTATTAGCTAACCCTACTCACTAACTTTTTAGGGCATACCTTAGTATATGGGCAGTACTTACATTCCCAGCCATACTTAGGTACCTTCCTCTCCTTAATTACGTCAAGAACTAGCTCCTTAACATGATCGTCCGTTAAGTCGTTAGTTATTTCATACTCAGCTATCCTTTCAGGTGTTACGTATATTAAGATACCTCTCTCCTTCCCTGTTATCCAAAGGTATAGCTTTACCTGAAGTATGTGGTGTTCGTGCGGGATACTGTAGTCTGATCTAGCTGTCTTTAACTCTATTACTATGTCCTTATACATAGCGTCAACCCTACCCTTAATAACGTACTCACGACCCTCAACAGCAATCGACTTACTTACCTCAACCTCAGTAACTATGTCCTCAGGTGGGAACAGTATCTTAAGCACATCCTCAAACCCCCTATGAGTTAACTCACCCCACACAGTCACAGGTGTGAATGCTGCAGCCTCAGCTAACTCAGCGTACTGCTTAACGAACTTAGTCTTAAGCGGACATGAGACTAGGTCAGTAACCCATAACTCATTCTCCCCCTTAGACCTAACCCTCTCCCTAAACTCCTCAATACGCCAAATATATAGCCTATCAGTAATCAAGTCCAACAACCACTACTAATGTTAGGATGCGAAATAAAAAGCATTCACACTGGAAGTACGGTCCGTGACAAGTGGCTAAGGTATAAAGATTAAGTACATACTCATATTCCTTACTCTGAAAGCGTAAGTATGAAACCATAAAGAGCAAAACCGTAACACTCATAAGGACACCCCCACTCCCTCTTCCGGTAACTCGGCATGCTCCGTTTCATAAGCAAGATCACTAGAGTCATGGCTTTTACTCCATAATATATCGCCGAACCTATCGAGCTTAACCACAATCACATTATAGAAATTCCTGCTGATGTATAGATATACTAACTATCAGTTACTAAACTGTAGTGAAAAAACCTCAGTATTCGCTAATACTGTTGGTTCTAACATATCGCATTAAGTTACTCAATAATTTTAATCGAAAATCCTTACCTAAGTTTAGATATTACGGGTGTAGTAACTATCCTCCTTTACTATAAGACTTGAAATAGTCCCTACGATTACGTCTTCTTTAGGTATAGCATTGTTGATTTCGTTAACCAATTTATCGGGGTATTTCCATCCATCAGTACCGATATATTTAGGCATTATGTAACTTAGTAATTCCTTGATTGATTTAGTGGTTGATAGGACATTTAGGTATCTAGACCTAGGTAACGCTCTCTTAACAGCTCTAGGTTTAGCAATTACATATCTAACTCTCTTAAGCGGTTCGCGCCCGTTAGGTGTGAAATAAGTGCTTATTTTCCTTAAGAACTCATTGACCCTGTCATAGCCGTATCTGTATTTAATGATGAGTGCTTCAAGGTCTAGGACGTTGCCTAAGTCGCTAAACTCCCCTTCACGTAGGAATAGAGTCCCTAAAGCTTCGTCATTAATTACGTAAGGTATTTCCAAGCCTCTATCTTTAAGTATGTAGTAAATGAAGTAGTTACTACCCTTATCTAGACCCACCAAATTAATCTTAAGATTAAGGGCTTGATCAAGAACCCTTACTAACTTACTCATTAACTCCCTCAAAACTCCAGCCATATACTCCCTCCTACTAGTAAGCACCATTAAGGCACGTAGTGGGGCTCTTAATGGCTGATTAAGTAATACGATATGAGGTACTTCGCGACTCTTCCTTAACACGTTTAGAAATAATTCGTACGTAGTGATCCTAGTGAGTAGGTCACATACCTTAACGTAATCCTTACCCGTGACCAGCTCATTGATGATTAAGCTCTTTAAGTATAGGTCACTACCCGTCCATAATGTCGATACAATTAAACTAACCCTTAAGTGAAGTATCTTAGGTAATTCCTTAACATACGTATTTAATATCCAGAAACCATTACTTACATGCCCCTCACCGTAAGTAGCTACGTTAAGTAAACTCCTCACTATATTCCATTGCCTTTTAATTATTTTGAAGAACTCTATGAACTCATTCGCTATGTACCTTACCTCTTCTTGTACGTCATTAACGTAATGCACGTTCACGCCCTTACTCATGACGGCTTCCCTTATTTAGCATATCGAGGATTAGATTGGTTAGCTCCTTAAAGCTCTTAACATCAACCCACATCCTTATGAAATATACATCACCTATAGCTCTCCTTATCTGATCTATATGTATGTCCCTATCATCGACGTATACGATCTCGCAAGGCTTGACATTAATTCCTAGATCCCTTAAGTGCCTTAATGCCTTACTCATCATCACATCTTTCTCTGGGTGGGGCTCTATGTATAGTCCATCAAAATACTTAGTTAGGTTGAAAGTCCTTAATGCGTCGTAGGCTATTTCATAAACATTCCAGCTTAGGACGTAAACCAAGATACCTGCCTTCCTAACAGTACTTAAGAACTCGCGAACGCCTTCATAAAGCCTTACCTCCCTACCTAAGGAGTCAACTATGACATCATCATTTACAGGTCTGAATGGGGGCCTATATGATGAGACGTCTAGAGTATCCCATACCGTGCCGTCTAGGTCTAGGAAAATAACCTTGGGTTTACATACCAATATACTAACCCTAAGTTAGTAGAATGTATACCAAAGTATTTTAGTTAGTTTGGCTCTATTTTTCATGGTTCAATTAATGTTCTTAAAGTGCTGTAGGAATGGTGAGAGACTACTTCGTGAAGGTGGGCGTAGGTACGTACTTATCTACGAACCCTTAATGAGGATATGCTACGTAGTTGGTAGGAAGAAGTATGAGATATTCTCAGATACCTGCATACCTGACATACTTAAGTCTAGAATGGCTAGGTTCTTACTAACTAGGAGGGTTGATAAATACGAGACACTAATGACCCCAGTAACTAACGCTAAGGTCGTAGAACCTATTCAGAAGAGCCCTAGAGACGTACTTAACGACTTACAAACACTACTGATGAATATAGAGAGCTCAAAAACCTATGAAGAATTTATGAGCTACTTAAATGATAATGATAAAATAGTTGTTGAGAAGATATGCTTACAGCATAAGTATAGGGCCTTACGCTACCCTTATGTAATAGTGGATAAGCATGAGAAGATTATGAAAAGGGTTAGGAAGGTTTACTTAAGCATAATGAAAGACCTATTATCTAATTACTTAGGGCTTAAGACTAACAGGTTAATATATATTGATTCATGGAAAATAATGTTCTACCCACTAATCTACGATAGGGAGGAAGGGGTTATTCTTAGGTGTTTAAAGAAGGTTGAGGTAGACACAATATACACTAGGTTCTTTAACCTATTTAGAGATGAGTTAAGTACCCACTACAAACTAGACTTTATTTAATCAAGTCACTTCTTTAATAACTCCTTAACGCATTCCTCAACACATGAGTTAAAAGCCTCCCCAGAAAAACCCTCCTCAGCACACCTTTCCCTACAAACCCTAACCGCATGGAGCCTTTCATAACTCACTAAGTAACACCGTAATGAAGTAGGTAACCACAGACTTAATGTTTTCTACACGTTTAAGTTAAGTATTTAAAAATCATACACGATTATGTAGGTGGGTGTTTTTAAGTGTCTTTAAAGTACGTGAAGAAGATCTATGATGAGATTCATGGATTTATTGACTTAACTGAGACGGAGCTTAAGGTCATTGACACACCTACGTTTCAGAGGTTAAGGAGGATTAAGCAGTTAGCCTTCGCTTACTACGTCTATCCAGGCGCTACACATACCAGGTTTAGCCACTCATTAGGTGCTATGCACGTCATGGGTATTATAGCTAGGAGACTTTATGAGGATGGCTACATAAGTAAGGACGACATAGAGTTACTGAGAATAACCGCGTTACTGCACGACGTCGGCCATACACCATTCAGTCACTCAATAGAGACTTTCTACAAGCACTTACTAAGGACTTACGAATCACACCATACTAACCTATCTGTGATAGTTATTAATAATGACCCATATATCTCGGAGGTGCTTAAGGACGGTGGTTACGATCCTCAGGAAATCTCATCTATCCTGTTAGGACTTCATAAGGAGCCTGTCTTTAATTACCTACTCTCAAGTGATTTAGACGTTGATAGGATGGACTACCTACTTAGGGATGCGCACCATACGGGTGTTTCTTATGGGGCTATAGATATTCATAGGATAGTGAGTACATTAACCATTAAGGATGGATGCCCAGTCATACCTTGGAAAGGTATTCATGCAGTAGAGAACTTCTACCTGGCTAGGCTACATATGTATAGGACCGTGTATTACCATAAGGCAGTAGTTGCTTATGAGATCATGGTTAGGTTAATATTTGATAGGTTAACGACTGAGATCGAGGAGTTAAGGAGGTATAGGGACTTAAGGTTCCTTGAGAAGCTCATTAGTGAAGGCAAGATATATTTATGGGATGATGAGTGGCTACATTCACAAATGCTTAATGCCTTAGAGTTAAGGTATGTTAGTCCCTACCTTAAGGAATTAATAAACATGTTGTTAAGGCGTGAAGGTCTTAAGGTACTTATTGATAGAACTACCATGGAGTTTAACCCGTTACGTAAGGATGACGCGTTAGTACGTGAGTTAGAGGGCGTAGTAGTTAAGTTACAGAACTTAGGCATACCTAGAGAGTCTATAGTCCTCTTTAGGGATAACGTACCTATAGTTAATGAGGAGGAAGCTGTTAATGTAGTTGATGAGGAAGGGAATATAGTTCCTATATTTGAGATTGAGTCGTCGGTAATTAAGTACATACCTAGGCACTACAACTTAAGAAGGCTATACATACACCCGAGGTACTTAGGGAAGGCTAAGGTTTTAGTTAAGCGTTAATAACCTTCTCTACCCTAACCCCCTCACCACCAATGCTGGTATCTATAGTTCTAGCCCCCGCAAGCCTCATAGCTACAGCAACCTCTCTAGACCTCCCTGGAGCTAAAGCAATGACGCACCCCCCACCACCAGCACCGGTTAACTTAGCACCTAAAGCACCAGCCGCTCTAGCTACGTAGACTAACGTGCTTAACTTACTGTTAGAAACACCTATAGCATCTAGAAGCCCTTGATTAATATTCATTAACTCACCTAACCTAATAACATCACTTACCTCTAAAGCTCTTAGAGCCTCTTCAGTTATCCTACCTATGGTACTGAATATGTCCTTAACTATTCCTGGGTATTTATCGTAAAGTACCTTAACCTTCTTAACCATATCAGCAGTCTTAAACTCTCTCTCAACATAACCTATGACTAAAGGTAACTGAGTATTTATTTTAAGCCTCCTTAAGGTTACCTCACTACCCCTATACTTGATGTAGAGGAAACCGCCGAAGGTAGCTATTGAGGTATCCATAGGTGATGCCATACCTTGAACCTCTTTCTCAACCCTCCAACCAAGCCTAGCTATCTCCTCCTTACTTAACTCCTCCTTAAGTGCCTGTAAGTAAGCATATATGGTCGCTATAGCTACAGCGGCTGATGTACCTAACCCAGCACCTACGGGCATGTCTGAAGTTACCTCAATATCAACGCCTCTAAACTTACCTACGTAATCAGCGGTTAGCTCAATAGCCTTCTTGATGTAGCTAATGGCTGGTATGACCTTGCCGTAATCGGTCTCAAGGATAACTTCTTCCTCACGTAAGGTGACTATGAGTCCGGGAATGTGTAGGTCTTGTGCTGATATCTTGATGGCTTTATCATCCCTTAACCTTAACCTAACGTAGACCCTCTTATCTATAGAAGTAACTAGGGCTGGCTCACCATAAACGACGGCATGCTCACCAAAAAGGGTTACCTTCCCAGGGGCTGAGGTAATGACATGCATAAGTTAGGTACCCCTATACAAGTTTATTAAAGTAATGCTAAATTAATTTACTGTGGTAGTTCATGGGCTTAAAACCCATTAAAGTTCTTGAGGAGATAGATAAGCTACGTGATTGGGGCTTAGAGACACTTACTAAAATGATATCAGTACCTACGGTATCACCTTTAGGTGATAGGTATGAAGAGTTTAAGAACTTAATAGTTGAGGAGTTAAGTCACGTAGGGATAACACCTAAAGTCATTACAGTACCTTCAGAAGTAGTTAAGGAGTGTTTAGGTCCTGAACCAGCTAAATACCCTAGATACATAATCATCGCTAAAGTCGGTTCGGGATCTACGTTCCATCTTAATGGTCATTACGACGTAGTGCCTGGGGGTAGTGGATGGACCGTTACTGAGCCTTTCAAGCCTAGGGTAATTGATGGTAAGGTTTATGGTAGGGGCTCTACAGACATGAAGGGAGGTATAGCTTCAGCATTACTTACTCTCTTAGCATTAATGAAGTTTGAATCACACCTAAACTTCACTTACGAGGTCGCTATGGTCCCTGACGAGGAGGTAGGTGGTAAGTCAGGTACTGGCTACTTAGTTAAGTCTGGGATCTCAAAACCTAAGTATGTGGTCATAGCTGAAGGGAGTAGTACTAGGTCTGTATGGATAGGGCATAAAGGGATTGTTTGGGGGCGGGTGATTGTTAGGGGTAGGCCAGCACATGCTAGTACACCATGGTTAGGCGTAAATGCATTTGAGAAAGGTGTTGAGGTAGCTCAACTATTTATTAAGGAACTTAAGCCACGTATAGAGTCTAAGGTAAGTAAGTATGAGTACGACATCAAGGAAGGTAAGAAAGCTACAATAATGTTTGGAGGGGTTGTTAAGGGTGGTGCTAAGATAAATCAAGTACCTTCAGAATTTACATTCACTTTCGATAGGAGGGTTCTTCCAGAGGAGAGTGTGGAGGAGGTATGGAGGGAGATTAAGGGGTTCACTAATGAGTTAAGGAGGAGGGGTTATGACATTGATGTAGAGTTAATAAGTAGTTCTAATCCCGTGGTAACCGAACCAACTACTGACTTAGTCATCAAGCTTAAGGAGGCTGCTAAGGAGGTAATAGGTATTGAGCCTAGGGCTACGGTATGTATAGGTGGTTTAGACATGAGGTACTACATAGAGGCTGGGTATAAAGCAGTCACCTACGGACCCGGCATGCTTAAGACAGCCCACGCACCAGATGAATTCATAGTTTATGAGGACGTTATTAAGGTAGCTAAGGTATACGCACTTACGGCACTTAAGCTATTTAACCTAGCTTAATTTACTCCCTTTAAGCTTTTTCAGTACCTCACTTAGAAACATAGTTAGATCAGTTATGAATACATAGTCAGCTAACCTACATATAGGTGCCTCAGGATCTTTATTGACAGCCACTACCACCTTAGATCCCTGAACACCAACCATGTGCTGCACCTGACCTGATATTCCTATAGCCACGTAAATCTTAGGTGAGATCTTCATACCTGAAAGACCTACCCAAAAACTACACTCCTTAAATCCATACTCTATGTAGGCCGGCCTACTACAGACTACTGTGGCGTTTAGTTCCTTAGCTAACTCCTTAATTAACGACCCTGCCTTAGGGTCTAAACAAACACCCCTACCAACCCCTATAACAACATCACCTACGGACCCCCTTATGGGAATGCTCCTATAGCCTAAGATTTCAATTCCATCACTACACTTAACATACTTTAAATTGAATGATTTCTTACCCAAGACCTTAAGCGCTGTAGAACCTGTACTTTCTAAAACTATTAAAGCAGGTTTTTCAACACCATCAATAACCAAGTTAAAGTTACCAAAGAAACCTGACCTTTCGATAATCAGTTTATTATCGGCTTTCTTCACACCAACAACGTTAATTATTAAGTCCTTACCTAATTCTTGAGCTATGAATGACGCTATAACCCTACACTCCCTATCCCTACTAAAGACTATTAAGTCATAGCCTTTACTTGCTACTAAATTCATTAGGTGTTTTGAGATAGTTAATGGGCAGTAGCCATCACTGAACAATACGTCTATAGTACCTACCTTAGAGGGGTCTATGGGTAAGTCTAAGGAGGAACCTTGGTAAGGCCTCCTACTAAAGGCTAGAGCGTCAACCCTATAATCAATACCATGCCTACCTAGAACATTACTTAAGTCTATTAATGACCCACTTAAGTACCTTAACTTACTTACTAGTAGGGCTTTCACGGTAAACACCCTTAATAATCTCAATAAACTTTAGTACCATGTCATCTAGGTTATCACGGTACATCTTACCCTCCCTCTTAACCTCAACAGGTTTTATGGTTACTAATGGCTTACTAATTTTGTAGGTAATGTTAGTAATGTGTATGGGCTTTCTCTTAGCCTTAATTAGCTCCCTCAATGTAGGGATTTTAGGTTTAGCTATCTCCTTAACGACGCTAATGACTGCAGGTAGTTTGACTCTGATGGTAATTACTTCATCACCTATGAAGCTCTCTGCCTTAATGACCTTTTCGTCTACGTCGATATCTAAGGACTTAACGTAAGGTAGGTAGGGCGTGCTTAAGGCGTAAGCAAGTCTTGGACATATTTGTGATGTTGAGCTATCTATAGATGCCTCACCACAAATAATTAAGTCAGGTAATACGCCGTTAAGTAGTTGATTCCTTAATGACTTAACAACCAATGATTCACTATAGGGGTAAGTATCGTTAGTTACTATTAAGACAGCGCTGTCAGCCCCTAACGCAAGCAGCTTCCTAAGAATTAACTCAACCTCATTTAGTCTATCCTTAAGGTGTTGACCTATATAGGAATATATGGTGACATAACCGCCAAACTTATTCTTTAAATCACAAGCTAATGCTAAACCGCTTAAATCAACATCATTAATAGCTAATGGAAGGGAGTAAATACATTTGGTAGACTTACAACCCACAACCATATTTAAGTCATGAACCACCTTAACCATGACAGCAATGTTAATGCTCAAGCACCATCACCCAAGCACACTCCTTACGTATTAGGTATTAAGAAATAAAAGACTTAATTACTTAGAGTGTCATAGCGATGATGTGTGGGGCCCTCGGATTACTGGTGAAGAACCCGAAGTTTACTGAGCATCTTCACGCTAATATAATTATATCTATTATTTTTATATTATTTTATTATGGTCAAGTTCCTTGAGAAATTTAATTGTATACCTTAATATCTTAAAGTACTTGCTCATGTGAAAACCATAATTTTAAGTCTTTTTTAAAGAACTACATAAATCTATGCTTATGTAATTCTTCAATGAGTTTATGAGGTTTCCTTTAATGTGTTATAGTAATTTTTAAAACCCATGGTTATTAATTATTCATGGTGATGAAAACATGCCCTGCAAGACCCCAGTTAAGGTAAAGGACCCAACTACTGGTAAGGAGATTGAGATTGCCCCGGAGAAGGTCTGGACATTAGCGCCAAAGGGCAGGAAGGGCGTAAAGATCGGCCTCTTCAAGAGCCCAGAGACTGGCAAGTACTTCAGAGCTAAGGTTCCAGACGACTACGTTTGCTAACGTATTTAGCTTAAATCATAAATCATAAACAAAAAACTTTTTAATAAAATACTTTTACCTGCTCCCTCATTAATTACTTAATCATTGCATTTTACGTTAGGTCATCACATACACAGAATACCTCACGAACTAATCCATAGAGTTCATCAAGATCCCTACCAGTTTTTGCTGCCACCCTAACCAACCTAACCGAGGGTAGGTAAGGGTTAATCACGTTAGGTAACTCACTAAGTAGGTCACCTATTAAGCCTTTATCACTACTTCGCAGGGGTTCCTTATTCTCACTTAATACCATAACTAAGGAGTTAGATTTAGGTTCAATTACCTAACAGACTTGTTTATTACCGGGATTACTGGGATATCAGATCTGAGTTGAGTTATTAGTGATAGCAGTAGGGCTATGGATGCCTCAATAGGGAATCTATGGATTGTTAGGTTTATAAGAACTATACCCATAGGTTTAAGATCATTCTTTAGGTAGTTCACGAATTTAACATCCTCAGACCTATGTATGAAGACCCCACTCTGCTCTGGCGTATCTACGAGTATTAAGTCCTTACTACGTGATAACATCCGACTTATTACCTTATCCTTAACCCCATTAAGCATCCCCATAGCCCTAATCATAGCTTCGTTAGGCCCTAAGCACTCCTTAACCATTAACCCACGTATCGTTACGTAGTTCCTAATATCTACGTTAGGCTTTAGGGAAGCACCCCTATATCAAGATCTAAATTAACGATTAACGTAAGTTACTGAGACGCCTTTATTTCTAAGCCATCTACTAAGTGAGTAAGTTAATGAGGTCTTACCTGAACCTGCAGGACCTAAAAATATGATCACTAATTTCTCTATCATGTTTGTTTAGGACTAAACCTACTTATCTTAAATTATATTTAAAGTGGCATGAAGTCCTCAGGTCTCGGCGGTTCTGGTTTAAGCCCCTTCCTCTCCCTAATTTTCCTTACAAGGTCCCATAGTAAACTCTCGGGTACTGGAGCCCACCTACTGAACTCGGTACCCCAGAAAGCCCTACCTGCTGAAGCGCCTCTTAACTCATTGGCTAGGTCCGCTGACTCAGCAACAGGCATCTCAGCAAATATCCTTAGCATGTTACCAGCTAAGTTAATTACGTTAAGTATCTTACCCCTATGCCTCGTAATTACCGTAGCTATGTTGCTTAAGTACTCCATAGGTACCCTAATATCAAGCTTCTGTATGGGCTCTAAGAGCGTTGGTCTAGCCATGAGCATACCCGCATATATCGGGTTCCTAGTGGCTGGGAATAACTGTGCTGGGCCCCTATGTGCTGGGTCTTCGTGGATTATAGCGTCATGGAGTATGACCTTAACACCCCTCACAGGCTCCATAGCTAGTGGACCTTCCCTCATAGCTAACCTAAAGCCCTGAATTATCGTGTCCTTAACCTCTCTTAAGTGCTGAGCACCAGTTGTTAAGTCAACAAATACGTTTATGCCCTCATCAATAGCCCATATCCTCTTAGCCTCATTATACTCCCAGCCAGCCTGATCTCTCAGTATCTTAGCTCTCTCCCTAGCATCCATATCCTCAGTTACTACACCCTGCTGGATTAGCTTTATGGTCTCCTCATTGAGGGGTTCAACACTTATGTACAGCTTGTTGTGCTTGTTAGGTGACTTACCCTCAATGACCTTACTCTTATCCCTAATGGTTTCTCTATAAACTATTAGTGGTGGTGACGTCTTTACCTCAAGACCGTAATTCTGCTTAAGGAACGTCAATATAATCTCTAAGTGTAGGTGGCCCATACCTGAGATTAGGTACTCGCCTGTCTCCTCATTTATCTTAACAACTAGGTTAGGGTCTTCAATAGCTAACTTACGTAATGCCTCAATCAGCTTAGTTATGTCCGTAGTTCTTACTGGCTCTATAGCCATAGTAACTACAGGTTCTGAGATGTAGCGTAGCCTCTCGAACGGTGCTACATAGTCCTTAACCCTAATATCAACAGCGGTCTCACCGGCTCTAGCCCTATCGAGACCTAAGGCAGCAGCTATATTACCAGCAGATATTTGCTCAACTATTTCCCTAAACGGACCCATGTAGAGACCTACTTGAAGAACTCTCTGAGCTGTCTTAGCACCAACTAACCAGACCTCCTGACCGGGCCTTATTGTCCCTGCGAATACCCTACCAGTAGCTACTAGACCTGCGTGTGGGTCTATCCTCATATCGTTAATGAAGAATATAACTGGAGCATCAGGGTCTGCCTCAAGCATTGCCTGACCTATCTTGCTATTTACGTCTCCCTTCCATATCTTAGGTATCCTATATCTCTGGGCCTCCTTCGGGTTAGGTACGAACTTAACGACCATGTCTAGTAGGGCTACGTGTAGCGGTATACGCTTCTGTAATTCCTCAAGAGCTTCCCTATCACCACTCCTATAGACCTCAATCATGTCGGTAATTTTAACCCCTGTCTTCTTACTTAACGGTACTGTAAGACCTATCTTATCCCTAGCAGAGCCGAAGGCAACCATACCCTTAGCTGGGTCTAATATCCACTTCTTCCTAAACTCAGGCTCAGCATAAGTCTGTATTAATGCGTTAATCTCCTTAATTATGGTTATGAACCTCTGCTGAATCTCCTGAGCAGATAGCTTTAGCTCCTTAATTAGCCTATCAACCTTATTTATGTAGAGTAAAGGCCTAACCCTCTCCTCAAGGGCTTGCCTCAAGACAGTCTCTGTCTGTGTCATTACTCCCTCAACAGCATCAACAACCACTATAGCTCCATCAAGAACCCTTAGCGATCTAGTAACCTTACCTGAGAAGTCAACGTGCCCTGGAGTATCGATTAAGTTAATTACGTACGGCCTACCTTCATACTCGTGATAAAGGCTTATGTTAGCTGACTTAACCGTAACACCTCTCTTCTGCTCTACCTCTAAGTAGTCTAGGGCTAATGCCTCACCAGCTACCTTAGGCGAGATTATCCCTGCAGCAGCTAGTAGTGAGTCAGTTGTGGTTGTTTTTCCGTGATCTACGTGGGCAATTATACCTATGTTACGTACCTGTTCTAAGTTAGTCATTATCTTCTGAATTTGCTCTACAGTCTTGTAACGCACCATTTCGAATCACTACCATACTTTAAGGCTAAAGGGGTTATATAAAGTTTCACCACATCAGATGTGGGGGTTACTTAATATTCACTCCTTAGACCCCATAAACTCCATTATTGAGGTAGCACCGCTTTGCCTACCCTTAGACCCTCTATAAGGGGTTGTTAATATCTGAACTATCCTAGAAGCTTTACTCTCATTAAGACCCTCAACTCTAGCTAACTCAGTTATTGATGCGTTGAAAACAGCCCTTACAGTACCGAATTTCTCAAGGAGTTTCTGAGCTGTTTTAGGACCCACGTAGGGTAGTGATTGAAGTATGAAGAGTTGCCACTCAGATATGTCCGACACGGCCTTAGGCTTAGATAACGCACGTACCTTAGCAAAGTACTGTCTACTCTCAGGTTTAGACACCCTCTCGGCTAGATACTTAATAACCTCAGCAGTCTCCTTAGCGTTGTAGGTATTGAAGTACTGGATATTGAACTTAAGTAATGCAGTAAGTAACGCTGCTTGAATGGCCTTCCACCTATCGGTTATTAACTTAATCTGCCTTAAATTACCCTCAACAATAAGGAACGGTTTTTGCGCCTCCTTAACCAGCCTACTTATCTGGTCAAAGAACCTACCATCAAACACGGACTTCACTAAATCATCAACACGTTTTCTCTCTATAATCACCTCATCAGAAACCATGTAATCCCCAACATTAAGTTTCTTAAATATAACAGTAACCCCCATAGCCTTAAGCAACTCAGGAACATTAGAGTTCCTTTCTCTATCATCGACATAAACACGTACCAAGCTAGCACCTAAAGTAACTCCCTAAACAGAAGTAATTTACTTAACTGAACGCTCTTTATGGTTTCTAGCTCCTCTATAATCTTTAGCTATGCGCTCTATGGTAAATTAAAAATAATCCCCTTTAGAATAGTTACCTAGGTGAAGTAAGTGTCCTTAATTGTTAAGGCTGTATATGAGAAGGGTGTGTTAAAGCTTTTAGAGGATGTAGATCTGAAGGATGGTGAGGAAGTCATTATTATCGTAAGAAGGAAACCCAACATAGATAAGTTTATAGGCATACTAGGTAAGGCTTCAGCTAAAGAGCTAGAAGCCTACGAGGAAGAGGTATATAGCTCTTGATCTTCGTAGATACCAACATATTCTACAATATCCTCTACAAGACAGAACTAACTCCGAAAGCTAATAGAGCTATTGAGCTTCTAATAAAGCCTGTTATATCAGTGATCGTTTATAATGAGTTACTTCATGTCACGTTTAGAGCATACGCTAGACGTAAATACGGTGTAGTTAACTACTACGAATTTAAGAAACTCTTTGTAGAGAAGGGAATAGAGATATTCGAAGAACCATTAAAAAGTGTTCATGAACTTTTAAAGGAGCTGGATGTAAAGATACTGAACGACCATCAGTCAATAAAAGAGCTCAGGGAAGTCATTACTAAGTATAGACTTTTACCTACTGATGCACAAATAGCGGTTACCTGCAGGTACTATGGTATATCAACTATCGCTACATAAGATGAGGACTTTAAACGAGTACCATAGCTGAAGGTAATACCATAAACTCTTAATACAAACTATTAGGGCAATGAACCTACATCCTATCTATAGGTATATAGCTTAAGATTAAGAAGACATTAATGATAAATAGATTTACTATACACTTAACCTGACCCAGAAATACCATACTATTCCTATATGGATTATCCATATTCCCTACAGACCCCTTCCTCAAGAACCTTAAACTCTTTAGAATACTTTCTTAGGACTTTAATTAGCTCATTAAATACTGTAGGTACGTTCGCCTTAACAAGAGCCCCTAAAGCACCTTTATGACCCCCACCCTCACCACCTAGTGACTTAGTTAATTCATTGACTATCAACTCACCTAAGTATCTATCACCTATAACCATACCCTCCTTACACCTGATATCTACCCTACAACCGCCTTTCTGACTAGACATGACTATAGCTGCATCAGCGCCTACCTCAATCAACGCTCTAGCTACTGAGGACTCGTAAGCCCCGACACATGTTATGGCTACTAAGTAGTTATCGACCCTAATTATGTGAGACCTAGCAACACCCCTTAACCTAGCTATCCTCTCGGGAATCCCAAGGGTCTTTCTCAAAGCCTTTAAAGCCTCACGGTAACTACCCCCACACTTAATCAAGTAGACCATAGCGGAGAACGTAACCTCATCAGCAAGTATTAAGTGCTTAGAGTCGTAAAGTATTCCAGTAATGAGCAGCGTAGATAACTCCTTACCTATGTTTAAGCCTAGATACGCATAAATGGAGGTCACTATCTCCGATGTTGACTTCCTTGATGGATCATAAACACATAATTCGGCACCCTCACATAACCTATTTATATCGTGGTGATCTACGACCACATACTTAACTCCTCTTAAGTACCTAGCTATCTCGCCTAACTGCTGCGATGATGACGTATCTATAATTATCAGTAAGTCGCATGAATGTAATGAATCAATAGGTGATGACTCTAAAGTCATGTTTAAGTTACTTAAGACCTGCTTAGATATAGCACTAACTTGAGTAGGTAATGTAACCTCTACATCGGCATTAATGAGTTTCTTAACCAACTCCTTAATAGCTATTAAGCTAGCTACAGCGTCTGGATCAGCGTTATTATGGGCTGTTAAACACACCTTACGGTAATTACCCTTAACTAAGTGATCTCTGAAATGCTTAAACAAATCCAGTAACTCACTCTTTAATAAACTTAGTAAGTAACTCATTCTCCACCCTCCTAAACGTCTTAGTCATTACTTCATCTATCTTCAGTTCTACCTCAGGACTTATCGGGGTTGGGGATCTAACCTCGATTTCTAACACTATGTTTAAGGCATCATCAATATCTATACTTACTGCTGGCTCAACCTCAAGCAACTTAATTCCCTTAAAAACCTTATCAACCTCCTCACTAAGTATGTCATTTATTAGAAGTGCAAGGTTTTCTAAGCCATCTCTTAAAATCTTATTAAAATCAAGGTTAAGGACGGTTAGTGTTCTGCGCTTTCTCTTCATTAATTTTATTTCCCTCTAGGCTGGTATAGCTTAGCTAGGTACTCATTAATCTTTCCTTGAATTTGATTGAGCTGTGAGCGAAGTAGTTCTTCTTGCTTACTAAGTGATTTAAGTCTCAACTCCAATATCTCTTTCTTATCATTAAGCTCCTTCTCAACGCTCTCCTTATTTACCTTAATGAGTAGATGTCCAACACTCTTAAATATAGGTGTTTGAGGGTCTAGATCTTTAAGCACTCCTAAAGCCCTATTGACCTCACGTAACTCACCCTCAACGACCTGCTTCTCAGATAGTATCTGTGATAACTGGCCTTGAATTTGCTGTAACTTAACAACGTACTGCTGTACTTCCGGAGGCAATCGCTCGGTCATTGCACCACCTAACTAACTTTGTGCTTAGAACTTATAACTATTAACGTGATTAGCTTCCATGAGAACTACTCTTAAGCTTAGCCAAGGTCTCGTTAATTGAGTGAATCAGGTACATGAATGAATTTAAGGCAGCCCTAACCTTACTTAACTCATTACTCTCGAAAACAATCATTACGTTATGGTTTTCAACACCTATATATATGTTTATAGCCTCCCTCTTAGGTCTACTGAATACCTCAGGTCTTAATGCTTTAAGAATCGTTGACCTAAGCTTATCATCAGCGACATAAACCTCTAGCTTAACCTTAAATGCTTGCTCCCCCCTAGCCGTAGGTAATCACCCTCCTTACCCTAATGATTGGCCCGCATATCTTCATGGTCCCTAAACATATGAATGATAGCTCTAAATCACCATCAAGTTTCTTAGGCTTCACTAACATATAGTCACCTACACTCACTATGCTATCTACAGGCTTAATCTCGGCCCTAAGTGCCTCAAGAAACTTATCTAACCCACCAACCTTATTAAGTACGTCTAAGTCTTTAGGGTCAATGACTAACTTCCTTATGTTTAAGGGTATTTGTGAGTCAGGTATTTCCCTTAGTAGTTTAACACCACTAAGCCTCAGCTCAGCAAGCCTAACTAACTTGCTCTCCTGTTCATAAACACCATAGATAGTTATTCTTAATGGGTTAGCATTAACTTCGGAGACTATCAATACGTACTTAAGACCGTTATTAAGTGCTATTAAGGCTAAGTCATCAAAGGTTTTCTTACCCCTATTGACCCTTAGGCTATTAGGTATAACTTTATTTAAGTCCTTAAGAAAAGATCTAGTCCTACGGGATGGTCTATGTGATGATGTTATTAAAACAACCAACTTAACTACAGGCTCTTAACCCTTCTTAACAGTGGTGACTACCTTACCTACCTCAGTCTCAGGCGTGTAGGCACCACCAGCCCATACCCTACCACAGCTTGGGCAATACCATATGCCTACAGAGATTCTCTTCATGACCCTCTTAGCACCGCAGAAGGGGCACTTATACTCTGAGTACCTCTTCTCCATAATCTCCTTCCACTTCTTCCTTAAAGTAGCACCGTACCTAGCCCCAAACCTCCCGGCTATACCGACTACCTTAGTCCTACCCATTACTCCCCACCTTCACCCTCACTCCCTGCTTTAGTAACATTTACATCCCCCTTTTTAGGTGTTATCGCCCTACCCACGGCCTTCTCTATGATCCCGAAGATCTCTTTCCCCTTAGCTAGAGCTATATCGACTATCTTCTGAACTTCCTCATTGGTGAGGTAACCCATACCAGCCTTCTGCATACCAGCTATTAACCCGTCGTTGGTTACTGAGAAGGTTATGCGTGCCTCACAGAGGGACTCCTCCTCAAGTGTTGGGTCAATAATTATGTGATCACCTATCTTAGCCGCTGTAACAGTAATTACACCACGGTTTAGTGGTAAGTAATCACCACGCTCCTCCTTAATCACCTTAACATTACCGTCCTCAGTTATCTCGTACTTAGGCATCTTAGTTGAGAGTAGAGCTGCCATAGCGCCTAATGCTGAGGCGTCTATTAAGTTACCGTCGTGGTCTAGCACGTAGATATCTACCCAGACAATCCATACTTTCTCGCCAGGTATTATGGCGAGTTTACCTAGGTCTATGACCTTAGCCTCCCTAATACCCCTATCAACAACCCTCGATAACTCAATAGCATTCTCATCAGGCGGTCCAGGCTCGAACGTTGGTGATGCGGTAGGTACGAACTCCGCATGAACGGTTAAAACACCCTCGTTAGGTGTGTCTGGATACGGTCTACCAACCTCTAGCTTAATACCAACTAAGACCTGGGTATCACCTAACTTAACGAATGCTGAACCGTCAGCATTATCTACGTAACCAACCTTTATCTCAATAGGTCTAAAGTCAGTTAATTTCCTACCGTCAAGCCTTAACCCCTTCTTTAGTTGCTCAATAAGTGACTCTACCTTAATTGAGGGAACAACGACCTCATTTGATGGTGTGAGGGACATGGCTATCACTCCTCTACCTTAATCTCAAGATACTTCTTCTTAAGGACCTCCTTCTGCATCTTATATATCTCCATAATACCCTTCCACCCAAGCTCCAACGCCTTACTGAATTCCTCCCTCGATAAAACACCGTTAAGCTGAAGGAGAGTTACTACACCTAGTGATGGCATTGCTGCCATAGGCATGTCGGCTTCACCATACATATCCTCAACCTCATCAATATCTAAGACTAGGACACCATCAACCTTACCAACAGCAACCCCAGCCACTAAGTCCCTCATAGGTATACCAGCATCAGCTAACGCTAACGAAGCTGCCGTTATCCCAGCAGTTCGGGTACCTCCATGAGCGTTAAGTACCTCAATAAATACATCTATACTAGCTCTAGGAAACGTTTCAGAGATTATTGCCGACTCAAGACCCTCCCTAATAACCTTAGATAGCTCTATCTCCCTCCTAGAAGGTGCTGGGCTTTTCCTCTCATGAGTCGAGAAAGGTGCCATGTGGTAGCGAACCCTAAGTATGGCCCTGCTAGGTAACGCTAAGTGCTTAGGGTGAGGTTCCCTAGGACCGTAAACAGCCGCTATAACCTTAGTCTTACCAAACTCAACAAGTGCTGAACCATCAGCATTCTTCAAAATACCTATCTCCATCTTAATAGGTCTTAACTCATCAGGCCTCCTACCATCATGCCTCAACCCCTTCTCATCAATGAGCCTAACCTCACCCTTCGAACCCATAACTACACCTCAAAGACTTAAATCCCCTCACTAATACGTTCACATCTTAAAAATCCTTTACTTGCGCCACGAAAGTAAGCTTTATAAGCTTTATAAGCTTGAAGGTGAGTGTTCTGCTCGCAAAAACGTTCTTTAAAATAGCTTTAAGCTTAGTGACGTTATCGCTTATGCTTTTAGCATCCACTCTTAATGCTGCATACCATGCAATGGCTAGGGATTCTCATGAATGTGTTAAGGGAGCCCGCAGTTATGCAGCAACATTAGTTATGGATCCAGTAGGTTCTGGAGGTATAGCAACCCAAGTTGGTTTGTACTTCACAGACTCCCGAAGAGGAGTTGCTTGGTTCTTAATAGGATTCATAAGATCCAGTGCTAACAACCAATTAGAGCTATATAGTGAATATCAGTTCCTTGGAGGCACCGCGCAATGGGGATTCAGAATACCTGCCTCCTTCCTTACTTACTATACCATAGAAACTATTATATCAGTTAGTCAGGGAGGTAATTATGTAATCTTCAGAGTTAATGGACAAACAAGATACGTAGTTTCATTACCCGAGCCTTCATATGTGGCGCTTCCGTATATAGCCATAGTACATGCTGAAAGTGATCATGAAGATAATGAATTGTTGGTGGATTATAAGCTTTTGAGATATTCACCCTATCCTGAAGGACCAGGCTCTCAGCCAAGTTGGAGCCCTTGGAAAGATCCTTTCATCCTTTACGAACAAGATAACATGGAAGTAAATATACTGTCTGATACGCATATAATGATAGCTCAGAATAGGTGATATCATGTTAGGCACGGTTAAGCACTTAACTATCATTGCCTTGGTAATTTTGTTGATAGCTGGTTCGATGCTTATCTATTACTATTATCAGTATAATCACCAATACATTAAGGAAGCGGTTAAGACCAACGGATCAGGGATACAGAACACCGATATAGATACCGGGATGGTAACTCCCAAGGTAACAACACAAATACAAAATGCTACGATGGGTAATATCACTACTATGAAAAGCAGTATTAAGGAACATCCCGGTGGGTTACCTGAACCATCGATTGAGCTTCTTTATCAGTTGGGTTATAGAGTAGTTGCTTATGATGAGTTGGTCGATTACTTAGGTATGAAACCGAGAGTACCTACTGAATTGCCTGATGGCTCTAAGTTAAGGGTCATAATAATAAAAACTTTTAGTAAGAATCCTAGGAAGGCTTTTGATGTAGGCTTTATCTACACATTAAGGGAGCCTGATATGGAATTATTTACTGTATATAAAGGGGTCAAAGTACCTAAGTATGTGGAAGCAGACACTTACGCTAGATGGGGCACGTTATCATTAATACTTATACCGTTAAATAACACCACGTACTTAAGGCAGGTTTGTAGTTCATGGAGTAATTACGTTAAGAACTCTATAGATCCTAAGTACATAACTAAAGTAATCAAGCTTGAGGATACAGTCGTAGTTATCTATAAATATAGGGATGTTGAGGGGTTCTACCATGTATATACATGCGCACCTAATTACTATGTGGAGATATATACGTTTGGTAAAGATCTCGATACAGCTTTGTATTTAATGGGTGAGGTACTTCGTGGGCTAAAGTAAGGTATGTTTTAATAACTTCATTTTTCTTTTTTATTTAGTTTATATTCAGTACCACTTATTAGGCCTCTTTTGATTTTTTCTTCAAGTATGAATTGACGTACTCTCTCAGTAAGTCCTGATATGTGGGCTTCACGCTCTATTTTCCTTATAGCCATAACGACTATGTTCTCCATCTCGGGGTTAGGGCAGTTAATGACTATACGCCCATTCTGCCCGACAATGATTTCACACTTACTCTCACTTATCAACATGTTTATCATTGAGCCTTTCTTACCTATAATCCTCGGGACCCTTGATGGGTTAACCTCGACTAGAACCCCCTTAGGTACCTTACCTAGCCCTTTACCCTTAACGGTTAGTATTGGGTTCCTTGTTCTGTCGTAGACACTTACCTTAGCTACCACTACGTCACCTATGTTTAGGTAGTCAGCTAGGTTTTCTTGTGCAACATTAACAGGTCTGTTAAGCATGTCTGAAGCGTATAGGATGGCTGGGTATGGCGCCTTAATATCTAGCTCCCAGTAAGTAATTCCTATATCGGTAACTATCCCTATAACTAAGTCGTTAACTTTAGGTACGTAAGTACCTTCTAAAGGTATGAGTCCTAACTTATTCTCATTCTCGATATTGACTAGGCCAATAACAGTAGCTACTACCTTATCACCCATCTTTATCAGGTAGTGGGGTGTCTGTATATCTACATCCCCCTCAGCAACCACATCCCCAGGAACTACTAGCGTCCTATTCTCGACGAGTACCTTACCTTTCTTGCCTTCCTTACTCATTAAACCACCGCTAGTACCTTAATTTCAGCACTTCCCTTAGTTAACTTATTTACCTTATCTATGACCTCACTCTGCATGCCTGCGGGTATCTCAACCTCAACGAGTAATGAGCCATCACTTAACCACTGGGACCTCTTAACCTCACCTAACCTCATGAAAATACCGTAGAACTTACCTGAGTACTGTGGTGGTACCTTAATCCTTAATAAAGCCTTAGCTAGCTTTATCGGTATTATCCTGGATATAGCTTTAACTATAGTTACGGCTTGCTCCTCAATAGGTTTATATAGGTCTACAGCAACCCTAACTTCCTGCATTGCTGCCTCAATTCTTGATGGGGGTATGGGTGTCTTGGTCCTCGGGTCTATGGCGCTCCTAGCTATGTATGTAATTATTTGCTTCCTCTTAGCCTCAAGTAACGCCCTACGTTGCTCAGTAGTTAGTTGTAGCTCACCCTTCTTGATTATTACTTCAGCTACCTTACGTATGTCGTCAGTACCGAAAACGTATTTTAGGTCCTCAGGTGATGCTTTAAGCCCTCTCCTAACATCCTTATATACGAAGTCACCAACCAATACCTCATCAATATTTACCTTCTTACCCTCACGTAACTTAAGTGCTAAGTCGGGCTTAACAAGTATTTCGAACTTCCTACCCTTACCTTCATACCTAGCTATGACATACGCCTTCGAACTCATTTAGAAACACCAGCCTTAGAAAGGTATACCGCTATTTCTTTCTCTGTAAGCTTCCTAAATACCTTATCCTTAATAGATACAACACCTATCTCAACACCATCAGGGGTTAAAGCTTCTTCAGTAGCCATTCTTAACGCCTTTAAACCAAGTATTATTAACTCATCAACATCTAGCCCGTGCTTGTAATTCTTCTCTAAGTACTCAGTAACTGCCTGCTCACCTGAACCTATAGCTACCGCGTAATAGCCGAAGTATAGGGCGTTCGTTTCTGTCTTGAATAAGGAAACACCCTTCCTATCAATACCTGCGAAGATTAATGAAACACCGAATGGCCTAACACCTGCATGCTGTGTATATAGCTGCTTCAAATCACAAACAGCCCTAACAACTAACTCTACATCAACGGGCTCATCATAAGTAAATCTATGCCTCATAGCGTACTGCCTAGCATAATCAATTAATATCCTACCATCAGCACCGTAACCAGCAAATGTGGCGCCTATATGCGTATCTATAATAAGAATTTTCTCAAGGCTCTTAACGTCTATTAATGGGGTAATCCTCTTCTTCTCAGCAATTAATACGGCGCCCTTATCAGACTTAAGACCTATAGTCGTCCAGCCCCTCCTAACAGCCTCGGAGGCATACTCAACTTGATAGAGCTTGCCGTCAGGTGAGAATATAGTGATGGCTCTGTCATAACCCATCGCTGGAGGCCCGAAAGCCATCCCACCACCTGCCTATCTCTAGCATTTCACAATTTTAAATTTAAACCTTCACGATAAAGTCAGATATGAATTCCTAAGCAGGTGTTTATGAGTGATGAAGAATCAGTTCGTCGCGAGTTCTTCATCAATCATTTTGGAGCGGCTTCATCACCATATTACGACTTAATTAAGTACCTAATATACTTTCTAGCCCTCTTTAAGGTACCTGTAGTTCTTATGGGCACTATGATAATTCCGCAACCGCTTAATTCCTTTACTAAACCTAGCGCTGTAAGTAGTTGCATTCTAAATACGTGCTTAACTCTAACAACCCCGATTAACTTACCCTCATCAAAGTAGATTACTGAGATCCCAGCACGCCTTAAGTTAACTAACCCAAACAACTCCTTGAACTTATTAACTATACCTTCCTCAACAACCTCCCTATTTATTGAGTAATTACTGCATAGAGGTAAGACACGAAAGATTATATATCTACTCCTTAACCTCCTCTTCCTCTCAATAAGCTCTTGAAGCCTCTTCAAACTCCTTGACGACGCTATATACGTAATTACCCTCCTAACCTTACCTAGACTTAAGTAGGTATAAACCGCAAGCACCATAGATATGCAGGCAACCACTAACGCCACTAATGAAACCATAAGTATTAGGTCATCCACCAGTAACACCCTTAATAAGCATGTATGGGTGTGAACTTATTGATGCTAAGGCTAAGTACTCATCAAAACCAACAATCTCTACTAGGAAAGCCATCATTGTATGAGGGGACCATAACTCCCTTAAGCGGGAAGCATTAGAGGTAACAATTACCTGGGGGAAGTACTTAACTAACAGGTTAACTACCTTCCTAAACCTAGTGATCCTCCTACCTAAAGCCACCTTACTAAGCTCTTTAATGGGTAACTCAATAAATATACCCCTCATACTTAACTCCTTAATATCACCTTCGGAAAGACCCATTAGTGCTTCAGTACTTAAGATTAAAGTGTTGTAAGTCCTACCAAACCTAATTAACTGTGCTATCCCTGGCTTACTACTTAGGTATAACGACCTAATGTACCTCCTAATACCCTTACGTCTGGGTGAGGGCTTACCAACATACTCAACTACCTTAGGTATGAATAGTAGGTTACCTATCTTAACGGGCTCATCAATTAGATTAAATGCTGAAATACCAAATACCTTAAACCCTAAGTATTTAGCGATGTCTTTAAACTTAGTGAACTCTCCCTCATCACTTATGTTTATGCCTAAGTCTACGTAGATACCCAATACTCTATCCTTAAAACTATATTGTTGTACCTTAAATAAAGATAGCTTGGAATGTAAAGAATCACTTAATGAACTTATATGGATTTAATGTAGTTTTCTATATCCTCAGGTTTTCTTGCGTACTTAAATGTTGTTACTACCTTAATTACATCATCACCCTCACGTAACATGGGCTTACCTAAGTAGGCCATTTGTTTATCTAGCCTTATGAATATGTGCGAGCACTTATCATCAACTCTACTCTCTATGGTTGCTAAGATAGCACCTTTACTAAAGTCATCTAAGTTACTTATGATGTACTTAAAAACCTCTTCAGCTACCTTACCCTTAAAAGTTAGTTTAATCATTCTTATCTCATTGCCGTAGTAACCATGGAGAACTCTCTCAACTATATTAAGGTTCTCTCTGTACTTACTAGGTATGATGTTTGTTAATGCTTTTACGACCTTATCTCTATCTTCGGTTGCGTGGCATATGACCGAGAAGTTTATTTCTGATACCTTAACTGGGTTCTTCATTGCTTATCATGACCTTAAAGCTTACCTCTCGTAAGTCCTAACTCCTCATAGACCTCCTGTGGCGCTATTAACCTAGCACCCCTACTTGCCTCATGTCTCTTCCTTAACTTACGCTCCTTAGCCTTCTTCTTCCACTTCCACTTATGGGTACCTCTTAACCCTCTATTGCCTAGTAAGCCCCTCATACGCCTACCTGCTGCTGTCTTACCCCTATATACCCTACCCCTATGCTGGGGCTCGGTAATCCAGTTGATGTCCTTATCGTTCCTTATGGCTGGGTGATGCGGGTCTACGAGTATGACCTCATAGTACTTATACTTACCGTCCTCAGCAACGTAGTAACTGCCTAGCACCTCAAGATTAGGGTACTTATCGTTAGCTCTCTCCTCAGCTATTAACTGAATACTCTTAGCTGGTGCGAAACCATAAACACCCATCCTCTTAGGTCTCCTACCTGAGTCTGGCCTAGGCTTCCTCTGACCACCTTTCCTAACCCTAACCCTAACAACTATGAACCCAGGCTTAGCCTCATAGCCTATAGCTCTAGCACGGTCAAGCCTCGTAGGCTTATCAACCCTAACTACTGAAGGCCCCCTCCTCCACTTAATTAACCTCTCCTTAATTAGGTCTATTAAGCCATTCTCATACCTCTCCTGCCACGTCTCACGTACGTAGTGATACATTGACTTCGCCATCTTACCTAAGCACCCACTACCACATAAAATTGTTAATGGGTTTAAAAACTTAATTTGCTCCTTTAGATAAATAACGTTATTATTTCTTAGGTCGTAGTAGTTATTAGAGTGCTTAATATGCCGCCAACACCCCCACTTATAGGTATTATAGGTAAGACAAACGTCGGTAAGAGCACGTTCTTCGCTGCAGCAACATTAATTACCGTGAAGATAGAGAATAGACCTTTCGTAACTATAGAGCCGAACGTAGGTATAGGGTACGTTAGGAGGAGATGTGTACATATCGAGTTAGGACTACCTAAATGCAACCCCGTTAATTCCTTATGCATTAATGGTGAGAGATTCATACCTGTTAAACTAATGGATGTTGCAGGTCTAGTTAGGGGTGCTCATAAAGGTAGAGGCCTAGGTAATAAGTTTCTTGATGACTTAAGGCAAGCTGACGTACTACTCCACATAATAGACATTGCTGGGTCAACAGATGAGGAAGGGCGTCCTGTGAAGCCGGGGACTTACGACCCTCTTAAGGATGTTGTAGATATTGAGAATGAGATTGATGAGTGGTTCTTCTCTATACTATCAAAGGACTGGCCTAAGCTAGCTAGGACTTTAGATACCTTACCTCTAGGTGAGGCTATAGACCTACTGGCGCAGAGGCTTTCAGGGCTTTCTATAAGGAGGGTTCATGTGGCTGAGGCGTTAAGGGTTACTAAGTTAGAGCATGTTAAGCCTTCAGCATGGCGTGAGGAGGAGTTGAGGTTATTCACTAGGAAGTTACGTGAGATATCTAAGCCCATACTCATAGTGGCTAATAAGATAGACATACCTGAAGGTGAAGAGAACCTTAAGAGGTTAGTAAAGGAGCTTAAGGGTAGGGTTATAGTCCCAACTAGTTCTGAGTACGAGCTAGCGCTTAGAAGAGCTGCTAAGGCTGGATTAATTAAGTACATGCCTGGGGATCCTAAGTTTGAGGTTGTGTCTGATAAGCTAACTAAGGCTCAGATGAGAGCCCTTGAAATAATCGATTCTTTCCTAAAGAAGTGGGGGTCTACGGGTGTTCAGGAAGCCCTTAATAAGGCTGTGTTTAACCTACTTGACATGATAGTTGTTTACCCTGTTGAGGACCATATGAGGTATACAGACACTAAGGGGAATGTACTACCTGACGCTTACTTAGTGAGGAAGGGCACTACGGCTAGGGAGTTAGCCTACATGGTTCATACCGATTTAGGTAAGGGCTTCATATACGCTATAGACGCCAAAACTAAGAGGAGGGTTGGTGAGAAGTACGTTCTTAAAGATAATGATGTAATAAAGATAGTTTCAGCTATGTAGTCACCACTTACTAAAGTCCCTACTCCACATCTCCCTAGCTAACTCACCTTCATACATATATAGCCTTATGAGCTCTTTAGCCTTCTCCCTTCTCTCCCTATGCCTCTCCATGAACTTAACCACCTTCTCATAGAGGTAGAGCTTTAACTCACCAGTAAGTAATGCACCGCTTCTATAGTCCTCCTCAATCTTCTTTAGCTTATTATCATCTTCCTCAAATAGGAATTTAAGCCATTGAAAGGCTACATCAATGTCTGGATTACCACCGTACTTCCTATGGAGCTCAGCAGTTGGTTGACCACCTGAGTATGCCTTCATGATCTTTCTATATATTGTCTTGTCATCATCTGTTAAGAATAGTGCTGAGTCGGGATTTGATGTACTCATCTTACCTGTAGGCCCCGTCAGCGGTGGTAGGAATTTAGTGTATATTGTAGATGCCTTATAGAATCCTAAACCTTTAGCTATGTCGTGTTGCAACCTCCAATACGGGTCCTGATCTATAGCACTAGGTATTAGGCTCCTTCGCTTCTCAAAGAACGTAACGGCTATCTGGAATGTTGGGAAGAATATTAACCCTATGTTAGTTGATTGTGTGAAGCCAAAGATAGCGCTAACCTCACTAAAGTTAATTCTCTTAGCCACTTTAACCAGTAGCGGATATACCCTACCCATATACTCAGTATCTAAGAAGATGAATGTCTTGTTGGGGTCGAACCCTACAGCGATTATGTCCAGTATATTATCATAAGCCCACTTCCTTATCTCTTCGTAAGATGCTTTAGGTTCGTGAAGGAATTTTTCATCGTCAGTTATCTCTATATATACATTAATACTTAGCTTATCTTGAAGCCACTTAGTGAATATAAATGGTAGTAAATGACCTACATGCATAGGTCCTGATGGTCCGCGACCTGTGTATAGGAATAACCTTCTCCCTTCCTTAATGTCCTTTATAGCCCACTCTAGACCTCTATGAGCGAAGAATATTTTCCTTCTAAGAAGGAGGTGGAGTTCACCACCAAGTACTTCCTTAAGCTCGTTTAATACTTGATCTGTTAATGGTTTTACACCGAACACCTTGATTAAGTATTCATAATTTACCTTACCTCTTACTTCCCAGGGGGTTACAACGAATTCTTCAGAATTATGGGCCACAATAAACGACCACCTTATCAGAATATATATGTTGGGTAGCCTTTTAAACTTTAACTAATGGGTTCCTTATTTCTGGTCATGAAGCCTTTACTCTATTCCTGCCTCCTTTAGGTAATAACCGTCGTATTTCCTAGGTCCAAAGCTCCTAAGACCTCTCTCCTTTAATTGCTTCCTTAGAGCTTCAGCTTCCTCATGTGATATCTCGCCCCTTCTCTCCATGTAGTCTATAACCTCAAAAGCCTCTTTCTCATTACGTGCCCTACGTATGAAGTCAATAACCCCTGGCTGAAAACCTCTCCATGGGTCATACCTAACTTTTATTGTTATCTTAACGCCTTCATCACCTAATAACTCCTTAGCCAAGTTAGGGAATTTCTTCTTAAATTCCTCAATATCCATCTCAACCATGCATAACACCTTTGTTAGTGATTCACTACTACACATACAGCCGTTAAGTAGTTAATAAGGTTTGAGAGGTTCGTATGTATCCTCAGACTTGACTACAGTCCATGGAGGTACGTCCTTCTTAACCCTAACGCCGGGGTATATCCATGAGTAAGCACCTATCTTAACGCCGGGGTATATGGAGACATTAATCCCTGTCTTTACGTGACCCCCTATGAAAGCACCTAACTTCTTCCTACCGCTACTTATCCTTACCCCCTTAACAAATACCTTAACATCCTTCTCATCAAATCTTAAGTTAGCCGTTATTGTCCCAGCACCTAAGTTAGCATGCTCACACACTATGCTATCACCTATATATGATAGGTGAGATGCGTGTACGTGCTCCATAATCAAGCTAGCCTTAACCTCAACACTAGCACCAACCTTACTACCCTCAAGTATGACAGAGTAAGGTCTTAAGTAAGTATTAGGACCTATACTACAATCCTTACCTATATATACTGGGCCCTCAATGTATGTACCTGACCTCACGTAAGTACCTTCCTCAATAACTACAGGTCCCTTAATAGTTGCGTTAAGCTCTATATCACCCCTAATAACCCTATCCTTTAACCTCATTAACTCACGCTTATTTACATCAAGAACATTCCATAGATATCCAACATCACTCCACAAGTCTTCATTAATTAATAGTGCCTTAATCCTATGACCTTTACTTACAGCTAACTTAATCACGTCAGTAAACTCATATTCTCCCCTAGGTGATAGCTCTATATGTTCAGAGAGTTTAAGAATATCTTTAGATAGCTTATAGACACCACCATTAATTAAGGGCTTGTATCTCTTAATGACCTCAGATGGTGGTTTCTCAATTATGTCCTTAACCATTAAGTCCTTATCAGCAATTAGTAAACCATACTTACTTGGGTCTTTACCCTTGACGGCTAGTAATGTATTGCCTTTAGCCTTAAGCATTTCCGGTAGTATCAAGGGATCTAGGTATAAATCACCATAAACTACCAGTACCTCATCAGACTTAAGATAAGGTAATGCTTGAAGCACAGCGTGCCCTGTCCCTAACTCCTTGCCTTGATCTACGAACTCTACATCTAAACCTAAATCATCATTTAATCTATCAACATATTCAATAACTTCCCTCTTCATGTATCTAACAACTATGATGACCCTCCCAATACCTAAGTCTTTAAGCTGACGTAGGTGCCTGCTAATTAAGGTTTCATTGAGTATAGGTACTAGAACTTTAGGTCTTGTATGTGTTATGGGTTCTAAACGAACCCCCTTACCAGCAGCTAAGACAACCGCCTCAATCAAGACCAACTACCCTAAATTAGAGATTAGTGCTAAGAATGTAAACGTTATGGTTAATAAAGTAGCTATTAAGGTCTTAGTGTCTTACCTAGGCGGTGTTGGTAGGACGACGGCTGGCTTAGGTCCTTCAGGTGATGGTATCGTTAGTAACTTAGACTTATATATCTCAACCTTCCTTAACGGGTATATCTTCTTAGCCTTCTGGAATATCTCGGTTGAGAGCTTGCCAAAGACCATAGCCGTTACTAGCTCATCGAAAGTAGCCTCACTAGCGAACTTCTTTATTACTTCAGCCATTATCTTCCTTATAGCCCTCTTCTGAGATGATTTACACCTATACGTAGTTAAAGCAACACCAGTTATTCTTAAACCATAGCCATCCTTAGTAGTCACATCAACTATTGCGGCTATCTTACTACTCTTTCTTCTAATTAGGCTTTTCATGTAGTCCCTTGAAAGTTCATGACCCTTAAACCTAGTGAATGCATTCTCACCTTTAACCTCGATTACCTGAAAGAATAAGTGTATATGTACCTGGGTAAAATCACCCGTTAAGTCGAATAATGTGGTCTCAATAACCCTACCTATGAGTTTCCACTCCTCATCAGCTGGCGTAGTACCTATGGGTACATTACCAAATGTAGGAGGCGCAAGTACCGTATACCACTTCTTCATCTTCCACTTATCTCTCCTTCTTGCTGGCATGCCTTAACTACCTAGCCTACACATTAAATCTAGGGCTTAAAAACTTAATCTATAATTAATGGCTTAACGACCTAATGGTCTTAAGTACTAGCTCCATATGAGCTAATAGGTCATCAGCTGTATTCCTACATTTAAGTACGTCCTTAGGTTCACTAATTTCACACTTAATGACATAGGTAGCTTCATTACCCTTAACTAAGCCCTCAATACGTATGCCTTTAGGTAACCCAATATTATCTGGTGTTGTACTCCTCATTAATGCCTCAACGACTTTAGCGTCAGTTAGGTTAACCTTGATAGTTATCTTTACCTTCAAGCTAAGACCCTACTTAATTTATTTATGTCTTTAAAGAAGACCCTACAACCCTTAATCCTGTACTCACCACCATACCTAACTAATTCATCATACCTTACATTAGTGGTTAGTAAAGACACTACGTACTCACCATCAATACTAAAAATAGTAGACTTCCCTATCAGACCTAGCGACTTAAGGGCGTAGTCACATAGAGCTATATGGGAACCCACATCGGCCAGTAACTCAACTATAGTAACCTTCCTAGCCCTAGAGGCGGTCTTCTTACTAACCTTGATGTTATTACTTAAATCCTTAAATAGAGACGAGAGTGCGTTTACTGCTGCCTTATAGTTAACTAATGATGCAGTTATGTATGCGGTTATTAGTAATGTGAACGGTAAACGGTTAATGCTTTGTGTATCGGCTAATGAAGTAAGCGAGTATATACCTTCATAAATGTCCGTGAGCATGTGCTCAGCTCTTCTAATCGGTAATGTATCTATGAAGTTTTTGATGGGGATATTGAACTTACTTACCTTACTCTTTATATATTCTCTAAGTATCTTAACTTTCCTCTCTAAGTCTAACGTAATAAACTTCGTATTCTCAATAAACTTCTTGGACTCGTCGATATCACCTAACAACCCAGGGAATGGGGGGTCGAGAGAGCTTGAGAGTGAGTATTCGGGTGGACTTACTTTCCACCCAATTATCTTTAATCCTTTCTCGAAAGTTAAGAAACCAGCATTCACTAATTCATTAGTAAGCTGTTTTTCAAGATCATCAAGTAATTTAGTCTTTAGTATTAGAGGTGCCTTATTAGATAGTGAAGCTATTAAGAGCATGTATTTTTCATGATTAGTTAGTGGGGTGAATTCCCTAATTATTGTGGCAGATATTGATGATATAGTTGGTGCCGTGATTTCAATACCCTTACCACCACTAACCTTATTGTAGCCTAAAGAACCCCTACAAACTTTTAGTGTTCTCTCAGCCTTCACTAAATGGGGATTTACTCCTAGGTAAATAATGTTACATACCTCGGGCTTATTAAGTAAGTATGTTAACGTATCCATGATACTTACATGTACACGCCCATGAAGGTACCTAAAGAATATGCCTGCCGAGACTGCGGCATCTACGTCATGATCATGAACTATTAGAACCTCCTCACCCTTCTTAATGAGTAAGGTAAATAACTCCTGAATTATTTTTAGCGACTCATGAATAACTACGTCCTTACTAACCCCTAAAAAACCCAAATTACCACTTAAGAACTAACTTGTGGTTAAGGGCTTTATTTCTTTTCTTCAATTATGTAGAGAGGCTGTGAAGCTATCATCTTAGCCTTTTCAGGATCATACTTCCAGTCTGGTGGTAACATACCTACTTTTTTATAGTACTTAACTAGGCGGTGTATCTTAGACTCAATCTCCTCAAGTCCACGCCTACTATGGTAGTCCTTAGGATGCTCCTCTAAATGCCTCCTAAGATTAACGGCTCTCCTAACTAGGTTATATAGGTCTTCAGGTAGCACCATCTTTATCCCGTATTTCTTAAGTATCTTACATATCTTGGATCCCGTTATTGGTTTAACCAGTGGTATTCCGTACTGATCCCTAAGTATTATGCCTATTATTGATGGCGGATACCCTTTCTTAGCTAACTCAACAACAAGTAGCTCAACCTCCTCACTACTAAATTGTACCCACTTAGGTGGTATTAGCCCTGCAGGTCTAGTAGAGTGTGACTGACCCTTATCTCTCTTCTTATTCATACCCCACCACACCACTACCTACACATTTCAGTATAGCAGGTTTAAATGCCTAACTAACCATTCAAAAAGATGCTTAAAAGCTTTAGACCTATGTGAATACCTGTTTTTCTCATCAACATCCATTTCAGCGAACGTCTTACTACACCCCTTAGGTATGAATATAGGATCAAAACCGAAACCGCTGGATCCTCTCATTACCCTTGAGATGACCCCGTCTACATAACCCCTAAATAACTTAATCCCGTATTCAGGGTGTGCGAATGCAGCTATACATACGAACCTAGCGCCCCTATCATCAACACCTTCCATTAGCTTAAGTATGCCCTCATTACCTATCCTCTTAAACACAAAGCTTGAGTAAGGCCCTGGGAATCCATTTAAGTACTTAATGTAGAGGCCACTGTCTTCAATTATTAATGGCTTATTAACGTAGAGTAGGGCTGTAGAGGCCGCTGTAAGAACTATCAGTTCCTGCCTCTCATGCTGAAGCTCTAGCTTAGGTTCTTTATCGTACTGCTTAAGCCTTAACCCGAATTCCTCAGCTATTCTTGATACCTCCATGAACTTATGCCTATTCCTAGTAACGAATATCAGTTCATAAAGGTCTCTTCTTACGTTCCTCAATATACCTACCCCTTAACCTAATCTCCCTTACCTTCTCAAGAACATCCTTATATGTCTTCTGACCAATTACTAAGGCGTAACCCTTAAGGAAGCATTTAAAGAGCTCCCTATGCCTTCCGTAATGGGTGCTTTCTAGGGCTCTCAGAAATAGGTGTATGTCAACACCCATACTCTCGAGTTCCTTACTAAATGATGATAAACCAAAATCTATTATGTAGACCTCATCACCAACAGTCACCATATTAGATGTTGTGAGGTCACCATGTATAATGCCGTTCTTATGCATTAACCCAACATACTTACCTACTTTCTGCATAAGGGAGCATGCCTTATCAAGGCTTACGGCGTTGAGTAAGTTCTTAAGTAACTTGCCATCAATATACTCAATCACTAATACACCGTTTTGGGGATCTGTAAAGAGTACTGAGGGTACCGGCACCCCTAGTTCTTTAGCTTGGGTAAGTATCTTAGCCTCGGTGATTGTTCTTTTAGACCTAAGTATAGTGTCTAGCTCTTTATCTCTATAGCCCTTAGGTATTCTAAGCTTAACTACGGCCTTAAGGCCGTTAAATACCGTTAGGACTATTAATGCTTCAGCCCCCCTACTAAGTACTTGCCCATGGTATGTCAACTCTATCAATCCTCCATCTCTGCTTTATGATCGCCTTCTCGGGCTCTATAGTAATCCCATGCTTGAATAACAATAGTCCTGTCCACGCTATCATGACTCCATTATCAACCGAGTATTCGGGAGGTGTTACGTATAGCTTAGCACCTCTCTCACTAACCATCACCTCAAACTTTTTCCTAAGAGTCTTACTAGCGGCTACACCACCAACCAGGAGGACCTCGTCCTTACCGGTATGTGCTAAGCCCCTTTCACTAACCTCAACTATGGCACTATAAGCTATCTCCCTAGCTGAGTAGCATATGTCTTGAAGCCTAGCTCTCCCCTTCCTATAGAGTCTTAAAGCTTCAGTCAGTAATCCCGAGAAAGTTACGTCTTGGCCCTTAACCACGTAAGGTAACTCTATGAACTTACCTCCTTCAGCACACCTATCTATTTGGTGAATACCATTAACTACGTAGGGTGGTGCTAGACCTAACTCCCTAACTAAAGTGTCTTGAAAGTTACCTAAAGGTATGTCTAAGGTCTCGCCAAAAACCCTATAGCGACCACCTAATAATGCAGTAATCATCGTATTACCGCCAGATAAGTAAACAACAAGCGGGTCTTCAGCACCACTGACTAACTTACCTATCTCTATATGGGCAACAGCGTGATTTACAGGTACTAAGGGTTTTGAGTAATATATGGCTAAAGCTCTAGCGACGGTGGCGCCTACACGTAGACAAGGACCTAACCCGGGACCTAGTGCTACCGCTATGGCGTCAACTTCCTCTATATTTATACCTGCTTGATTAAGGGATTCCTTAATCACATCTGAAACGACTTCAGACATAAACCTAGAGGATTCCCTAGGATGAATCCCTCCTTTGGGTGGTACGTAAACCCTCCTAGAATCGCTTAATATGTAGGGCTCTTTATCAGTAACTACACCAATCCCTATCGTGTGGGCTGTTGATTCGATACCTAAAACTATCATGACCTCAATCCTAGTTAGTGAAGGGTAGTTTATTACTCGGTAATAAACTCTGTATAACCGCATTTACCGCAGTGCCATCTAGGTGCAGGTACTTTATGGTAAGCCATTATGCTACCGCATCTAGGGCATTTTTTATTCTTTAACCTTATCTTACCTGTCTTATAGTCATACTCATAAAGCCTGCTTATGTAGCTCACTCCCCACCACCCTCCTTCTTCTCCTCTTCATGCCTTTTAAGAATGTGTTTAGGCTCAAATAACTTCAGTCTCTCTATGTCGTCATATATGTGTATCTCAGCCTTAGACAGACCTATACCGAACTCACTCTCTATTTTCCTAACAACTATTAATTCCTCACTCTTACCATAATTCTGCGCTATAGCCTTACGTATGTCAGCCCTACGCGGGGTTCCCTTACCTACGTGAGCTATATATGTATCTATCTCTAACCTCTTAACCAACTCATTACGTCTCTCACGAACTACGAGTATCTCATAATCAGGTCCCATACTTATTCTCTTTACAGGCTTTATCTCCTCAAGTACCTTGAGGCTCATTCATATCGACCTCGGGGGTTACTAGCTCTATTTATGTCTTTGGGATTTTAAGCTTTAACATGGCAGTGAAGTTCTCTACTAGCGCCTTAACTATGACCTTAACCTCAGGGTTAACCAAGAACATACCTACGCCTAAGCTGGGTATGCCGTAAATAACTAGTGAGTTATTGGGGGCGTAAAGGAGTGCAGGCATAATTAGTAAATCCTCTTCACCATCAACAATTACTAAGTAACTCTTAGTATCCTCAAGTAGCTCCTTAAGCCTTAAAGAGGCCTCCTTACTTAGGTAACCTGCTGGGTTTACAATAGTTAGGATCTTATCAAAGTATGTACTTAATTCATTAAGCTTAAGCAACACTGCCTCTTTTCTTAAGGTCTTGAAATCAACTATACCTAACTTGAGCTTAATTCTGTGCTTAACGCATGTAGAGGTAACTACATCACCTACGGCTATAACTTCATAGCCTTTATGAATAAATTTATGCAGTACTGAGGCCACAAACTCATGCCTATCGATAATTACTAATCCATGCGGCTTAGCTATCACCTTCCTAAGATCTTGAGGTAACTTACTTAAAATCATTACACTAACCTTATCGCGTAACGGCCTGGCTTCTTAATGTTTAACCTCTTAGCTACCCACGACTTCTCTGGATTGATTATTATTATCATCCCGTCCCATTCCTCAGTAAAGCTTGTTGAGCCACAATTAGGGCATTTCTCTTCATCATGAGGTACGAGTAACTTACATGATCTACAGGCCTTGAAGGGCTTCCTAACAACCCTCTTAAACGAAACCATTACTCACTCACCTTAACCCAGTCTAGCCTACCTAAGCCCGGCTGTCTCATTGTTAAGCTAACCCTTAGATGCCCTGGGGACGCTATACTTACTGAGACAATCCTGAACCTTACTATGTCATCCCTAGTTAAGAACTTCTTTGTCTCCTCGCCAAATAACATCCCTCTTAATTCGTCATATATGACCTTATCATCCATTACTTGAGAGATATGTGTAAAGCCATCAATAGGACCTATGTTTATGAACGCACCCATTCTCTTTAAGTCAACAACTATACCTAGCCCTACCTCACTCTTCCTAGGGTTAAAGACCAACATATCGAATTCGGCGTCATGGTATGTGGCTCCATCACCAGGTATTATGTAGCCTTCATCACTAACCTTAACGTTAAACACAGTTATTATCAGCCCCATACCCTCAATAATCCTGCCTTCATATATCTCCTTCAAAGACTCTTCAGCAACCTTCTCTAAAGGCTCATTAAACTTATCTGGAGGTATCCTCACAACGTCCTTAACCTTATATATCTCAAACACCTACTTCACCCTGCCTCTTAACTAAAACCAAGATGTATGCGTAACTGGGAATATAAGTATTTTAGTCTTAAATAACTTCAAAACCTCTCTTACTCCTCCTATAGAAAATGACCTTAATGCCCATGCCCATAAGTCTTTCCTTAAGTCCTCTATCAGCTGTAGCTACATAGATATACCTATATTTATTAACGTAGTTTATTATATCCTCATCAGCACTACCTCTACTAACCACGTCGATAACCTCAACATGCTTAGGTATAGCAGTTAATGCTAGCCTAGCTGCACGCCCTTTCCTACCATGACTGACTTGACTTAACCTCATTAATTCCTCAACAACACTACTTAATGTTACGTATTTACATTTAGTTAGGAGAGCATCACTTATTCTTTCAAATACGTCTATGCCTTCGTAGAGTAGAAGGAGAACACTAGTATCGAGAAGTATTGTCGTATCCTTCATAATAATCAAAACGACTTACTTAGTTATGCCCCAACCTATAAGCCTCCACCTACCAAGTACCTGCCTACTAATAGCCACCCTAACACCTCTGAAATCGATTACTGGCCTCCTAAGCCTTAACTCTATGTACTCCTTAGTCATCTTAGTAATTATGGCTAAAGTTATTGAGGTACCCATAGTTATCATGAGTATTTCTCTAGGTCTTAATGGCTCAACCTTAAGTAGCTCCTTAGTACCTAAGACTCTCTCAAGTAGGTGGTACTCAAGAGTTAATTCGTAAGTTATTGGCGGTAACGTACCCGCCCTACTAACGACATTCCCTACTAGCTTATCAGCCTTAGTTAATGCTGGATCCAGCTCCGTACCTATAGCTATTAATCCGCCGGGCTTGGCTTCGGTAAGGTCTGTCTCACCAGCGCGTATATTGACCACCTTAGTGATTAGTGGCTCATAACGTATACGCCCACCCTTCTCTACGGGAACACCAGGGCTTACTTCTATCTCATCACCTACCCTAATAACGCCCTGGATTAAGCTACCACCAACAACCCCACCCTTAAGCTTCTCGGGAGGTGTGCCTGGCTTATTTATGTCGAAGCTTCTAGCGACATACATTAATGGTGGCTTACTTAGGTCTCTTTCAGGTGTTGGTATGTATTTCTGTATAGCCATGAGTAAGGCGTCTATATTGACCTTGTGTAAGGCACTTACAGGTATTATTGGCGCGCCTTCAGCCCAGGTACCCTTAATGAACTTCTTAATCTGCTCATAGTTCTTCCTAGCCTGCTCTTCAGTAACTACATCAACCTTATTCTGAACGATAACTAACTTATCCACGCCTATAATGCTTAACGCAGCGAAATGCTCCCTAGTCTGTGGCTGAGGGCACGGCTCATTAGCGGCTATGACCAATAAAGCACCATCCATTAAAGCAGCGCCGGAGAGCATCGTAGCCATTAATACCTCATGGCCTGGTGCGTCAACATAGGAGACCCTCCTTAAGAACTTAGCCTCAGCACCGCCGGGGCATTTAGGTTCAGTAACATACCTATCAGGCTCTGGTAGGTTCTCACATACGTATATGTCCCCATCAGCATATCCCAGCTTAATCGTCATAGCCCTCTTAAGCTCTTCAGAGTGCCTTGCTGTCCAAATACCTGTTAAAGCCTGGACTAAGGTAGTCTTCCCATGATCTACATGCCCAACAACACCGATATTGACCTCAGGTTGGGGTCTCTTAGCATCCAAGTTCTCAACCATTACTTCCTTACTTCTTCAGGACTAACTATCTTCGTATTTACCTGCGCTATATCTTCAACAATAGTGTTACCACGAACCATCTTCCTCCTACGCTCACCCTTCTCCCTAGGGTGAAAGCCTGGAGGATCTGAAAGTAGTAAAGGCTTCTTAACGCCTCCAGGCAGGTCGGGCCTCATTGGGAATCCTGAGCTATCACTACCTCCGGTAATTAGCAGTAACTTGCCTGGGATGCCTACTATGCTAGCGTCAAATACATCACCTATCTTTAACCCTATAAGTCTCTGAGCTTTCTCACCCTCAACCACTATTTGGAATGTCTTGGTTCTAAATACCTCACCAAGTACCTTATCAACACCTAATTTCTCGGAGAGTATATCCTTACTAACCCTAATCTCCTCAGGTGGGATGTTTAGGTCTTCCACAGCCCTAAAGGTCATATTCACCTTCTCCCTCTTCTCCTTACTCTTCCA
This sequence comes from uncultured Desulfurococcales archaeon, assembly GCA_964519505.1. Classification (GTDB taxonomy): domain Archaea; phylum Thermoproteota; class Thermoprotei_A; order Sulfolobales; family CAZFJX01; genus CAZFJX01. The sequence goes on from CAZFJX010000007.1 coordinate 52,018, forward strand.
TATCCTTACAGTTATGAGTTTATAGGGGGTGTTTAACCTCTTAAGTAATTCTGGGTTAACCTTAGCTATCGGTAATTTCTTCTCCTCTTTCTCCTCAACACCATACTTAATACTTTCATCACCGACTACCCTCACTAAGTAGTACCTCTCATCCTTGGCCTCAGGGTCCGAAACCACTATTTTGAATTGGGGCATACCGCACACCACATACGGCTCTAGTTCAGCTAGGTAATTCTTTAGAATAACTTATTTAAAGCTTTTATAATCTAGCTAACGAGCTAAAAAAGGGAACCCTTGACTAGATGCAATTTCAAAGTCGCAAGTAGTCTTTAATTCATCCCCAAGCCCTAAAGCACTTTAAGCCAAAAATCGTTTAGTACTTAATAATTTTATAATAATCAATCTCTCTTAATATGTTTGTATTATGTTTTTATATGAGTTGTCATAGATCCATGTTTGGGAGACCCATAGCTGAAGTGTCTCTAGGATTAACGAATATTATTGGTACATTGTATTCTCTTGCTTTAGTTATGATAGCTAGTTGTAGATTCCTATAAGCAAATCTTGACAGTGTATCAGCCAGTCCAGCAAGTCACCTATCAAAGGACCTCCTACGTGTTATTAATTGTAGCTACCTTAGATAATCATAATAATCATATCATTACCCAACTTACCGTAAAGCTTTTTCAATAATCATTAATCCCCAACAGCTCTTGCTTACCATAACGCATACTAAATACGTCCTCCAGCTTCTTAAGCCCCTATGGTTACGTACCTAGTTAGGTATATAATCAGTGATTTACATTAAAGAACAGAGCTTAAGTAGAGGGTGAGGTAAGTGGTGAAAAAGTATGTTAGGCAGCCAATCGTTGTTGTTTTGGGGCATGTAGATCACGGTAAGTGCCTGCACCCTGATGAGACAGTATTCCTAAGTGATGGTAGGTTTATTAAGATAAGTGAGTTATTTGATGAGTCATTAACTCTCATTAAGGAAGGTAATTACGAATGGATAGCTGAGCACATACCCATATATACACTAACAAAGGAAGGTAGGGTTGAACCTAAGAAAACCTCATACGTTTGGAGAGTTAAATATGATGGTGAGCTTATTAAGGTGACATTAAGTGATGGAAGCGTAGTTAGGGTAACCCCCGAACACCCATTCTTAACCTTAAAAGGATGGAAGAGAGCTGATAAGTTAAGTAAGGATGATTACGTAGCCATACCTAGCTATATACCATTTAACCAAAATATAAGGAAGCTTAGAGAAACGCTCATTAAGCTAATCTTAAGGAAGTTAATGAAGTTAAAGAATAATGAAGTAATGCTTAAGTTGGGTCATAACAAGTATGTAAGGTTTAAGGACTTAATTAATACTGGTGATGAAGGTAAGATACTAAACACCTTATATGGCGTTAGAGAGATAGTAATTAGTAAAGAGAAAGGCGGGAAGGAAGTAATTAAAGTACCTATAACCATTGAGGAATGGAGGATTTTCTTTCAAGCCTTATGTGATTATTTGCGATCAAAGCAAAGGAAGTCAGAGAGGATCAGTAGGGCTTCATCAAGAGGATTAGATATGCAGGAATCTAAGTACATGTTTACGTTATTGAGTGATAATTTAAATGATATAGAAGGCGTGGAATTGCCGGACTTTAAGGATCTCGCTCACTATTTTGGAGGTACTCATCAATTATTTAAAGCACTTGCTGAGACTATGCAGGCTTTAATCTCATATGGTATGAGGTCATTACTACTGCTGCATAATACACTACCCTTAGTTAAGTTCTTAAACCCTTCATTAAGTGATTTCATTGAATTATCCCAATACGCCCCTCTAAACCTACTTAAGTACTTACTGAGAACATGCTTTCCCAGCTTAATATTTAAGAAACCATCAGAGGAAAAACCTTTCGAAGTCTCTATCACCTTACCTGAGCGTAGGGAATTAATGCTCATTAAGTGGTTACTCCTTAGGATAGGGGTCGTGGCTGAATATGCTGAGATAAGTGCCGAAGGTAGGGTTTTAGGTGTTCTTAAGGTAAGGGGTAAGGAGAACCTCCTTAGACTTTACAGGTTCCTCTATTCAATAGAGTTAAACGCAAAAATGAGGAGGAAGATGAAAGCCCTTACTGTATATATTCAGAAGTTAATTGAGTTAATTGAGGAAAAAGTACGTGAAAGCCGTGAGCCTTACGTTAAGGTTAATTGGGCTGAAGATATCGTTTTCGTAAAGGTTAAAGACATATCTAGGGTTAGATATAGTGGTTACCTTTATGACTTGAGCGTTGATGATACACAGAACTTCATTGTTAATGGTGTTATAGTCCATAACACAACGTTACTTGATAAGATTAGGGGTACTGCCGTCGTTAAGAAGGAGGCTGGCGAGATGACCCAGCATGTAGGTGCTAGTGTTATCCCTGCTGATGTTATTGAGAAGATCGCTCAACCACTTAAGAAGATAATACCGTTCCAGTTAAAGATACCGGGGTTACTATTCATAGATACCCCGGGTCACGAGATATTCTCTAATCTACGTAGGAGGGGTGGTAGTGTTGCTGACTTCGCCATATTAGTCATCGATGTTATTGAGGGTGTTCAGCGCCAGACCATTGAGAGTATAGAGATACTACGTGAACGTAGGGTGCCATTCGTTGTTGCTGCTAATAAGATAGATAGGATTTACGGTTGGAGATCTAACCCTGATACACCGTTCCTAATAACTATGAGGAGGCAAGACCCATCAGTACTCGCTAGGCTTGATGAGTACATATACAGAATAGTTGCTGACTTAGCTAAGCTAGGTTTTAATGCTGACCGCTTTGATAAGGTGCGTGACTTCACTAGGACCTTAGCCATAGTGCCTGTATCAGCTAAGACTGGTGAGGGGATACCCGAGTTATTAGCCATACTCGCTGGGTTAACACAGAAATATTTGATTGGTCGTTTAGAGGTTACTGTAGGTCCCGCCAAGGGCGTTGTTCTTGAGGTTAAGGAAATAACCGGGTTAGGCACCTGTATGGATGTAATAATATATGATGGTGTGCTTAAGAAGGGTGATTTAATAGTTGTTGCTGGTAAGGGAGGGCCAATAACGACTAGGGTTAGGTCGTTACTAATGCCTAAACCCCTTGAGGAGATAAGGGTTGCTGGTACTAAGTTCATGAGCGTTAATGAAGTAAGTGCTGCTGCAGGTGTAAGGGTTGTTGCGCCTAACCTTGAGGATGCTTTAGCTGGCTCACCACTATATGTGGTACCATCAACTAAGGAGTTACCTACTTACATCTCTAAGGTTATTGAGGAGGTTAAGCAGATTAGGTTCTCTAAGAACATTGATGGAGTTGTCGTTAAGGCAGATACTTTAGGTACTTTGGAGGCCGTGGTTCAGACACTTGAGAAAAAGGGAATTCCCGTTAGGTTAGCTGATGTGGGACCCTTATCTAAGCGTGAAGTTATTGAGGCGTCGATAGTGGCCAAGAGCAATAAGTATCTAGGCGTTATACTCCTGTTCAACGTTAAGCCATTACCGGATGCTGAGGAGTTGGTACGTAAGGAGGGAATACCTGTCTTCAGTAGTAACATAGTTTATAAGCTCATTGAGTCTTACGAGGAGTGGGTTGCTAAGGAGAAAGAGAGGGAGAAGTTAGCTCAGTTAGCTAAGCTTGTTAGGCCGGGCAAGATTAGGGTGCTTCCAGGCTATATATTTAGGAGGAGTAACCCAGCGATAGTCGGTATTGAGGTTCTTGGTGGTGTGATAAGGCCTGGTTATCCACTAATGCGTGAGGATGGTAGGAGGTTAGGTGAGATTATGCAGATTCAGGAGCGTGGTAAGGCATTACCGGAGGCTAGGGTTGGTCAGGCGGTCGCTATCTCTATTAGGGGTAACGTACTTGTTGGTAGACATTTTGATGAGGGGGACATACTCTATACCGACATGCCTGAGAGGGATGTTGTTGAGCTAGTGAATAAGTTTAGAAGTGAGTTAAGTGATGATGAGATAATGGTTCTTAAGGAGATAATAGCGATAAAGAGGAAGAAGAGACCTACGTTTGCCCTATCTGTACAGCCCTACCTAAAGTAGCTCGTCAGGCTTAAATATAACTGATATTTCGTGCTTAACCCTCTCGGGTGAGTCAGCTGCATGTATGACGTTTTCCTGTATGGAGAGTGAGTAATCACCCCTGATGGTTCCTGGAGGTGCTTTCCTACCGTCCGTAGGGCCTATTATCTGCCTAACCACCTCAATAGCTGAAGGACCCTCAAGAACCGCGGCTACTATGGGTCCTGAGGTCATGAACTTGATGAGGCTTTCAAAGAAGTGCTTACCTTTATGTATGTCGTAAAGCCTCTCAGCCTGCTCCCTACTTAGCTTTAGCATCTTAAGAGCCCTTATCTTAAAGCCTTTACGTTCAAACCTACTTAAAATCTCACCAACTAAACCTCTAGAAACACCGTCAGGCTTAATTATAATGATGGTTAATTCAGTATCGTGTGTTGGGGTACTCAAACCTAATCCCGCTAATGTGTTACTTCCTTAAGGAAATATACTTTAATGTCCAGGGTAACTTCTTAGGGTCTCTCTTCATTTTATAGCTCTTAAAGCACTTACTAGAGCAGAACCATAGTATGGTACCGTCATTCTTTACGAACATAAGTCCAGTACCGGGCTCTATATCCCTACCGCAGAAACTACATTTATGTACCCTAGGCATGACACCCACCTATAGCTATCCACAGCCCTTCTAGGAAAGTACTATCTAAAGCTTAAAAGGTTTTCTAGGGAATACTTCGTAGATAGGTGTTCAGTAATGAGTAAGGAGGAGAAGAAACTAGTACTTACGACCGAGGTAAACGTGGTTGAGGAGTTCGGGTTCCCAGCCGAGGTCATTCAGATAATTGGACGTACGGGAGTTACTGGTGAGATAACGCAGGTTAGGGTTAGAGTTCTTGAAGGTAGGGATAAGGGCAGGATAATAACCAGGAATGTTAAGGGCCCTGTTAGAATAGGTGACATACTAATATTGAGAGAGACTGAACGTGAGGCAAGGAAGTTAGTTAGTAGGAGGTAGTAGTAAAAATAAGTTTAGTGAAGTATTTTATTAAGGTTTTTATTAAGCTTTAGCCTTTAACTCCTGGTAGGCTTTTATTAGTTCCTCAACTAAGTCCTTAGCACCGCCAGGGTCTATGATGCAGGCACTAGCAGCATTTACCTCTATGCCAGCAGCCTCACCAAGCCTCTTCTTTGATGGTACGTAAAGGTAAGGTACCTTCTTCTCCTCACATAGGAGTGGTAGGTGAGCAACTACCTCGGGTGGGTCTACGTCCTCAGCAATAAGTACTAGCTTAGCTAGGCCTCTCTCGATGGCCTTAGTAGTCTCGTTGGTGCCCTTCTTAATCTTACCGCCGGTCTCTCTAGCCTTCCTCAAAGCCTCATACGCCTTCTCAGCTATTTCAGGCGGCACCTCAAACCTAACATAAAACGGCTTACTCATCCTCATTCACCTAGTCGTCACAGATAGATAAAGAGTAGCGACTTATAAGACTTCCGCTATAGACATTCACCACCATAGAGAGTTAATAAACCGCTTCCCGCCCTAGGTCATTGCAGCTCTATAGAGCGGTTCATCATGGTTTCTCCCAGCAGAAGCATATGAGCCCCCAGCAGGTCTCCAAATATATGTTACCCTTGTTAAGGTTTATGGGTGTTTTAGGTACATATCCTAATTGGTGCTCTAAGTGAAGCTACCGAGATATATTACGGTAAGCTTAGATTTTCCATACTAATGACGAAGAAACTGGAGCTGTGTTATCTACTGCTTAGTTCTCTAGGCTAGTCACTCATAGAGCACTGGAACTAGTTAAGGAAAAATGAAGTATTGGCTGATCTTCCGGGACATAAGTTCCTTAAAATAATGAGGAGAAGTGCTGTGATATACTATCTAACCGTACTGGTGAGTTATCCTGCTAGGATAGTTATTAAAGACCATGGCATCGGCAATCGCCGACTCCACATAAGAAAAATAACATAGAAGACACCACTAAACTTAGTGAAGGCTGTTTACGTAAACCCGAGAAACACAAGTAAAGAGGGAGAGAATAGGGAGAAAGCTAGGACTCGATAAGCGTCTAGGCACAACATTATAGCAAAAAGAAAACCAAAACACCTGCGAAGGCCTTAAAAGACCTGTAAATAAACCAGAAACTGCTATTAACCCTATTAAGTGGTACATTAATGGGGTAGGATAATTCATAGGTGATGGATTCATTTCTCCCTGCTGACTGACGGGGAGGCCGGCCTGTGCTGATTCTTTACGTGTGCGTGAATATGCAGTAAACACGTTTTCTAGTCTTCCTCTCTACCTTAACGAACCCGAACCTAACGAACTGTGCCTTACTACCCTCGCTTAAGGACATAACGTAAGGTTCCGCAATACCTCTCTCAATAATTAACTTCTTACCCACATTATTAAGTACCGATACGTTGACGTAGTCACGGGCCGGGACCCACTGAATTATTGGTGCATTAAGCCTTCTAGCACTCATTAAATCCTTGGAGTGGTACTTACTAACTACAACATCATTACCAACCTCCACAGGTGTTACATTAAGAAACTCCATTAACCTCACTAGCTTACGCTTCTTGAATAACTCCGTATCAGATCTATCTATGAAAACCTCAAGAACACCCTCCTTAACGCATTTAATACTTAATCGCCTAGTACCTAGGTCCTTAACCGATGGGTGGTTAGGTATTTCAAGTACATACGTATCTTTAGGTACGCCCTTGATAATCAGCTTAAGGGGCCTTACGAACATTAACCTAATGGTTTTATGATCTATTAACTTCCTATTTATGGCTGCTAAGTTATCCCAACTTATGGTTGCGTCTATAGGCTTAACACCTACCTCCATAATGAGCTTCCTGATAGCTTCAGGTTCTATACCTCTTCTTCTCAATGACGCTATTAGCCCGAACCTAATATCGTTTACCTTAAGCCCGTACCTACCTATTAACTCCCTGATTCTTGACTTACTAAGTATGAACCCCTCAAGACTTAACCTACCAAAATGTATGGTCTCTGGGTAGCCCCAACCTAAGTGCTTATAAAGGAACTTCTGCTTGATCGTATTAGTCATGTGCTCCTTAGCCCTAAGTATGTGCGTAACACCCATTAAGTGATCATCAACAGCCGCCGCGAAGTTATATGTTGGCCAGACGATATATCTGGATCCTGTGAGTGGGTGTGGGTGCTTATCCGTGTCTATTATCCTAAAGGCAACCCAATCAATAACTGATGGGTCCGGGTAGTTTAGGTCTGTCTTTATCCTTAAGACAGCCTCCCCCTCTCTGAAATGCCCCGATAGCATCTTATCCCATAGGTCAAGGTTTATTTCTGGGTCTTGCTCCCTATGAGGACATGGCTTTCTTACCATACGGTACTTCCTAAATTCCTCAGCCTTACATAGATCCACATAAGCACCACCAACCTTGATAAGGTCCCTAACTATGCCGTAATAAACCTCCATTCTAAGTGACTGTACATACTCCTCATCCCACTTAACACCAAGCCATAAGAGGTCCTCCTTAATTAGCTTATAAGCATCAAGAACAGGGCTCTTTAACCTAGGGTCAGTGTCTTCAAACCTTAATATCATCTTACCCTTATACATCCTCGCATACTCATAGCTAAGTATAGCTGGTCTAGCATTACCTAAGTGTATTAGGAAATCAGGGTTTGGCGCAAACCTAGTGACTATGGTCTCATACCTATCAGCATTAGGTAATGGAGGTAGCCCTTCCATGACCTCCTTGGCTTTCCTCTCCTCTAGGGTCTCAGGGAATTTTTCCTTAAGTAACCTTACCTGCTCTTCAACACTTAATTTATTTACTTCAGCAACAACCTCGGTAACTATTTTAGCTACCTCTCTAGCATAAGGTCTCAAACTAGGGTCACTACCTATTATCTTACTAATTACAGGACCCACCTTAGCCTTACCTCCATGGTCAATGGCGTTCTTTAATGCGTACTTAAGTGCTAGCTCCCTCATCTTATCAATGTCAGTCAACCCGCTCAACATTACCCACCTCGGTAAGTATAAAGACGTATTTTTCAGGTTTATGTAGCGGGTAATAAAAAATAAAAATCACCATAGCATCCGCAGGACTCCTAACTACCCTTACCTCACTCTTACCGGTCACTATATAGGCTATTTTATCACGTGCCTTAACCTCAACACCCTCACTTATGAGCGGAAATACCTGTTTACCAACAACCTCAACGAGCTTAATATCCGTGTCCTTAGGTACTAAGAACCTAGCATTCCTTGATGGGTAATAAACCATTAAGTCCTTAGTTACCTTACCATTCACCAGATCAATAGCGTAATCCCTAACGTAATCGCATGGTACTTTAACGAATTCCACACCACCTACAGAAACCCTACTTAACTCACTAATACTCAATGAAAAACCCCTTAGGCGTTCCTCATTAACATCCTCAGGCTTCATGAAACACTCAGTAATTCTGTAATCTATTCCTTCAGTAGTCATGGGTACCTAACCTTAATGATTAAAAGCTACTTAACCCTGGTAATTAAGTAATTCGTAAGTTCGGTAAGTAACTTGTAGGCATCCTTATTCTTCATGTCAACCTTACTAAGTGCTTCTAGACCCCTACGTCTATATTCATCGGCTAATCTTTCACTATATTCTATAGCTCCTGTACCTGTAATTAAGTCAGCAGCCCTTCTTAACTCACTTAATGAGGCATCTCTCCTACCGAGAATAGACTTAAGGAACTTGACCCCATCATCACCTAACTTACTTAGGGCGTAGATAACTAACACAGTCTTCTTACCCTCCCTTAAGTCACTTAAGACAGGCTTTCCGAGAGTCTCCTCATCACCTACTAACCCTAGAATATCATCCCTTATCTGAAACGCGATACCTACGTTCTTAGCATATTCCTTCATTAACGCTACATCTCTTTCTGAAGCACCAGCGACTAACGAACCTAGAGAAACTGATACCATGAATAGAGCGGCTGTTTTCTTATATATCATAGTTAAGTACTCATCTAGAGTAACATCCCACTTACTCTCAAAAGACATATCTAATGCCTGCCCTTCAGCAACCGTTATAGCACCCCAAGTAAGTTCATTAACGCATTTAGTTACTATGTTGGGAGGTACACCACGATCCTTAAGCTTTAGAAGCGCCTCGTAAGACTTAGCGAAGAGTAAATCACCAGCTAATATGGCCATAGGCTCGCCCCATACTTTATGTACTGTAGGAACCCCCCTGCGGAATTCGTCGCGATCCATTACATCGTCATGAATTAACGTGAAGTTATGGAGCATCTCAATAGCTGCCGCGGCAGGTATCGCTCTCCCTATATCCCCGCCGAATAACTCAGTCGCTAAACATACGAAGGTAGGTCTTAGTCTCTTTCCACCAGCCTTAATTAAGTATATAGAGGCATCATAAAGCCCCTTAGGCTCTCCCTGAACTACCTCATTAATGAATGGATCAACTAAGGACACTACTCGATTAACGTAATTCCTTAATGCCTCGCTTATACCCAATGTGACCACACTAAATGTTTAGTATAGAGCCTTTAATCTTGATGTACTCCTTAATACTTACGCCCCTAGAGGTGAGCCAGTCAAGTAATGGCCCATAAATAATTATGTTCTTCCTCCGTAACTCCCTGATAGAGCTTGAGCCTGAGAGGAACGTAGCTATCCTTACCTCCTCAATAACTGCCTTAAGTAAATTCACGAGCGCCTCTTTACCCTTTACTGCTGCCTTAAGTACTGGTAGCGCCATAGCGCCTAAATCAGCCCCTAAGGCTATCGACTTAACAACATCAACACCCGTCCTTAACCCCCCACTGGCGATTATTACTGAGTCAGGGGCTGCTAGCTTAGTGTCTATTATCGATGGTGCTGTAGGTATGCACCAATCAAGAAATGTTGAGGCAATCTCAGAACGTAATTCCTCACCTTTTTCTTTAAGCCTTAATAACTCAATGAGTATCCAGTTAGTGCCTCCAGCACCAGCGACATCGAAGTACTTAATACCTAACTCCCTTAACTCCCTAACGACCTCATACGACAGTCCACACCCAACCTCCTTAATGATTATGGGTACAGGTAATTCCTTAACCAACTCCTTAAGTCTGGCTTTCAAGCCCTTAAATGATGTCTCACCTTCAAACTGGAAGACCTCTTGGGCTGGGTTAAGATGTATTGCTAGGGCATCAGCCTTAATTACGTTAATTACTTTAATAAGCTCATCCTTACTTAACTTAACTACTTGGGCAGCACCTATATTAGCTATCACCACAGCACTTGGGGCTGCATCACGTACAACAGAGTATGTATAAGTGATTGAGGAGTTCTCAAGCATTGACCTCTGACTACCAACCCCCATACCTAACCCTAATTCCTCAACAACCTCTGCAATAACCCTATTTACTCTCTCAGTGCCTGGGGCTCCTCCTGTAATTGCTGATACTATTAGTGGGGCGTTAAGTCTCTTACCTAAAAACTCTACTGAAGTATCTACGTCTTCTAGGTCTATATCAGGGTTAGCACAGTGGGGTATGGTCACGTACTCTAACCAAGTAGTTAACGGACCCTCAACTTTCTTACTAAGACATATCCTTAAGTGGTCTATCTTCCTTAATGAAGTCCCTTCATACTTATTACTACCCTTACTCAAGGTCTCACGTATGTGGATATTATAGGTTTACCTATTAAAGCGTTATAGATGCGGTTACGTACTGACCCATTAAAAATGATTACCTCCATACCTTCTCTAATGTACTTTAACCCATCGAGCAACTTCTTCATCATACCTCCAGTAACATCTATGGGTGGTTTAGTAGCCTCTAACTTTAAATCACTTAAACTTACTACCTTAAGTAATCTAGCACCGGACTTACTAGGGTCACGGTCATAAACCCCATCAACGTTAGTAGCGAAGAGTAGCCTTCTAGCACTTAACTTATTCGCTAGGTACCACGCTATGGTGTCCCCTGATAGTATTTCGTACTTTAAACCATCGTCCTTAGATATGACTATATCACCATAGAGAACAGGCACGAAACCCTTCTTGATCAAGTACTTGATGAACCCCAATTCAATAAATGCCTCACCATTAACTATGCATGAAATAGCGTGTGTCTGTACGGATATAGCGTTAATTCCTTCATTAATGAGTTTCTCGATAACCACTCTGTTTAGCTCTATCATGACCTTACTTATGTGCGTAAATGCCTCCTCGTCATACCCACCCTTCAAGTCCAGAAACTTCTTAGCTACATAATGACCGTAACTACCACCACCATGGATAATTATTAACCTTTCCTTAGGGTCTTTCTCTCTAACGTATCTAGATATTTCCTTAGCTATTCTACGTAGCGTCCTATGTTTGACTGTCAAAGGTTTGTTTTTATCCGTTATTAATCCACCACCTAACTTAAGTACCTGAATTTTTAGGTCATTCAAGCCACTCAAACCTCACATACTTAGCTTTATCTAGATCCCAAACCCACTTACCTTGAGTGTTTAGTGGTTCTAAATCATAAATCCACCACCAAAACGCATTTTCGAGCTTTACTAACCTCCTTAATACCCTGCTCTTACCTGCATTCCGTACAGCCTCAATAGGTATTAAACCTATTAACCTCGTAATTAAATCGTCAAGCACTTCAGTATTTGTGATCCTTATGGTTTCTGATTTAATAACCTTAAGACCCCCAACTTTAGGAAAACCCTCTATTTTGATGGGTTCTTCACCTAGTCTAAAAATGTAGGTACTATTCATGATCTCAGAGTATCTTAATGTATGTATGAGAAGCCCAGGGTATATAGAGAAAATATCAAAATCTATAACTCTTAAGGACTTAATGAGGTCATTACTAAGTGACCTCTCACCTATTATTGACTTAGTAATAGCCGATGTTAACGCTGTAAATAAATAGGCGTCTAAGCCACTTAACTGATTCTTTAGAATCCTTACCTCAACACAGTAATTAAACCCTAAGGCATTACTTAACTTATACGTAAATACCTTAAATACTTCTACTAACCCCCTCCCTAAACTACCTGTCTGATCAGCTACTCTTACCTCGCCCCTAGGTACGTCGAGAATGAGGACCTCACAAACTAATTCGTAATCTGTCTTAAGGATCAGTAGTGGATTTAACTTACCCCTTAATGGTAACCCTAAGAACGGTATGTAGTGCTTATAGGTGAATTTATCTTTAGTTAATATCATTTACTTCACTATCCTTATAGCTGCGTAACCAACTACTGCTGAGTAATCACCAGTTATGTCGCCTGACGTTGTGTATGAAAGTAGTTCGGCTTTTTTAGCGCCTAACTCCCTCGAGTAGTAGAGTAACGCCATTACAGCACCATAACCACACATACTTATGTTCTCCCTCATAACTACCCTATAAAGCCCGTCAGGATCTAGGTTAAGTATTTTCTCGATAGCCATCATATCCTTCTTTTTAGCTATGTCCTGCGGTTCGTAGTGTGTCATATCACTACTTGCTAATATAACCACATCCCTCTTCACCTCCTTTAGCGTCTTAATTAATGCGTTAGCTACGTCTCTAGCTGTCTCAGGGACCTGATGGAGCATCGTTATCGGGACTATCTTAAACCCATTACCGAATATATATTGAAGGAAAGGTAGTTGGACTTCAAGAGAGTGCTCATTCATGTGTGCCTCATAGTTAATGTCTATGAACTCGCTATTCCTGACTATAGCCCTAGCTAACTCACTATCTATCTCCACCTCACCAAAAGGCGTGACCCAGCTCCCCTCATCCATAATGGCAACAGCGCTACCTAAGCCTGTGTGGTTAGGACCTATAAGTACTACAACCTCGGGCATGCCTTCACTAGCTAGCCTATAGTATACATGAGCCGCTGTAGGTCCGCTATATAGATAGCCAGCATGAGGTACTACGAAACCCAGGCTCTCAGCCTTTCTCTTAGTGGAGGTTGCTGGTAGTTTCCTAGGCCCTAATTCGTGAAGGAAGACCCTTTCTATTTCCTTTCTTAATCTATCAGGTCTTGACTCGTAAAAGAAACCCGCTACTACTGGATACCTCTTAACCAATATACCACCTAGTTATTCAATCCTAGTCTCAAACTCTTCGGGGCCTACAGGTAAATCTCCGTTTGGTGGTATAAGTCCCTTCTCCCTAAGTACCTGCCTAGCTAGTATCCAGTAAAGAACAGCTAGTGATTTCCTACCCTTATTATTGCCTGGTATTGCCACATCTACGTATGAGAGTCTATTGTCTGTTGATACGAAAGCAACTACAGGTATACCCATCTTAGCTGCCTCGTCAAGGGGTTGGGAGTCCGCCTTGGGGTCAGTTATCAGTACTACATCAGGTTCTACGAACGTGTCTAGCTTGGGGTTAGTGAATGTTCCTGGTATGAACCTACCAGTTATTGGTTTACAGCCGACAAACTTACAGAACATCTCTACGGGCTTAAATCCGTACTGCCTAGCAGAAACAACAACTATGCTTTGAGGGTCGAACCTGGCTAGGAACTTAGCGGCTATTCTTAAGCGTTCATCAACCTTACGTATATCTAGGATGTAAAGACCATCAGGTCTAACCCTAAAAACGAATTTCTCCATGTGCTTAGTACATATGTGAGTACCTATATGGACGCCTGCTGATAGATATACGTCTAGAGGAACTAGTAACTCAACTGTAGCTGCACCTCCCTCACTACGTGAGGTACTCACGGCTTACACCCTTCTTGGGTAGTAGATTATTTCATCAATTATATTAACATGAGTTAATAGCATCCTTCTACAGCAATACCTCTTAATACCTAAATCATCAAGTACCTTATTTGGGTCCTCACCGTTCTTAACTCTCTTATAGAACTCCTCCCACTTATCCCCTATTAATGCACCACAGGTAAAACATCTAATCGGGATGAGCATGGTTCTCACCTATAGGACTTCTGTCTCCACCTCCTGGCACTGTACCTCATCCACTTCTCAGGCTCTGTCTGCCTTGGGTCTCCAGCTAGCATGGGTCTTGAATACTCGGTATATATCTCCTTAAGTTCCTTACTGCCCGTGAACATCACTAAGCCTCTGGCTATCGCCATCCTAACGGCATCCGCCTGAGCCATTACACCACCACCCTTAACATTCACTTTAATATCTACGGAGTTCCATACGCGTCTACCAGCTAGGAGTAGTGGCTCCATCATCTTTAATCTAGCTAGCTCTATCGGGTATATCTCTATGGGTATCCCGTTAATCCATACCCTACCCTTACCGGGCTTAATAACTGCCTTAGCTATAGCTGTCTTCCTTTTCCCTGTAGCTATGACTATCTTAGTCAGTGATTGCTGACTACTCATCATGAACCACCTCTCCAGCCTAGGTGTTTAGCTACATCACCTAAATAAATATATTTCTTACCTAACCTCTCCACCGAGGCGTCAGGAATCTTTATGGGCTCCACCTTAAGACCCTCCAACTCCTTAGGCTTACCTACATACACCTTAAGGTTCTTCAACAGTAACTTACTCCTCCAGTTCCTTGGTAACATACCTTTAACAGCCTCCTTAACCAACCTTATCGGGCTTTTAGGTCTCTTACGCCCTAGCTTATATGGGTTCCTATAAGTCCTAACCTTAAGTAGTAGCTTATAGGAATCAATAACCATTTTAGGTTCGCCACTAAGTACTGCTTTCTCAGCATTAATTACGTAGACCCTATACCCCTCCTGAAGTCTCTTAGCTATGAATGTAGCCATTCTACCTAATATGAGGTTCTCAGCATCTATGACTATGGTTCTTGAGCTCATATTATTATCCTCACCCCACTACCCCTTGGGTTTTCCTTAACTAAATCAAGTATATGAATTACTCGTCCACCAACACTCTTAATTTTAAATGCTGCTGATCCTGAGAATGCTATTGCGGCAACAGTTACTGGGTGCTTTATCTCACCAGCACCAAGTACCTTACCCGGAACAACAACTACTTCACCCTCCTTCGTATACCTACCGATCTTACTAATATTCACAGCCACTCTTCTTCTTGTTGGTCTAGAGAGTAGCTCAGCTACGTATTTCCATATAGGTGCTTTATACTGTCTTGAGTACTTCCTTAGTAACCTAATGGTCTTCCTTAAGACTATGTTTGTAGGCCCTGTCCTCCTCACTTTATGACTCCCTCAGCTTTAAGTGATTTCTGGAATTTATCTATCTTGTTAAGAAGTATTTTAAGACCCTCATTAAGAACACGTTCAGGTTTTAAAGCGCCTGTAGTCTCGAAGAGGAGTACATACTTATCTTCGTAGTGATTAATCTTTATGGCTTCGTTCTTACACACCTTAACGCACTGCCTACATAGACTACATTTCATCTCATCGATTACCTTGAGCTCCTTATCCTCTATCTTAAGTATCCTCTCTGGGCATACCTTAACGCACTCACCACATAACGTACAAGCCTCCTTATCTATAATCACCTTAGCTACGTACGTAGTCGCGGCAACAGTTACCGGGCTCCACTTAATATGTTCCTTACCCCTACCTAACCTAGCCCTAGCCTCAAAGGCTATTCTTTGGTTAGGTCCTAAGACAGCTATGGGGATTTTATCACTTACTGGTACTACATCCGGGTCGTCGCTCTTTAAGTCCCTTGAGTATACGGTTACAACACCCTCATCAGACCTAACATCTAGTGTTAAGTGAACGAAGCACCTACTACATAACTCCTTAAGCTCTGGGGGTACTTCAGGTTGCTCACACTTTAGGCATATTTCCGGAGGTAAGTACTTCTCTAATGCCTCATCAGACTTAAGGGGAATTAAACCGACCCTATGGGCTAATATCTCATCATATATGGCGCTGGTATTATCAACAAATATAACCTCATCAACAGCCATGGTAGGTACTTCAGCCATTATAACCCTTCTTAACGCGTTAAGTATGGGGTAAGGTACGTTCTTGAATAAGATCCTTAAGTGTCTGTCACTCCTCTCTAAAACCTCTAAATCCATACTCATTCAAAAACCACCACTTAGACTCTCCTACCGCGCCTACCTCCGGGCCTTCTTGTAGTGTCATGAGGTAATGGTGTCACGTCCTCAATTCTACCTATAACGAATCCGGCCCTAGCTAATGCCCTAATGGCCGCTTGAGCACCAGGCCCTGGGGTTTTAGGTCCGTGACCGCCTGGCGCCCTTACCTTGATGTGTATGGCGGTTATGCCTTTCTCCATAGCTTCCTGAGCGACCCTATAAGCCACCATCATAGCTGCATAGGGTGATGGTTTTTCCCTATCTGCCTTAACCACCATACCTCCAGAACCGCGGGCTACGGTCTCAGCACCTGTTAAGTCGGTTATGTGGACTATGGTGTTATTAAATGAACTATAGATGTGAGCTACACCCCACTTAAGTTCTTTAGCCATGAATGATGCCATAATTACTCACCCCCTGCCTGGGCTTGGGCTAGGGCTTTAAGTTTGAAGGGACATGTTGGTGCATAATCTATTAAGTCTTCCTCATCCCTAGAGACTAGGTACCCAGGCGCGTTTACTCTTCTACCGCCTATAGCTATATGTCCGTGAGCTATTAACTGCCTAGCTTGGTGAATGGTTTTTGCCAGTCCCTTTTTATAAACTATGGTTTGTAACCTCCTCTCAAGAATATTCTCAACAGTGATTCCTAAGACATCGTCTAGAGTAGCGTCTTCCCTATCAAGGATGCCCATCCTGTAAAGCTTCCTAACGAGTACGCGTTCCTGAACAGCCCTAATCTCGGGTGGTAGTGATAATAATGATTTAGCCCTATTCCTTATCTTCCTAAGTAATGTCTGAGCCTTCCATAACTCCCTCTTGTTCCTTAGGCCATACTTACCTACCAACTCCATCTCCTGAGCTAATCTCTCCTTAATCCATGGATGACCAGGTCTTTCCCATGTCTTCCTAGGTTTCTTTGGGTCACCCATTACTCACACCCCCTACCTCCTCCTTCTTGAAACACCTACAGTAATCCCGGTTCTACCCGTAGTATGTGTTCTCTGACCCCTAACCTTAAGTCCTAACGCGTGCCTTACACCTCTCCAGCTCTTAATCTTTATTTCCCTCTCAATATCCTGCCTAACAACGAATATCAGGTCAGATCCTATGAGGTGTGTATCTTTACCAGTAACATGGTCCTTCCTCCTGTTAAGTAGGTAAGGCTTTAACCCGTAAGAAATTGGGTTATTAATTACGTTCTCTATTTTCTTAACATCCTCATCGGATAAGTACCCAACCCTTAAATTAGGGTCTAGACCTAGAACCCTACATATGATTAACGCTAAATTATAACCGACGCCCTTAATCCTAAGCAGTCCATAAGGTAGTTTAAGATTACCATCGATATCTACACCAGCTATCCTCACTATATGCCTGAATGTAGTGGTCGGCATGTATCACACCTATTTATTCTATGTGTGCCTGCTTTAGAATAGTAAAAGTAGTATTTTAAGCTTTAATCAAACCAGCTTGCTCTCTTCACATTATACACTTACCTCACACCATAACCCTGCATACATGTGGTGAGGAATTTATATAAGTAAGCACTTCCTAAATTACACATCAATGAGTGAAGTATTCCATACCCAAAAGTGTTTTTACCTACTTAACCTAACATCCCTCAAGGAGGAAGATGTGGTGGTATGAATGACTTTTTACGAGGAGTTTGCACGAAAGTATTATCTTGAGGCAAGAAAGGACTTAAGGCGCGCGCTCAAGGCCTTAACTGAGGGGGATTACCCCGAAGCTGTATTTCACTCACAGCAATGCGTCGAGAAAGCAGTTAAGGCGATGATAGAGTCTAAGAGAGAGTACGTACATAATCATGGACCTAGGTTAGCATCAGTATTTGTAAGGGTATTTGAGAGTGAATGGAGAACCGAATTTGAGGATCTAGTCGACATCATAGGGTGGTTTTTGGAGTATTACACTAGGTCCAGATATCCGTTCTTACTTAAAGGTAAGGTAGTAATGCCGGATGAATATATAGATAAGGAGATAGCGGAAGAATCTATAGAGAAAGCTAAAAAGGTGTTAAGTATTGCAGAGAGGTACCTTAAGGAGAAGGGAGTTATATGATAAGATAACGTTAAAGACTAAGGAGATTATAGGGGGGTGTCTAAAGGCCGTAATAGTATTTGGAAGCACCATATACTTAGGGAAAGGGAAGGATGTAGATATAATTATAGTTACTGATAAGGAAGTTAGTATGAAGAAAAAATTAAAACTTGAATACGAGGTTAAGTGCGCGCTACAGAGGGAGATACCGAAATTCACGTTTGACGTACACGTTTTTAGTTTAGAAGAATTCAAGGAAAATTTAAGGCCAGGAACACCTCTTTCGGGGTTAGCTCTAGGTTATGAGACCATATGGGGGGAGCAGGTGGTTGAACAATTAATACTCAACTTCCTAAAAAGGCTCTCTAAAGAGAGATACATACTGCACAATGAGTATGGAGCCTGGAACTTAGGATTTCATGCTCAAGTAACATATAAGTTGAAAGCTAGAAGGCTACGTAAGTGAATCGTGGGCGTGGGTGTTGTCTGATCACACAGTATCTTTGTTTTTAATTTAGGGGTGGACGAGGATCTAGAGCTATACATACCCTGAAAAAATTATTAAAGCTTTACTTCTAGGTATATACATGTTATGAGAGTACGTATGGAGTTTAGTGGGGTTGAGTTCTTAACTAAGCCTAAGTTCGTTAAGAGGGTCGTTAAAGAATTAAAGTACCTTAACCTAAAGGAGAGGGAGGCGGGGATTTTCTGGTCAAGGTTGAAATACCACCTAGTCAAGAGTGGGGTGAAGGTTGAGGCCGATAACCACGTAAGACTTAACTTAGAGGTGATTAGGAGACATAAGCTTGTATTTACAGGTACTCTAGAGGTATTTATCAAGCCTAAAATAAGTAGGGAGTTAAGGAGAGAGTTGAGGAAGGGTAGGGCTCCTTATGGGGAGGAGTTAGTAGCGTTGACGGAATTCAAAATAGAGATTTAATCATTAATAATTACTTAGTAATGCCTAGATATAGCTTGGCGAACTCTGGGTGTTCAAGGAGCTCTCTAGGGTCACCTTCAAATCTCATAGTACCGCTAACGAGTAAGTAAGCTCTATCACCTATCTCTAAAGCTCTCTTGGCATGTTGTTCAACAAGGACTATAGTAAGACCCAACCTATCCCTTAACTCAACAACCTTTTCAAGAACCTTCTTAACGAGTATTGGGGCTAGGTCAGTGGTCATCTCATCAAGTAGTAGTATCTTAGGCCTCCTCATTAACGCCATACTTATGGCTAACATCCTCCTTTCACCACCGCTTAAGGTACCTGCCTTCCTATGTAGGAACGCCCTTAACTTAGGGAATATGTCTAGTACCTCATCAATCCTATCCTTAACCTCATCCTTGGGGAGTAAGTAACCAGCTATCTTTAGATTCTCCTCAACAGTTAACTCAGCGAATACATTACCCATTTGAGGTAAGTAGGCAATCCCTAACCTAGCTACTTTATGTGTAGGCATACCAGTTATTTCTCTACCCTCAAAAACTACCTTACCCTTATGTATGGTAGCTATACCGCATATGCTATTCATTAATGTAGTCTTACCAGCCCCGTTAGGTCCTACAACAACGGTTATTTCCTTCTCCTTAGCCTTGAAGTTAATGTTGAACAGTACTTTTAATTTACCGTAACCTGAGTACAGATGTACAGTTTCGAGCATTACCATGGTTATCTACCTATGTACACCTCTATTACCTTAGGGTCGTTCTCAACTACTTTAGGTGGTCCCTCAGCTATAACCTTACCTCTATCCATTACGTATACGTAATCAGCGAATGGTAACGCTATATCTATCCTATGCTCTATAATTAAGAAAGTCACGTCCCAAACCTCCCTTAGACTTCTTACGTATTTGAATATCTCGCTGGCGTATGCCGGGTCCGTACCGCCTATAGGCTCGTCAAGAGCAATTAACTTAGCACCGGTGGCTAAAGCTCTGCTAACCTCAAGCATTTTTAACTGACCTGCACCTAACCTATACGCTTCCCAATCCCAATACTTATCTAAGCCTACCTTCTTTAGAATCCTAAAAGCCCTCTCAACTTTCTCTTCCTCCTCCTTAACCCATAACTTCTTAATAGGTGCCTTTAAGGGGTTTTCACCACTACTACCTAAAGCGACTAAGACGTTCTCGAGCACGGTAAGCGAAAGAAACGGCTCAGGTATTTGAAAAGTCCGTACGAATCCTGCCTTATATATCTTGTGCGGTGGCCACCCAGTTATGTCCTTGCCGTCGAATATTACCTTACCATCGTCAGGTTTAAGAACCCCTGTACATACGTTCACGAATGTTGTTTTACCAGCACCATTAGGTCCTATAAGTAATGTTAGTGAGTTTCTCCTGACTTTAATATTTACGTGATTAACGGCTACTAGACCACCGAATCTCTTAACCAAGTTACGGGTTTCAAGTACGTACTCATTCTTACTCATGTTACCGACCTAGTTTTTACGTAATTAAGAAAATATGATGAGTTAAAAACTATTTGCTTTACGTAATATATAATGTTTTTACTCATACCATTCAACAGAGTCTGTACTGTACCTATATACACCTACAGAGACCCACTTATACTCTCCGTCAACTTTCTTGATGGTTAATATGTCGTAGTCACCCGTAGCTCTATCTCCGTTCTCATCAAGGTTAAAGTACCCTGAAGCACCTAGGTAATGCTCAAGGACAAAGGGTATTGCCTTCCTTACGGCTACAGCATCGTATGAATCAACCATGTTTAAAGCTAGAGCCACAGCCCATAGAGCGTCATAGGCGAAGTATGCGTAGCTCTCAGGCTCCCTACCTAATCTATCAAGCACGTACTTCTTGACCTTCTCAGTATGTGGTGAGAGACCGGGTGCCGCTATGGTGTTATAGAACTTTGTCTTTATAGCAAACTCAGCTAGCTCTGGGTCCTCAGCTAGGCTTGCCTCACCAGCAGTACCGTCTGAGCCCTGCCACTTAACTTCAGCGAGTATTGAGTGAGCCTTAGCTGCAGCGAATATTGCCGCTATTTCTTTAAAGCTAATCACTAATACACCTACCTTATCCTTACCGTACTTATCAACTAATGACTTAACGGTATCAGCTAACTTAGCGATCTCGGCCGAGAATTCTTTAGCATTAGGGTCGTATCTGATGCCCTCAACAACCCCGCATTCCTCACCACTAGCCTTACATATTTCCTCAAAGGCACTAACAGTGAACTCCTTTAGACCGTCACCCCAAGTATCACCTCTCCACATAGGCACTACCCACCTAATCCCTCTTAACCACATTATCTTCGCTATGGCAGGCCCTTGAGCTACGTCGGTTGGGCAGAACCTAAGAACTGAGTCTTCAGGTATTGCTAAGGCTGGTGATGTTGACGACTGCGATATGACTAGTAAGCCGTTAGCGTCTGCATAGCTCTTGACCTCACTTACCTCGGCACTCGACATGGGCCCTATAAATATCTTAACACCTCTACCGTGGAGTGCCTGTATCTTGTCTAAGGCGGTCTTAGGATCTGTGGCCGTGTCCTCAATCATCACTTTTATCCTCCATGGCTTACCCATACTCTCTAGCCATCCATTAATCTCCTTCTCAGCAAGCTCTAGGGCTACCTTATCGTTCTCACCGAATGATGATAGCGCACCAGTTAAGGGTAGTAAAGCACCTATTAATACCTCTCCCTGAAGACCTGCAGCAGGGGTTGCGGTGGGTGAGGGACCAGCGACGGTGGTGGTTACAGTAACAGTCTGGGCAGGGGCGGTTGCTCTACCGCCAGCAAACCCTGCAATTATGCCTATGATTAAGAGCACAACCATCATTACATAAGCAGTTTTAGGCATTTGAGCCATAACTAGCACCCCATTAAGTTATAGGTAGGTGCTGTTCTATTTAAACCTTTCTTAAGAACTTAAAAGATGTTATTACATACTTATGTTTCTAATGCGTAACCCCAAATAATTTTAACACATTAAATATTTTAAAAAACCCGAATGTACGTAAACGAAAGGCTTTTTTTCTAGAGGTTAAACTCACTATTACGTGGACGTAATGAATATTGCTTAAAGGTGTTAAAATTGCTTGAACTAATATTAAAGGCCCTGGCCTACTCGAGCGGTATAGCGCTAGGTGCTGCAGGTATAACAATAATATACATGGCTACAGGGACGTTTAACTTCGCACATGCTTCGTTAGTGGCTTGGGGGTTCTACATAGTGTTCTCGCTATACTCGATACTTGGCGGTAGCCCATACTACTACATACCGTTAGCAGCACTATTCAGTGGTTTCTTAGGTGTGTTGATATACGTGACTGTGAATAGGAGGTTACTTAAGGCTAGGGCTACTATGGTTACGCTGATGATGTCGACGTTAGGTATAGACCTAATACTTTTCGCTTTCATAAACATATATGCAGACTACTTAACTGAGCACTATAAGTTATCTGCAGCCAGGTACTTCGTACTTGAGCTTAAGGACTACGTACTAGGGTACGTTGGTGAGACCCCGATAAAAGCTATATGTATAGTTGCCCCTATAGTGATGTTAGCCGTAACACTAAGTATCCACGCATTCCTAAAGAAATCTAAGTTCGGTATAGCTATGCGTGCAGCCATAGAGAATCCCAGCCTAGCTAGCGTTTTAGGGATAAACCCTGAAGTGGTATACTTAACTGCATGGTTCATGGGCGGTGCTTTAGCAGGGCTTGCCGGGGGCACGTTATCCTTAGTTATTAGTGGGCACCCAGCCGTAGGTATGGAGACCATAGTCACATTCTTCTCTGGAGCAATCGTTGGTGGGCTATATAGCGTATTCGGTAGCCTACTTGGTGGGTTACTAATAGGGCTTAGCGAGTACATAGGGATATACTCATTATCTATGGCGTTCGGTGGCGGGGTTCTCGTTTATAGACCTATGATACCGCTATTAATCATGGCAATAACCCTACTGATCTATCCTAGGGGATTAGCCGGTATTAACTGGGGTAGGATAAAGGCTTTCTTAACGTCAATAGCCTCTAGAGGTGGTAGATGATGGAGATACCCCCTTTAGTATTAAACATCCTCATAAACTTCGCTATAGGGCTGATAATAACCCTAAGCCTTAACCTAGAGGTCGGTTACGCAGGACTTCCACAGTTCGGTAGGGTTTTAGCAGTACTCGTAGGTGCCATAGCGGCTGGCGCCATACCTGGACGTATACTGGCCGCCATGATGGGTAAGCCCGCTGGTGCTGAATACGCATATCACCTAATTAACTATAGGTTAGTTGAGGAGATCAATAAGGTACTAGCTACTAACCCACTACTTTCAGCAGCTATATTCGTACTGACGTTGGTGTTTGCAGCGTTGTTAGGTGGTTTAATAGGTTATGTAACTGCCTACCCAGCAATTAGGTTAAGGGAGGCTTATCTAGGCATAACCCTGCTAGCATTTGGTGATGCCTTACAGATAATAGCGTGGAATTATCAGCCCATAGTTGGTGCTACCCAAGGAGTACTTGTGCCTGACCCGTTTAGATGTATAGGTGCTGGGCACGTAAGGTTCGTTAGTGCTACATTCATAATCTTGGGCATAGCAATATTGATATTTATATTCATTGAAAAGCTAGGTAGGTCGCCATTCGGCAGAGCACTTAAGGCTATGAGGGACTCTGAGGTAGCTGCGAAGGTCTACGGTAAAAATATACCTAGACTTAGGGCTCAAGCGCTGATAGTTGGTTCTGCATTAGCCGCAGTTGGTGGTGCTTTATGGGCGTTCTATACAGGTAGTATGAAGGCTATAACATATAACAGGTTAGTATGGACCTTCTGGCCTTGGGCCTACATGATGCTAGGTGGTACTGGCAATAATGTAGGCGTTCTGATAGGTGTGTTAGTATTCTCAACAGTAAGGACCTTAATCTATTCCTATAAAGGCTTACTAACAACTATAATACCGGTGAACCCTGCCTGGCTAGAGTATATACTTGTAGGTTTAGCGATAGTCCTGATAGTTATGTTTAGACCTCAAGGAATACTGCCTGAGAAACCTGCATTAACCTTACCTAGGGAGAAGATTGAGAAGATTAGGGAGTCTATTAAGGTGTAAAAACACTATATTTTTTACGCATTTATAAGAACCCATAATTACTCGTATACGAAGAATATCTGTATAAGCGTTACTATAGCATCTATTATATCTCTTAATGATAACATACCTATGGGTTTATTCCCCTCATCAACTACAGGTAAATGCCTTATGTTTGCGTCCCTCATGATCTTTACGGCCTCAGTTATTAACGCCTTAGGCTTTATCGTTATTGGGTTTTCAGTCATTATCGTCCATATAGGTAACCCCTTACCTACCTTATTCTCGGCTATTGCGTATATCATATCACGCTCAGTAACTATGCCCTCAAGGGCCCCTTCCTCATTAACTATCATTAGACTACCTATGTTATTCTCGCCCATAATTTTAGCCGCTTCCTCAATAGTTGTATCCCTCTTGATGACTATTGGTGGAGTACTCATAAGGTCCTCAACCCTAATAGGGAACTTCCTTTTACGCCTTAGTATGGGCATGAAAAACACCACAGACTTAATTCTTTAGGAGGTAAAAATAAATCAAGTACTTACCTGCACCGCACATTACAATACTTAACTTAAATTTTTTTGTTGAGGGCATCATCTAGTACATGGTAATTATCGGGTTAAGGAAGAAAACATTAAGAACTTAGGCATAGACATATCTATGGTAAACACTTGGGCATTCTAGAGGTGGCCTTGAATGGTTAAGAAGTTTGGCATATACTTACCTACAGACTTGGCAAACGAATTAGATAGATGCATGAGGCTACTAGGTTTTAGGAGTAAGTCAAGGCTTTTTCAAGAGGCTTTAAGACTGTTTATAGCTGAGCATAGGTGGGAGCTTACAGGTAATGCTGTAGGAATTATAGGTGTTGTGTACGACCATAGCGTAAAGCATGTGGATGAACAACTCACTCATGTACAGCATGACTTCATAGATATCATAGTGAGTACCATGCACGTACATTTAGATAAGAAGAAGTGCATGTTAATCATAGCCATACGAGGAAACACGGCAAGAATTAAGGAGTTAATAAGGAAGATAACAGAGGTCAGAGGTGTATTAGTTACTAGACCTGTCTTATTAGCCTCTGAAACTTAACGCAACGATATATAATGTTTATGGGCGAGTTAAATGAATAGCACAACCCTTAAATTCTTAGCATGTATCCAAAGTATAAATCCTAAAGTTAAGTCATTACTAGATGAACTTAATATTAATAAAGAACTCTTACCTTGCGTTGAGGCATTCATAGTAAATAGCTTAGTATTAGGCATTGCCTGGAACTTACGAAGGGGGAGGTCTGTAAAACTTAATAAGCATTTTACAAGGGTCAGCAACGCGTTACGTAGGGGAGGTGGTGTTTCTAGATTAATAGATATATGTAGGTTTTACGATCGTGTTCTTAGGGGGAAATACACAGTTGTCGCTGATTTAGGATGTGGTTTAGGCTTAAATTTAGTCATAGTGAACAGGTACTTAGGTAAGATCGTATTTATGGTTGGGTTAGATAAAGATGTATTCTTCCTTAAATTACTTAAGAGTATCTTAAGCGATGTTGACGTTATTCAAGCAGACGTATCCTTCCTACCAATAAGGGATGAGTCTTTAGATATAGCATTCATTACTGGAGTAATTCATGAGTTACCTGACTTAAGGGTAATGGATGAGTCAAAACGTACGGTTAAAGCTGGGGGCATAATATTTATTGGGGATTTTGTCCTAAGGTATGTACCAAGTCTCATACTTAAATTCATACGCTTCCTTAAAGTTAAGTTAGGGCTTGAACCCGAGACCCCTTTCACATTGAGGGACATAGTTACGAAGATAAAGAGTTTAAGCTTAGTTATCGAGGAAATATATGTGCATTGGAAATTCTTAATTACTGGTAAAATCATTATAGTATTGAGAAAGCCTTAGTTGGCGCCGGGGGCGGGATTTGAACCCGCGCGGGGAAGTACCCCACTGGCTCTCCAGGCCAGCCCCTTAGACCGCTCGGGCACCCCGGCCCGTAATGATTATTTGATTAAGAAGTAATATAGTTTTAAGTATTTGGCTTAATGCGGGAGAATGTTCTGAATGCTCTATTAAAATACAATTGTGTTTTTACTTTCTTCTTAAAAGCTCTATTTCTATGTATACGTCCTCGGGCACTCTCACCCTCATTATTTGCCTCATCACTCTTTCGTCCGCCTTTACATCGATAATTCTCTTATGTATCCTCATCTCCCATTTTTCCCAGACTTTAGTACCTTCGCCATGTGGTAGTGCTGGTACTGGAACTATGAGTCTCTTCGTTGGTAGTGGTATCGGGCCCCTAACAGGTACCCCCGCTTTTTTAGCTATCTCCAGTATTTGCTCAACTACGTAGTTTAAGTTCGCTATATTCGTGCTATGTAGCTTAATCCTTATCGTTGACATTGCTAGATCACTGGTTTAGCATGGTTTTTAAGTACTTATTTACTTAGCTCTAATCTCTACCTTAGCTGGCACTACATCAGTTACTACACCGATACCTACGGTCTTGCCCATATCCCTCATAGCGAACCTTCCTAACTGCGGGAACTCACTGAATTTCTCTATGACCATCGGCTTAATCGGTGCGAACTTAATTATCGCTACGTCACCCATCTTAATGAATGGTGGGTTCCTCTCAAGTACCTTACCAGTCCTTGGGTCTAGCTTAGCTATTATCTCAACGATCCTAGCAGCCACTGATGCCGTGTGCGCGTGGATTACTGGTGTGTAGCCTGGGGCTATGGCTGTTGGGTGCCACACAATCATTACTCTAGCAGTAAACTCCTTAACGACTGTTGGTGGGTTAGTTAAGTGCCCAGCTACGTCACCCCTCCTTATCTCATCTCTAGCTATGCCTCTAACGTTAAAGCCTATGTTATCACCAGGTATCGCCTTATCGATCCTTACGTGATGCATTTCTATAGACCTGACCTCACCAACCTTCCCCGGGGGCATGAAAACTACTCTATCACCTACCTTAAGCACTCCAGTCTCTACCCTACCTACAGGTACCGTACCTACACCAGAGATTGAGTAAACCTCCTGTACCGGTATCCTTAAAGGCTTGTCTAAAGGCTTAGGTGGCTCCTTAACGGAGTCTAAAGCCTCAACTAATGTTGGTCCTTTATACCATGGCATATTCTTACTTCTCTCTATTATGTTGTCACCAGTCCATCCGGAAACAGGCACGAACTGTATCTTACTGACGTCATAACCTAGGCCCTTCATGAACTTACTAATTATGCCTACTACTTGCTTATACCTGGCTTCACTCCATGGTGGGTCAGTAATGTCCATCTTAGTTACAGCAATAACTATCTGATTAATACCCATGGTCCTAGCCAATATGATGTGCTCTCTAGTCTGGCCCTCAGGACTCATGCCAGCCTCGAACTCACCTTTCTTCGCTGAAACCACTAGTAGAGCCACATCAGCCTGTGAAGCACCTGTGATCATGTTCTTAACGAAGTCCCTATGTCCTGGTGCGTCGATAATTGTCCAGTAATACTTCTTCGTCTCGAACTTCATGAAGGTTAGCGCGATCGTTAGACCTCTCTCACGCTCCTCTTTGAACCTATCTAAAAGCCATGCGTATTTTTCAGATTCCTTACCAGCTTTCTTAGCTGCTTCCTCAACCTCTTTCTGCATTTTCTGGTCGATGGCTCCTAACAGCAGTAACATATGGCCTACTAAGGTACTCTTACCGTGATCTACGTGACCGATTACGACTAGGTTTAAGTGCGGTTTCGTACTCATTCACATCACCTATATTTAGCCATAAAAACTTGTTTAGAGAACCTTATAAAACTTACTTGAATAAAGTGATTTATGGGCTACCTTGAACTTAGGGCTATCCTCTCTATCTCCTCCTTCCTAGCTATTGCGTAGCTCTTGGGATCGTTATTAGCAGCCATAATTATCTCATCAGCTAAACATTCATCGATGGGCTTAGCACTCCTAAACGCTGCTGTCCTAGCGCCTTCGGTTATATGCCTTAACGCTAGGTCAACCCTCCTCAATGGTGATACATCAACAGCTACGTGGTATATTATACCACCATACATAATCCTGGTAGTCTCCTCTCTAGGTGCTGCATTCTCTATAGCCCTGACAAGAACTTGTAGTGGGTTCTCACCCGTCTTTAAGTGAATTAGCTCAAAAGCCCTCTTAACTATGTTATAAGCCAAGTGCTTTTTGCCTGTATTTCTACCGGGCCTCATTAGTTTATTCATGAGCCTTTCAACGATGGGTACTTCAGCCTTACCGAACCTCCTGTGTTCGTGCCTCCCACCAGTATGTGGTAGGTATACAGGCTTTAGTGAAATGTACTTCTTAAGTCCCGGATCCCTAACGACTACACCAACATAGTCCCACTTACCGAATAGCTTTATATCTATGGGCTCAATATTAACCTCTTCCTCAGCCACGAGAATCACCTTTGAGGCTTCTGTCTCTTACCCTCTATTAACGCCCTAAGTGATACCCCATTAACCATTATTACCTTGTAACGAACGCCAGGTAAGTCACCCATCGATCTACCCCTAGAACCGCCTATACCAGCTATTATTACTTCGTCGTGCTCATCAATGAATGTTATACCACCATCCCACGGCACGAAGGCAGTGACTACCTTACCGTTCTTAACTAACTGAACTCTAACACATTTCCTAACCGCTGAGTTAGGCTGTCTTGACTCAATACCCACTTTCTCAATAACTATGCCCCTAGCCATTGGGGCTCCTTCAAGCGGGTCGTACTTCTCCTTAAGCCTTAACATACGTACCTTAAACTCCCTCTGGCTCCATCTAAACTTAAGTCTCTTTCTCTTTAGCTTCCTGGCCGCGAATAGCCCGTAAGGTGCTTTCTTCCCCGGCACTACAGCCACCTACTATCTTGAACCTTCACCGTACTGACTTATAAGGTTATACGTGCCCTACACTATCGTTACTACATCTATGTCGTAGTACCTCTTAAGTACTAACCTAGCCTTATTTACGTTCCTACCTCCCTTACCTATGGCTAGGCCCTTATCCCTAGGGTCTACAGTAACGAACAGTATCTTACGTCCGTTAGCAGCACTAAGTAACTTCATACCCAGAACCCTAGCAGGTAGGAATAGGTTCTTCACCAAATCCTCTAAGCTATCAGCCCACTCAACGATCTCTACGTTCTTATTCAGTATTTCCCTAAGCCTCTTAACGTTAACACCGCTCCTACCGACGGCTATACCTGCCTGCCCTGGATTAACTATATATATTACCGTATTACTGTTCGTGTCGATTATGCAGTCCCTAACGGTTACCCCGGTTAAGTCTTGGAGTAGGGCCATGTGTCTTAATTCTTCAGGTGTTAATTTTATCTCAGGCAAACCTACTTCCCACCCTCTTCCTCACCTTTAACTAATTCAAGGAGGCGTGACTCACCTAAGTCGATAACGCCCAATAAAGTTACTGGGAATGGCTTACCGCAAAGAAGCCCTAGGTCATAGCTATTACCTGAAAAAATGAGTACAGGTACGTTACTTAACTTAGCGTAGTAGTTAACGTCACTAACAACATCTGGAGGGGCTGTTTTAGCCATGACAACCACCTTTAGCTTACCTAACTTAAGTAATTTTAATGTCTGCTTAGTGCCTAAGACGACCTTACCGGACTTAAGTGCGTTCTTTATTTCATTCTCGAGAGTTACTGCCTCCCCCCTCACTTCATAGGCCACGACCTACTCACCTACGCTTCATTATTAACTTAACCATCGACGTTCCTAGAGGTATTAACTGCCCTATTATCACATTCTCAGCGACTCCTTTAAGCTCATCCCTCTCACCTCTAGCCGCAGCATCCAATAAATGCTTTACAGTTACCTCAAAAGCAGCCCTAGCTAACACGCTAGGCTTCTCACCAGTAACTCCATGCCTACCCACTTGCTTCACGGTACCTGTCCTAGTCATTAAGTCAGCAACAAGCATTACATGCCTAATATCAACATCTAGACCTTGTTCCTCAAGAACATTCATTATCTCATTTATTAATGCCTGCCTAGCCGCTTCAATACCTAGCACCTTCTCTATCTCATGTATGTTATTGGTTATAGTTCTGGTAGGGTCAACGCCCTTAACCCTCATCACCTCCTCAAGATTTGAGCCATCGGATATTAAAACGTACTCGTCACCTCTCTTTTGAATAATTACACGCTTAATGTTCTTGATACCCTTTATCTTTACATCTAGTATCTTATCCTTAATCCTCTCAAGCTTCTCTAACTCAGGCTCTTGGAACCTGATTATTATCCTGTACTTATCGGTCTCGTCAGGTATTATGTCTGCCTTTAAACTCCTTAACTTCTTTATGGCATTAATAACGTCCTCCCTCGTAACTCCTTTATCACTAAGCATTTCCGGATCTAAGTGCAGTATTATGGTCGCCGTATATAGGTCTATGTCGTAACCCCTAGTTACGTTTACTACCTTAGTCATCTCTATACGTCTAGCTACCTCAAGAGCTCTCTCTTTATCTTTACTATGCTCTTCATCTAGGTAGATAGTCATCACCGGGTTAGAGGGGGTTTTCCTAGCATCAACTAACTCAATAAGTCTAGGAAGACCTAAAGTTACGTTAAGCTCTCTAACGCCAGCGTAGTGAAATGTTCTTAGAGTCATCTGAGTACCTGGCTCGCCTATTGATTGAGCAGTAACCGTACCTACGGCTTCGCCAGGCTCTATGAGGTTCGACCGATACTCAACTATTACTTCATTAATAATCCTCTCTAATTCTTCCTTAGTTAGGTCCATCTCCATGACCTTAGACTTAAGCTCCTCAAAAATAGCTGGTGATAAGTGCTCACGGGCTTTCTTATTAATTATTTCCTCCTTTTCTTCCCTACTTAAGAATTTCATAGTCTCCACCCAACTACCTTCTCTATAATCCTATCTATATTAACCGCTTTACCATGAGCGCTTTTCATGGGATCTACGCCATCTTCACCATACACGAACTGAACTATACCTCCTTCAGCAGTCCTTACAGTACCATCATACTCTACCCTGAGGTCCTGAAGCGCATTAATTAATCTTCTCTGCATATAACCGCTTTGCGACGTTCTAACGGCGGTATCTACTAGACCCTCACGACCCCCAGCCGCGTGGAAGAACACCTCAACAGGCGTTAAACCAACTCTAAAGCTATTCCTCACGAACCCCCTAGCCTCCGGACCTACATCACCAGGCTTGAAGTGCGGTAGTGGTCTATTTCTGTAACCTCTATGGATTCTTTCACCCCTAACTGATTGCTGACCTAAGGTAGCCGCCATTTGTGTTAAGTTAAGTACTTTACCCCTAGCTCCCGTCCTAGCCATTATGAAAGCTGAGTTAAATGGGTCTAGGTACTTAGAGGCTATCTCGCCAGCACCGTCCCTAGCCTCAGCAAGGACCTCCATTATCTTAATCTCAAGAGACTCCTCGAGAGTCCTACCCGGTATAGGTTCTAGCTTACCTCCCTCATACTGCCTTATTAGTTCCCTAACCCTTTCATAAGCCTCCATGAGCTTAGCCCTAATCTCTTTAAGCGCCTCCTTAGGTATGGATACGTCATCTAGTAGCATTGTGAACCCTCTCATCTCAATATACCTTAGGAATACCTTGAATACCTTATCTATGAACTCTTTACCGAACTCACTACCATACTCCTTAACGAGCCAGTGGAATAGTGATTCGGGTTGTTGTGAACCTATAGCCTTCTTATCAAGTACTCCTAGGAGGAATTTACCCTTCTTAACAACTATGTATGAGTCCCAGAAACACTCCTCGTTCTCACACTTCAGTAGTCCGGCAGATACGTTTGCCCTACCTCTGAAGTTGAAGTCCTTAGGTAGGAATAAGCTAAATACCTGCTTACCTGACCATAACTCCTTAGGCGATAATATGGCCGGCTCAGGCAACTCACCCTCATAATTAATTACCGACAGTAACTCAACAACTTCCTCTTTAGTTAATAACGTCGTCTTAGCAGTTAGTAGGTAAGCACCACTTATGTAATCTTGAATACCGCCTATGATGGGCCCTCCATAACGCGGTGATAATATGTGTTCCTGAACAAGTAGTAGTAACCTAGCCTCAGCCCTTGCCTCCTCACTCTGTGGTACATGGAGATTCATTTCATCTCCATCGAAGTCGGCGTTGTACGGTGGGCATACCGCTAAGTGAAGCCTGAAGGTTCTACCTGGAAGTACCTTAACTACGTGAGCCATTATCGACATCCTGTGTAGTGATGGTTGCCTATTGAAGAGTACTATATCGCCATCACGTAAGTGCCTCTCAACTACCCATCCAGGAGCTAATGTCTCCGCTAATGCCTTCCTATCTTTAATAAACCTAAGGTCTAACCTCCTACCGTCAGGTCTTACAACATAGTTAGCTCCTGGCCATTTCTCTGGACCATTAATTACGCACTGCCTTAGCTCCTCAATATTCCATGGAGTAACTCTCTCAGGAACTGTTAATGTCTTAGCTACCTCTATAGGTACCCCAACCTCATTAATGCTTAAGTTGGGGTCAGGGCTTATTACTGTTCTTGCTGAGAAATCAACTCTCTTACCTGAGAGGTGTCCTCTAAACCTACCTTCCTTACCCTTCAATCTCTGCGCTAACGTCCTAAGAGGCCTTCCGGACCTATGCTTAGCTGGGGGTATGCCTGGGACTTCATTATCGAAGTACGTAGTTACGTGGTACTGAAGTAACTCCCATAAGTCCTCAATAATGATCTGTGGGGCACCTGCCTCAATACTCTCCTTAAGCCTCAAATTAGTCCTTACTATATCAACCAGCTTATGCGTTAAGTCATCCTCGGACCTTACACCAGTTTCAAGGAGTATGGATGGCCTCACGCTTATTGGTGGTACGGGGAGCACCGTGATTATAGTCCATTCAGGTCTGGCTTTCTCTGGGTCGAAACCAAGGAGTTTAGCATCCTTATCGGGTATTCTCTCAAGCCTGGCCCTAATGTCAGCGGGGGTTAGCTTTATCTGAGTCCCTCTTCTCTCTTCTAAGAACGTGGTTGGTTTCTCAAGCTTTATCTTATGCTGCTTCCTACCACAGTGCGGGCATTCCGTTGCTTTCATAGCCTTCTTCTTAACGTGATCTATGAGTCCCTTAGCTAGTAAAGGCCACTTCTCTTCTAGGCGCTTAAGTAGGTTTATGTATCTATCGATTTCATCTTCAGGTATCTTAAGCCTACCACAGTACCAGCATGTAGCCCTTAAGGCATCATATATATGCTTAACGAAACCTACGTGTATGACTGGTCTAGCTAGCTCTATATGCCCGAAGTGCCCTGGACACGTAACTAAGGTACCTCCACATGTTCTACACTTCTGCCCTGGCTCAATAACGCCTAATCTAGGATCCATTATACCTCCTTCAACGGGTAGCCCGTCCTCATCATAAACGTCAGCAGTAACTATGGCCGTAACAGACATTTTCCTTATTTCGTCTGGTGAGAGAATCCCGAATTCTATAGCCTTAATTATTTTTTCACTCATTACTTACTCACCTCTATCTTATCACCTAGCCTTAGGCGTGGTGCGATAAGCATACTCATTAATTCGTGGAGTAATAGCTTAAACGCGTAAGAAACTGCGACGGGATGCAGTACTGCCTTATCACCATGTACTGGGCATACATACTTACCACGCTGCTGGTCATACCAGCCTATTAAACCACACTCACTACATACGTAGATTATTGTCTTGTCAGAATTATCTAATAACCTATCCTTAAGTAGTGCGGCAGCTCCATGACCTATGAGGCAGTCCCGCTCCATTTCACCAAACCTCAAGCCGCCTTCCCTAGCCCTACCCTCAGTTGGCTGTCTAGTCAGGATCTGTACTGGCCCCCTAGCCCTAGCGTGTATCTTGTCGGCTACCATGTGATGTAGTTTCTGGTAGTAAACAATTCCTAAGAATATTGGTGTCTTAATTAGCTCGCCTGTTCTACCATCATACATAACCTCAGTACCATCCCTTGGGAATCCTAACATTAATAGCTTGTCCTGTAAAGTATCGATCTTCTCACCGTAGAATGGTGTCCCATCAACGAACCTACCTTCTAACGCGGCTACCTTACCTGCTATGGATTCAATGAGTTGCCCTAAAGTCATTCTCGAAGGTAACGCGTGTGGGTTAATGATTAAGTCAGGCGTTATTCCGTCCTTGGTGTATGGCATGTCGTACTGAGGTATTAGCAGGCCGATAACACCTTTCTGACCATGCCTTGATGCGAACTTATCACCTATTTCAGGTATCCTTAAGTCACGTACCTTAACCTTAATGAGTCTATAGCCCTCACTACTTACGGTTATGATTACAGTATCAACAACACCCTTCTCCTCATGCCTTACGGTAACCGATGTATCCCTTCTAGTACCCGTTGCGACACCGAACTCCTTGAACTCCTCAATAAATCTTGGCGGACTTGTCTTACCTACTAATACATCACCTCCCTTAACATCAACCTCAGGACTGACAATTCCGTCAGGGTCTAGCTTTAGGTAGTGCTCCCTACCTCTATAGCCTCTAACACCGGGGCTTGGTATCTCTACTTTATCCTCCTGACCACCGGGGTATTTCCTTTCCTCAACCACGTAGAGTCTGAAGAATGTTGATCTAGCTAAACCCCTCTCGACCGATGACTTATTAATGATGACAGCGTCCTCCATGTTGTAGCCCGTATAAGACATGACGGCCACTATGAAGTTCTGCCCTGCAGGTCTGTCGTTATAGCCCATAACCTCTAATGCCCTCGTCTGAACTAGAGGCTTCTGTGGGTAGTGGAGGAGATGGCTTCTGCTGTCAGTCCTTAACTGGAAGTTAGCGGCATAGAGACCTAGTGCTTGCTTAGCCATAGCTGACTGATATGAGTTTCTAGGTGATTGGTTATGTTCTAGGTAAGGTATGGTTGATGCCGTAATCCCTAGCATGGCTGGTGGCCATATCTCTAGATGTGTATGCTCAGGTGTTATGTCCTCCGGGTTTAAGGCTATGTAGGCATTCTCCTCTTCCTCAGCGTCTAGGTACTCAACAGCGCCTAATCTAACTAGGTCATCGAAGGTTAACTTACCCTTCTTTAAGTCCTCAATCATCTCCTTAGTTATCCTTAGCTTACCTCCCTCAACAACGAATAAAGGCCTCCTAACCCTACCAGCATCGCAGTTAACGTATATCTCATCGTAGTACTCAGTAACGTATCTAGCTACGTTAACCTCATGATGAATTAACCCAGCCCTCCTTCTCTTCCTTATCTCATTAACTAATTCCTCACCATTCGGGTGGAATCCTATGAGCCTACCGTTCAAGAATACCTTACTATACCCCCTATACCTCTCCTCATCAGTGGGACTTAAGCGCCCTTTACGAACTTTCTCAAAGACGTTTAGTAACGGTATAACACCTAAACTATATAGTAGTTTCTCAACTTCCCTCTCGTCAATACCTACCGATATATAAGCCATGAGGGCCAAGTTCTTAACTAGCCCACAGTTAGGTCCTTCAGGCGTTTCGAATGGACATATCCTACCCCACTGAGTACCATGGACATCACGTGCCTCGAAATGGGGTTGTGCCCTACTTAGTGGTGAGACAACTCTTCTTAAGTGACTAAGCATTGAGAGCCAGTTAGTCCTGTCTAATATCTGGCTAACACCTGTCCTTCCACCAACCCAGTTGCCTGTGGCCATAGCATGCCTTATCCTCTCATTGACTATATCAGCCCTTATTAATAGAGCTATATTGACTTTCTTGAGCCTAATCCTACTCTTCTCTAACTGATACTTGAAGTCCTTAAGTAGTGCCTTGAAGGCAACCCTAAATAGCTGTGCTAGAAGATCACCAGCTAACCTAAATCTACGGTTTGCGTAGTGGTCTTTATCATCAACACCTCTCCTACCTAACGCGAACTCAATGAGTTTATTAGCCATCTGACCTAGGAATAACGCCTTCTTAATCCTATCCTTAGGTGACGTACCTACGTGCGGCAGGAAATATAAGTCTAGGAGTTGCTGAGCGCGCTCTATACGTGCCTCCCTAGTCTGACCTATAGCTACCCTACTACCTATGTAATCTAGAGCGTCCTCAACAGTATCTATCTCCCTAACAGCTAGAAGCGAAGGTAGTAATTCCTTCTGAATTTCCGGATCGAAAGAAACTGCATAAAGTATCTCCCTATCAGTTACTAAACCAAGAGCCCTCATTAAAACAACGAAAGGTATCTTAGTAGGTACTGCAGGCCAGTTAACAACTAATGTACCATCCTTCAACCTATCAAGGATTATCGGTATTCTATAGCCTGCTGGCGCTACTGAAATCACTTTAGCCGAGTGAGTTATGTTCGTGCCTTCCCTAGCAGTATCAACGAGCACTCTATTAACGGCTACATCCTCTTGAATAACTAGAACCCTCTCAGAACCGTTGATTATGAAGTAACCGCCTGGGTCTCTCCAGTCCTCACCCTCCTTAACTAACTCCTCCTTACTTAACCTTGATAACGGGTCCTTAACTGATCTAAGCATTATCGGCATTTCACCTATCTGTACCTCAATGGGGGTCCCCTCTTCACCACCCTCAACAGGGACTAACTTAAGGTATATTGGTGCTGCGTATGTCAGGTTCCTTATACGGCACTCTAGAGGCTTAATAGGTCTCTCAGTACCATCTATCTCCCTAAACTTAGGTTCGTCAATCCTAATACCCAGAATCTTTATGTAGAATCTAGGGTCACTTGTCTGTATTATACTATTCTCCTTAATTATCTCGTGAATTCTACGTACGATAAAGTCGTTATAGGAGTCTAGGTGCTGACGTACTAACCCCTTCTCCTTAAAGAATGCCTCCATAACGACCCAACGGTCATCCGGGGTCAGCATGTTTGCTTGAGTTAATGCCTGAGTAGTTGGTTTAGTTTCTATAGTTGTCACGGCTCTCACCCAGCAATTACGAATCTATAAACAACTACCTCACCCGCTGTTGGTGATTTCCTAATTATCCTAACAATATCTCCAGGCTTAGCACCTAGCCCCCTCAATGCAGGGTCTGATGCCTTTATCAAAGGTAGCTGGTCAGGTCGGATACCTAATACTTTAAGTACCTTATAAGCCTCCTCAATAGATAGTACCTCATGCTTAGGGACAAGTACATGATCCCTAACATTAAATTTCTTCCTACCCGCCATCACACCCAACCCTAATGTACATACAGAGCTATAAAATCTTGCACTCTGCTAATTATAAACCTTACTAGGCTTAAAAACTATGTCATAAATAGATATGGCCACGCACTTATCAAGCCATGAGTAGCTAAAAATTTAAGTACTCAAGCATAAAGCAGGTTAGGTAAGGGCCCGTAGCTCAGCCAGGTAGAGCGGCGGGCTTTTAACCCGTAGGTCCCGGGTTCAAATCCCGGCGGGCCCGCCACACCCCCTAATAAGCTCCTAATAAATATCAGCCTCTATTTTTATTAATCAGTTGCGTAGTATATGGGTAGGTAGCCGATGCTGTAGTAGTTGCTACCTAGTTTCACTAGTACTATGAGCCATAACGTATTAACGTCCTCAGGCATGTCGCTGATAGTTATCCTTAATAGTTTAGGTGTTGCATCTATTGTTAGTTCATATAGGTCTTCAGTACCTAATCCCCAAGCACTAAGTGGGGAGTATGATGCTGTGGAAGACCTTGGGTCTCTGTAATATATCTCGTAAGTAGCTACGGTGGATGAAGAGAGTAACTCCCAGTCAGTATCTTCATTCATACCTACCATGTAATCCTTAGCTAGCTCTATATCGTAGTTTATATTTAGATAGAACTGCCCCGGTGACTCACCAATGATTAGTAAGTATATCTTTAATGGCGTGTCTTCAGTCCTAGCTATCTGTACTACATGCACATTCCCTGAGCTGTACAGTCTATAAAGCGTTAGTTTAGCGGATTGTTCAGCTAGGAATAAGTCCTTATTAACGTTTTCTCTTTGCGCTGCTGCTTGAGAGCTAAATAGCGCGAGTACTGCTAAACCTATAATTATAGTCATACCTACCAGTATGATCGTAGCGATTAGTGTTCCCTGCCCCTTACCTAACTTCTTAAGGCCTAGCATAGTATGCAACACCTAACCACTCAATAGCTGTGATGAAATCACCATCATCATAATAGGCATAATCTTCACAATTAAGATCGCTATCAACCTCACAGTTAGAGTAGGGATCTTGAAATGCTATACCTATATAATAAGTTTTACCGGGAGTTGCTGGCACTATTAATGATATTGTTTGAATGAAGAATGAATGATGAGGCGGATATGTATCCTCCAGATCATCTAGCTCCTGATAAATGAATTCCCTAGAACTAACTATTTCGCCTGTTTCTGCATCTATTAAATAGACACCAAAGAGTACTCTATCAGTATGTTCTACCTCATCAGTGTCGTAACCTATATTATCATGGAAATAAAGCCTTATGGCTACCTGAACCATTGCGTAATCATCACTACTTATTTGGTATCCAGTAAGGTTGATCCAGAAAGGTCTTACAGACCAGTCGACAAAGTAGTAAACATCGTTATTACTTACGACATAATCATTTCCATAATACCCACATTCATTAATAAGGCACTCCGCTGAAACCGGATAGAAAAACGGGAATCCATAACCAGAGTCTTCCGTCATGAATATAAATTCCGCAATACCATTATTATCTATATCCATGCTTACGAAGAATGGTGCATAACTAAACTGATTATTTCCACTCTTAGCTACATATATCTTAACCTTATCGGCATGACCCTTAAGTTTAATCCAAGATTCATCAACTACATCCCTACCGCCGTAGATCCACCATATACCTAAAGTATTAAAACCAGTTGCCTCTACGTCAATACCATGACTCTCACTTACATACCTTAATCTAAGATGGTCAGGGTTTTCGGGGTCCTCCGGTTTAAATCCTTCAATAACTATTCTCCAACCCTTCATTCCGTTCTTAAAGAATTCACTATCGGGTGTGAATATTTTCTCACCTTCCTTAGATTTTATCTTGATAACACTTAGGAATCCTGGACGATAGGGAGTAAGCATTATTGTATATTTAGGTGATCCCTCTCTAGTCCTTGTCCAATGCGCTTCAAGACCTATGTAAGCAGCCCCAAACCAGAAGGGTTCCGGATCATCACTCTCTGAAGTAACTATATCTACATCTTCATACTCTTCATAGAGTATCATATAAGCACCGTACCTACGCATTCCTTTTCCTAGTTCTCCTTCTTTTGGTTCCTTTACATACTCTTCATTAACGCTTATGTCCGGCCTTGAGACAAGTTCCTCAAGTGTTCCGGCAATAACTATGGGCTGAACTATAACACTCCCAGCAATTTCAGCATAAGTTTCTTCCTTATATGGGAAGTAATTGCCTAATGTGGTTACTACACCAAAAATCTCCACCGACTCTTCTTCTATCTGTATTTTCATATAGCCTTCAGGCTCAAGGATTACGTAACCGCTTTCAAGACCTGTCGATATATTTACCATACCTTCTTGACCAATTAACTTTAATGGGTACATTAAGTCTTCGTCACCTTGTTCATCAGCCACACGGAATCCGTAAATATCGACAAAGTACGTGTCACCTCTATACTTGATGATTAAGTACTTAATGCCTGTCCTTATAGGTCCTGTATTATTTATATAGAGGATATTCCCTACTTTTCTAAGCTCTATATTCTCAAGAGTTTTCTGAATTTCTAAGCTTCTTGATGCTTGAAACATTTGTTCTTGTCTTTGGAAGGCATTCATGGTGTAACTCATGAGTGGGAAAAGTATAATTATGAAGACACCAGCTATTATTATTGCACCTATAACTGCTGAGACTGCTTTTCTTAGGAATTCCCTATTTAGGACTTTCCTTAACATCTTATTACCTATCAGTACTAGTTTGGGTTTCATACTATATATTCCTATAGGGTGTGTTTTTCTCAGAGCTTTTATCCTATATGTTCATACACTAAACATAGGTGAGGAAATACGTACCGTATAGTCTATAGGATTGTTTCTCTTCATTCTAGTGAGGGTAAGACTACTGTTGGTGTTTTGCTTGTTGATGAGCTTAGGAGG
>CAZFJX010000008.1:0-72646 GCA_964519505.1 uncultured Desulfurococcales archaeon
AGATAATGTACTACCAGCAACACCTGAAGAGAGAGGCTTAACCCACCCAGAGTGGGTAGGTTAAACTTAAAACTGTTTTTATAATAAGTCCCATTTAATTAACTTTCATAATCTACCTATACTGGCTGTCACCTCATTTATTAACTCTCTTATCTCTCTATGAATTAGTGTTTGTAGCTCTTCATATGGGTATGGGTAGATTATTGTCCTGCTTGATAAGTCTATAATATGCGTTATTTTTGTGAATGAGGTACTTAGGATGTCCCAAATCATTATTGGTCTAATGTTGAAAACCCCCATGAGCTTCTTCCTAATGAAGTTCATTGCCTCATCAGTATATCCCTTAGTAGTCACGAATATTATGTTATAGAAGAAGAAGGTCCTCCAGGAAACAGGCTTCTTTTTCTCAAATAACTTATGAACTTCCTTAACCACGTTTATATCTATCTTCTTATTAGTAAACATAACCACACAGAATATATATCTTCTCTTAATTCCTATAGGCTTTAACTCCTTACTTGCCGTATATAGTTTTTCACCTATTTTCTTAATGTTAAAACCCCGCCTCTGTAATGAGTTAATAATTATTCTTTCAGCATCGCTTAAGCACAAGTTAATCACTAATTATTCAGTCGGTAAGTCGCCTATTAGGCTTTACCGCAGTAACTTAAGGTATGTATATGGCTGTTTTTGTTAGTAAGTAATGTTTAAGAGAGTGGGTGTTAAATTAGTATATTGTGTGGTGATTAGTTTTGACTTCTCCCGAGAAATTAACCCGAGCTATGGAAAAATCCTCAAGTATTAAGGAAGAAATTGAGAGGGCCAATAAGGAAGCCGTTGAACGTATGATGGAGTCAGATCCTGTTTGGGTCGGTATGGACCTCGCTAAGA
Organism: uncultured Desulfurococcales archaeon; assembly: GCA_964519505.1. GTDB lineage: Archaea > Thermoproteota > Thermoprotei_A > Sulfolobales > CAZFJX01 > CAZFJX01. The sequence continues at coordinate 892 of CAZFJX010000008.1, forward strand.
AAGTAATTCCAGGCATGAAGGACAACATGCTTATCCATGCAGGACCCCCAGTTGAGTGGGAGAGAATTTCAGGTCCCTTAAAGGGTGCCTTAATAGGTGCATGTATATATGAGGGATGGGCATCAACACCTGAGGAGGCCGAGAAGCTCCTTAAGAAGGGTGATGTAGTTTACGAACCAACTCATCCACACAATGCTGTAGGCCCTATGGCTGGTGTTATATCACCTACGATGCCTGTCTTCATAGTTTACGATAGGAAGTACGGCAACTACGCATACTCAAACATGAATGAAGGTATAGGTAAGGTGTTAAGGTACGGTGCTTACAGTAAGGAAGTTATTGATAGGCTTAATTGGATGAGGGACGTACTATACCCAGTACTTAAGGCTGTTATCGAAGAGATTAAACGTGACGGCAAGGACGGACTTGAGTTTAAGCCCATAATTGCTCAAGCACTACACATGGGTGATGAATGCCACAACAGATACGTAGCGACAACAACCTTATTCCTTAAGGAGATAGCCCCATACCTAATAAGGACTGACTTAGATAAGAAGACAATTCTTGAGGCATACGCATTCATGGCTAAGAACCCATTCACAACACTCAACCTAGGTATGGCTTCAGCTAAAGCAATGACCATGGCAGCCCACAACATTAAGTACAGCACCATAGTCACCGTGATGACTAGGAACGGCACTGATACAGCAATATGGGTTAGCGGACTAGGCAATGAGTGGTTTACAGCACCAGCACCAATACCTAAGGGTGTCTGGTTCCCGGGCTATTCAGAGAAGGACGCCAACCCAGACATAGGTGATAGCGCAATAACTGAGACAGCAGGGTTCGGAGGGTTCGCTATGGCCGCAGCACCAGCCATAGTATCGTGGGTAGGTGGTACCGTAGAATTCGCTGTTGAGAATACTAAGAAGATGTACCAGATAACATACACTAAGCATAAGTACTTCACAATACCATACTTAGGGTTCCAGGGCACACCAACGGGTGTCGACGTAAGGAAGGTAGTAGCGACAGGAATAACACCAACCATAAACACAGGTATAGCCCATAAGGAGCCCGGTATTGGTCAGATAGGTGCTGGAATAGTAACATTCCCAATCGAGCACTTCAAGAAAGCACTTAAGAGATTCGCAGAGGTTTACGGGATTTAACCTACATAAAACAACTTTTTTACCTAAACAATGGTTCTCTCCATAATACTTAAAGCCAAGTCAGTAGGTAGTATATGGATCAATAAGTACCTTAATCACGAAGGTAGAGTAGGTAAAGTCGTTAACGTATTCTCAAGAACAGTAAACATTAGAACATCAGGTGATGAGTTAGTAACGGTAACGACCTTATGGTATAGGTCACCAATATACATAAACTGCGAGCCCTTACTAGGCTTCAACTTCCAGAGATATGTACGTGTAGGTGATGAAATAGTAGTTAAGAACTCAAAAGTCATCATCGGAGACTACGTAAGTATTGAGGTAGGTAAGGAAACACCCCAATACACCCCAATAGCACTAAACCTAAGCAGGAACGACTTAAGGTTCGAGAATATAGAGTACAAACACCTCAACCAATTACTTAAGAAGGTATGGTTCATAATCTTAATCATGGATCTTAAGGACTCCATCTACGACTTAATGACGAAGAATATCTACTTACGCAATCAGGTAACTAAAGTTAAGGGACTACTACGTAGGTATGTTAAGGGGTCGGTAAGTAAGGATGTAGTGGTCAGTGAGCTGAGTAAGTTGCTAGGTGCCGGGGCTGGCTTTACACCCTCATCAGATGATTACTTAAGTGGGTTACTAGGGTTTTTCAACATTTACCTAATTAAGTATGGGGTTGCTGAACCTATTTACATACCTCTAAAAGTGCTTGATGAAAGGACAACATGGGTAAGTTCTAGATTAATCAACTACAGCCAACATGGGTTCTTTATAGAGCCTTTAGATGAAGCCGTAACAGCACTACTTAAGGGTGATTTAGACTTACTTTACGACTCATTCCTGAAACTACTCTCGGTGGGTCATACATCAGGACTCGATACGTTCTTAGGGGTCATAGACTCAGTAATGGTTCTGCAGAAACGATGGTAAATACAATAACAGATATAGTTAACGTAGCTATAATAGTACTTATGAAACGGTGTAAATGGGATAATTCACTAGGGATTTAATGAGCAATAAGAACCTTGAAAGCAAGATCTATACGTTATTAGATGAGCTAGGTAAGGCGGTTGAGGTAATGGAGAACATTATAAGAGTGGGTAAGGATGAGTTCTTAAGGAGTAAGAAATTAAGGTACGCTCTAAGGCTAATGTAGCATTGAAGAAGAAATCTCATTAAGTATTGAGGACTTAGTTGGTTTACCTATAGATGTAAAGGTCATAGATTACGCACCCCCATGGTTTCGTGCAACTGCTTTAGAGGGGCTAGTTATTGTGGAGAAAATACCTTGTTTAGCCATTATGTTGAGGTTTAAGTCCTTACAGGAGGTTAATGATTTTGAGGTTAAGAAAAGGAAGATATACCTATTGTTTAGGTAATTGCCCCGCGCTGTTTACTCGTGGTTAAAGCGGTATATGGATACGTAAGTAAGGCTTAAATAGTTCATAGAGTTAATGAGTAGTGTAGCGGGTGGTTTCTGTGGCTTACATATACTACCGTGAGAAATGGAAGGCTCGTGTTGGTAACATTCTTGAGGAGTTCGTTGAGAAGATCGAGAAGGAGGGCAAGCCTAAGTTCGATTGGACTAAGGTTGTTGATTGGTCAAGGGCTAAGGTTTACGACCTATCACAGCCCCTATGTAACTTAACGCCGCCATTCCCGACATACCCACCATTCGAGTTTAAGTGGATTAAGGTAATTACTGAGCATGGTGTACAAGCCCAGTACATAATGACCCCACTACACATAGGTACGCATATGGACGGCCCACTACACTTTGATCCTGCCGGTCTAGACATCGGTAGCATACCTATTGAGTACTGGATTGGTGAGGGTGTAATCATTGACATTAGCGACATGGTATCAGACCTAGACATCTACACATCAGAAATGCTTGAGAAGAGGGCTAAGGAGTACAACTTAGAGATTAAGGAGGGCGATATAATAGTAATACATACAGGTTACTCAAAATATGCTTGGTACCAGCCAACAGCAGACACGGTTAGGTACATGCTAAAACACCCAGGCCCAATGAAGGAGTTCGCTGACTGGTTGTTAAGCAAGAAGATTAAGTGGACTGCTGTTGATGCTGTCTCACAAGACCATCCACTAAACACTGTGATCAGGAAGGTAAGACCGGATATTGTTGAGGAATTCAAGAAGAAGTTCGGCAAGCCTGTTGAGGAGGTAATGCCATGGCCAGAGAACTTCCAGCTCATGCACGTCTATCTATTCCCGAAGGGCGTACTACACGTAGAGAACGCTGGTGGTGAGATCGATAAGGTGCTTAACAGGAGATGTGTGATATCCTGCTTCCCATTCAAGTTCTTAGGCGGTGAGTCCGCCTTCTGTAGACTAGTAGCCATATGTACTGATGAGGAGAAGTAAAGTACTTAACTAACCTAAAAAATTCTTTTCCTTAAAACATATTTTTACCCCCTAACGACTTCATCTAGATTATCTAGCTGTAGTAATTACTTAAGCTAACTTAATTAACCTCGGTTAAACTTATTACAGTGTGGTTTTAGGTGTTGGATTATGGTCGTAGTTAAGAATGTTGTAAAGAAGAACTTCTATAGGGACTCGGTGCAGCTACTTCACCTAAGTGAGGAGACCAAGAAGCTCCCTGGAGTTATCGACGCCGCTATAGTCATGGGGACGAAGCTGAATAAGGAGCTCCTAGAGAAGGAGGGGTTACTGACTAACGAGGGTAGAGTAGCCACGGAGAATGACATGATAATAGCCGTTAAGGTAGCTGAAGGCGTTAATGTTGATGAGGTAATTAGTAAGGTTGAAAGCATGTTAACAGCTCCTGCAGCGGCTGAAGCATACTTCTACAGCCTTGACTCGGCCATAGAGACCTTTAAGGACGCTAACCTAGCCGTGGTGTCGGTTCCAGGACAGTATGCTAGGGATATAGTGATTAAGTTACTTGAGAAAGGGTTACACGTACACCTATTCAGTGATCACGTACCTTTAGAGCATGAGATAGAGTTAAAGAAGTTAGCTAAGGAAAAGGGACTACTTCTAATGGGTCCTGAAGCAGGTACTTCAATAATTAATGGTGTAGCCATATGCTTCGCAAACGTAGTTAATAGGGGGCCTATAGGCGTTGTTGCGGCTGCTGGTACAGGCCTCCAGGAGTTCACGGTGTTAGTTAGCCTAGCCGGTACTGGGATTACTCAAGGGATAGGCGTTGGTGGCAGAGATGTTAAATCACCTGTAGGGGGCATCATGACCATAGAATCTATTAGGGCTTTAGAAGCTGATCCAGAGACTAAGGTTATAGCTATAGTATCTAAGCCGCCATCACCTGATGTTCAGGATAAGATAGTTAACTTCATAGCTGAACATACAACAAAGAAGTTCGTAACGTGCTTCATAGGCGGTAAAATATTTAAGGTACCTGAGAAGGCTAAGGGTAGGATAGTACAGACAAGAACGCTACACGCAGCCGCCTTAGAAGCCGTTAAGTTAGTTGATGGAAAGCTATATGAAGAGGCTAAGAAGAGGCTATTCTTACCCAAGGAAGAGATATTCAGGATTGCTGAAAAGGAGTTTAGTAAGCTTGAAAAGGGCCAGAAGTACATTAGGGGCTTATTCACTGGTGGTACCTTGACTTACGAGACCATGGTGATTCTAAAGGAGTTAATAGGTGATGTATACTCAAACACCCCATTAAAGCCCGAATTCAAACTACCTGACGTGCATAAGAGCATACAGCACACACTGATAGACCTAGGTGAGGAGGAGTTTACAGCAGGTAGGGCACACCCAATGATAGACCCAACCATAAGGCTGCATAGACTTATTGAGGAGGCTAAGGACCCTGAGACCGCTGTGATACTACTTGACTTCGTCATAGGTTACGGGTCACACCCAGACCCAGCATCAGCACATCTAGAGGCCATTAAGGAGGCTAAAAAGATAGCTGAGGAGAACGGTAGGTACTTATCGATATTAGCCCACATATGTGGTACTGAGAAAGACCCGCAGAACGCTGTAAGGCAGGCGGAGATATTGAGGAACGCTGACGTAGTCATACTACCCACTAACGCCTTAATGGCACTAACGTCCGCATTAATAGCTGAGAGGAAGATAGATGAGGCTAAGGTAGAGAAGTTCTACACTGAGTTCCTACAAGGCATATACTCCTAAAGGGTGACCCGCATGGTTGAGAAGGTCTTACAGCTCTTTAGGTCTAAGCCCAAGATAATTAATATAGGTCTAGAACACTTCTATAGGGAGCTTAAGGCCCAAGGTGTTGAGGTAGGTCACGTACTTTGGCAACCACCACCGAAGCTAGAGAAGGAGCTTGAGGACATACTAAGTAAGATACTTTAACCAAACTATTTTTTCTTACTTTGGAGCGTATCTATAAGAGGCTTTTTACCTAAGCACTCAGCAACCGTAAGCAACGTTACACCGTTCTTCTTAGCCTCAACAAAAACATCAGATACATACTCCCTCCACCTCCTCTCCCTAAGTAAGTGATGGTCGTATATGATTAGCTTGGGTTTTGAGCTAATTATGGATATTACGTTATCTATAGCCCTCCTTAAGTTAACCCTGTTAAACATGTAAGGGAATAGATAGGTTGGTGGTCCGTCGAGTATTAGTACGTCAGCCTTAAGCCTAGCTATCCACTCCGCGTAATCCTCAATAACAGGTCCCATAAGGTCGCTTGAGAAGAAGATTGCGTAATTACCCTTCCTAATTAATACTGGGGTTACCCAGCCAGTCCTATCGTATTCAATACCATGGAACCAGGGCTCTAATACCTTAATGTATATGTCGCCAAACACAAACTCCTTACCGTCACCCCAAACGACTCTTGACCCATCACTAAGCCTCATCTCGGTGACCCATGGCCCCTTACCCCATAACTTACGTACTAGGTTAGCAAACCATGACTTACCCTTCATTAATAACTCCTCCCTCCTACTTCGGTAATCCCCAAAGTCCTTAGATAGCGCGATGCTTAAGTTATTAACAGGATCTTCAAAATCTGCTACCTCAGGCTCACTTAAGTACCTGCCTAGGTCATCACCTACTAACTTAAGTAATTCATTAAGGAATTTACGAGCCCTAAACCACTGACTTTCATTAATATACATGTTAGGATTCTTAACTATTAGTAACTTCCTACATAACCACATCTTAGTAGGGCTCTTCACATCAGGGTCTGTAGGTATTATGTGATGGTCGTAGTGGTAGTGGGTGATTATTAGTGCTTTAGCCCTCCAGCACCAACTCTCGATAGAGCTTATAGCCTTAGCCCTTAACTCCCTCTTCTTAGACTTAGGTAGTGGATAGCTAGGCTGCATTTGTGCCGCTCCAGGGTCTATGACTATGACGCCTCCAGAACCCTCAATACTTACTGAGAAGCTCTTAGCACCCAAGCTATCGGACCATATTAAGTTAATACCTAACTTCTTAAGAAGTTCGTTACAGCCCACTAAATACACCTACAAAAGATATAGTGCTCTTCGTTAAAATGTTCTTTAATCTTCCTACGTTGCTCAATAGGTAATTTATGCTAATGCACTTTCTTTGTACTAAAATAAACTTTTTATAGTGCCTCCCCACTTATTTATTATGTCAGTAAAGGGTGTTCTTCTGTGGTGTATAGATACGTAGGTAAATCAGTTCCACGTATTGATACTGATAAGGTAACTGGCGAGGCAGAATACCCATTCGACTTTGAGCTCCCTGGGATGGTTTATGCGAAGTTGGTTGCTAGCCCATACGCCCACGCTAGAATAGTTAAGATTGATTACAAGAAGGCTCTAGAAGTCCCTGGGGTAATAGCGGTATTCACTGGTAAGGACTTCCCATTTAAAGTAGGTATTTATGCTGCTGATAGGGACGTGCTGGCTAGGGAGAAAGCACTTTACATAGGCCACCCTGTAGCGGCGGTTGTTGCTGAGACCTTAGAAGCGGCTGAGAAGGCTGCTGAGCTTATTGAGGTTGAGTATGAGCCTTTAAAGGCTGTGTTCGACCCTAAAGAGGCTCTTAAGGAGGACGCACCAATACTCCATGAGAAGTTAGGTGAGTATAGGCATGCGGTATTCATAACGCCCGTTCCAGGGACTAACATAGCTAACCGCGTTAAGTTAAGGAAGGGCAATATCGAGGAGGGCTTTGCTAAGGCTGATGAGGTAATTGAGAATGAGTACTATGAGCCACTAATTAGCCAAGGCTACATGGAGAATTGGGTAGGTGTTGCTAGGGTTAAGAGGGATGGTACTGTAGAGATATGGTCAAGCCATCAATCACCATTCGCTGTAAGGAACCTACTAGCTCTATCTCTCGGGCTACCAATACATAAGGTCGTAGTACACCACATGTACGCTGGTGGCGGGTTCGGAGGTAAGGCAGGACTACTGCTAGAGCACATACCAGTACTCCTATCAATGAAGATAGGCGGTAGACCAGTTAAACTTGAGCTAAATAGGGAGGAGAACTTCCACTACATGGCTCAAAGAGCAGGTTACTATTTCAAGATGAAGACAGGTGCTACCAAGGACGGTAAGTTAGTTGCCCACTGGGGTGAGTACATACTCGATGCTGGCGCATACGCTGACTACACAGTCAATATAGCTAGGGCAGTAACCTTTAAGCCCATAGGTCCCTACGAGATACCTAACATACATATAGACACTTACTGTGTTTACACGAACAAGGTACCTACGACAGCCTTTAGAGGATTCGGTATGATGGAGATGCACTTCGCATTTGAAAGGCAGATGGACTTACTAGCGAAAAAGCTAGGTATAGACCCCGTTGAGTTTAGGGTTAAGAATGCCTTAGTGCCGGGTAAGTCATACACAGCTACGCAGGAATTACTAAGGACTGATGCAGGAGCCCCTGCTGAGGCCATTAAGAAAGCCGCTGAAGAGATAGTTTGGGGCAAGCCCTCAGAGAAGCCTAAAGAGCCATGGCTATATCGCGGTAAGGGTATAGCAGCATTCTGGAAAGGACCAGTACAGCCATCTAATGCAGCCTCATCCGCCATAATTAAGTTGAATGACGATGGAAGCGTTGATGTCCTCGTAGGTACTGGTGAGATGGGTCAGGGCACCATAACCGCGTTAGCGCAGATTGTTGCTGAGGAATTAGGGATACCTATAGAGAAGGTGAGGATAGCGCCCATGAGGAGTACCGACATGGTCGCATACACATGGCAGACAGTAGGTAGTAGGGGCTTATTCAGTGAGGGTCAGTCAGTACTAAGGGCTTTAGAGGACCTAAAGAACCAGATCAAGGAGGTGGCTTCACAGATATTCAAGGTACATAAGGACCTAATAGAGATTAAGGACGGTAAGGCGTGCGTTGAGGGTGAGCCGTGGCATTGCGTAACACTCGCTGAGATAGCTCTAGGCTATATGTTCCCAGACGGAACAACAATTGGTGGGCCATTAATCGGTAGGGGTAGTTACGTACCTGCTGCAAACACCTTACTAGACCCAGAGACAGGTAAGGGTAAGCCAGCGCCGTTCTATACGTTCGGTGCTGGCGCTGTTGAGATAGAGGTTAATGTACTTACTGGTGAGATCAAGATACTTAAGGCGGTAGCCGTACTTGACACGCCCGTAATTAACCCAGCACTAGCTGAGGGTCAGGTATATGGGGGTATAGTTATGGGTAGTAACATAGCGCTACGTGAGGAGCTTAAGTTCAGCCCAGACGGCAGGCTACTTAACCCGAACTTCACCGACTATAAGGTAGCTAGGGCTGGTGATACGCCTCTAGAGATGAAGGCGATATTCTTAGGTGTCGGTCAGTCAGACGCGCCATACGGCGCTAAAGGCATTGGTGAATTAACGATGATACCATGGCCAGCAGCCATAGCTAATGCATTAGCTAACGCCATAGGCGTTGAGGTTAAGGCGTTACCCATGAGTCCCGAGAATGTCATTAAGGCCATTAAGGAACAGAGACCTGAGTTGCTTGAGAAGGCGAAGGAGTTTCTTAAGGTTAAGGAGTGAGGGTGAGAACTATGCCCGCACCCATAATTGTTTATCCAAAACTCCTACCTGAGTTTGAGTACTTCAGACCGTCAACCCTCGATGAGGCGTTAGAGCTACTTAATAAGCACGCTGGTGAAGCCGCAATCCTCGCTGGAGGTACCGACCTCTTAGTAGATATGAGGTTAAGGATTAAGAGACCTAAGTACGTCATAGACATTAAGGGCATTAAGGAACTCCATAAGGTTGAGTATGAGGAAGGTGTAGGTATAACCATAGGGGCTACAGTAACTCTCAATGAGTTATTAAGGAATAGGGTCATTAGAGAGAAGTACCACGTCCTATGGGACGCTATGAGGCAAATGTGTGATTACCACTTAAGGAATAGGGCTACACTCATAGGGAACATATGTAACGCCTCACCAGCAGCTGATAGCGCCCCCGCATTACTAATACTTAATGCTAAGGTGAACATAGCAAGTGCTGAAGGGACTAGGACTGTAGATATTAAGGACTTCTTCACATGGGTTAAGAAGACTGTACTCAAGCCTAATGAGTTAGTCACCTCAGTATTTATACCTGAACCACCTAAGGGCTCTAAAGGTAAGTACTATAAGGTCGTGAGAAGCGTTGAGGATCTAGCCTTAGTGGGTGTTGCTGGGTTAGTAGCTAATCCTAAGGTACCTAGTGAGAGAATAGTTAGGTTAGCGTATGCATCAGTAGCGCCAACTCCGGTAAGGGTCTTTGAGGTTGAGGAGTTATTTAAGCAGGATAAGCCAATTAGTGAGCTCATCGATAAGGCCGTAGAGTTGGTCCTAAAGAGGCTGTCACCGATTAGTGATGTCAGAGCGACTAAGGAGTATAGGTTACACATGATCGATATAGGGACTAGGTTAGTACTTAAAGAACTCCTTAAGGGGTGAGACCCATGTCCAGAACAAGAACTATTAGGCTTAAGGTAAATGGTGTTGAGAGAGTCGTTGAAGTTAAGCCTAACGAGACCTTACTTCATGTACTAAGGGATAAACTACACGTGAAGAGTGTTAAGGCGGCTTGCTGGCGTGGTGAGTGTGGCTTATGTACAGTACTCATGAATGGTGAGCCAGTAAAGTCGTGTTTAGTACTAGCTGTTGAGGCTGACGGCGCTGAGATACTGACCGTCGAGGGGTTAGCCCCATTCGGGACTTTAGCACCTATACAGAAGTCCTTCATAGAACATACGGCATTCCAGTGCGGCTTCTGTACACCAGCATTCATATTGACAGCACACTACATACTCACTAAAAACCCAGACGCTACTGAGGAGGAGATTAAGGAATACTTAAACGCCCTAATATGTAGGTGTACAGGATATAAGCAGATAATCGACGCTATTAAGGACGCAGCTAAGTACTATAAGAAGTAAGCTTAAACAAATTTATTTTTAATTCACTACATACGCATTTCCTTAAACCTAGCTAATTACGTAAGCCACAACCGTATTTAGCCCACGTGCCTCAGCACGTACAATTCACATCACTAATCAGTAGCGGTGGAGGCTCATCACCACATAACCCTAAGTTACCGACCTTAAGAACCTTACCTAATACTTAAATTCGTGTGGTAGTCATAGTTAAACAGTTAAGTAGGCATCATTAGGGCTTAAGGATGAGTGTGGTTAATGAGTATAGAGAAAGAATAATTAGTGGCCCTTTACTGAGGACGATCCTATGGCTCGCTTGGCCGCCCATAGTTGCGTCCTTAGTTAATATATCCTATAACTTCATCGATACATTATGGCTTAGTAGGTTAGGGGCTGCTGAGATGGCTTCACCTAGGCAGGCTTGGTTCATACTCATGGTTATTTACGCTGTTGGTATGGGGTTAACTGCTGGGAATACCGCACTTATATCTCAGTACGTAGGTGCTGGTGATTTTAGGAGGGCTTCTGAATGTGCTAGGCAACTACTCATATTCGCCTTAAGTGTTGGGTTAGGTTTCTTCGCGTTTCTATACGTGATGGCCCCGCATCTACTTAAGCTATTAGGGACTCCTAAGGAGATTTACGGCTTTGCTGTTAACTACATGAGGGTCGTATCTTTAGGTGTTCCGTTAGGTTTTGCTGCCTTCGCTTTAGTGACTATCTTCCACGCGTTTGGCGATACTAGGACGCCCACAATGGTCAGTATAGCTAGCACCATACTTAACGCGATACTAGACCCCATATTCATCTTTGGACTCTTAGGGCTACCTGCATTAGGTGTTGTTGGTGCAGCTATAGCGACAGTAATTAGTAGGTCGCTTATAGCCTTAGTAATTACGCCCTTACTCATTAGGGGGTATAAAGGGATTAAGATATCACTTAGGGGCTATAGGTTTGATGCCTCATGGTTTAAGAGAACAGTACGTATTGGGGGTCCTATAATGGTTCAGCAAGTAACTAACGCATTCGCTTTCACACTACTCTTGGCTTTAGTCAACGTCTTCGGTGTTGTAGCTGCTGCAGCATACACCATAGGTATGACAGTGATAAACCTGATTGAGGCAGTACTTAGGGGTTTCTCACAGGCTACCTCAATAATCATAGGACAGAACTTAGGTGCTAATAGCCATGGTAGGGCCTATAAAGCCGCTAAGCTATCCATGGCGGTAGTCGGGGTAGTGTTAGGTTTAGGTGCTTTACTTTTACTAATCTTTAAGGACCCCTTAATAGCCATATTCATTAAGGAACCAGCAACCCATGAAGAGGCTATCTTACTTATGAATGTATTTCAAGAAACAAGGAAGTTACTTGACCTATTTGCTATATCAGTACCTTTCTTCGGTGTTTTCTTTATATCTATGGCCGTAGCTAGAGGGTCGGGTCATACATTTACCGTCATGATACTCTCAATACTTAGGTTATGGGCTATAAGACTTGGTCTCTCATATCTATTGGCAATAGTCCTCTTATGGGGAACTACAGGGATATGGTTAGCCATGAGCTTAAGCAACCTATTTGCAGGTCTTGCAGGTGCTTTATGGGTAGTCAGGGGTAGTTGGTTAAGGAGGGTTATTTAGCCAGTACCTAAACTTAATAACTTAACCCGTAATTAGGAATTAGGTGGTTTGATGAGTAAGCAACTAAAACCCGGGTTAATCTTAAGGAGGAAATATAAAACCGCCGAGGAGCACTCTGCTAAGTTCTTAGGTAGCGGTGATATTGAGGTACTATCAACGCCATCAATGATTCTCTTCATGGAAGAAACCTGTAGGATCTTATGTGATGAAAAACTACCTAAGGAGCTTACCACAGTAGGTGTGAGGGTTGATGTAAAGCACCTTAAAGCTGCACCCATAGGTGTGGACATAGATGTTATATGTAAATTAAGGGAGGTTGAGGGTAAGAAGTTAATCTTTGAAGTTGAAGCGTATTGGGGTGATTTAAAGATTGGTGAAGGGATTCATGAAAGATTCATAGTTAATAGAGAGAGATTCCTAAGTAAGTTACGTGACTTACTCAGATTGAAGACCCAGCTCACCTCTTAATAACCCCCTTAATCAGTACTACCCTATCACCTTCCTTAAGTCTGGTATCTAACGCCGGCGTAGGTAATAGTTGGGTTCCTCTAATTAACGCTACAGGTACATACCTTACCCCCTCCTCACCATAGGACCTCATGAGGGTACTTAATGGACTCCCATCATACTTTTTACTAACGGTTAACTCAACAATATCCAGCACACCCTTAGCTGTGGTTGCTTCATTAAGAAACTCAACTACAGCGGGCTCGAATACGGCTGAAGCTAGTGTTCTTCCAAGAAGCTTCATAGATATTACTAAGGAGGCCCCAGCCTCCCTCATCAACTCAGCAGACTTAGCCGTACGTGCCATAGCTATAACCTCAATACCTCTATTTAGCCTCTTAAGCATGAGTATTGTATGTACTGCTTTAGAGTCGTCAGATAAGCATATGATTGCTTTTGAAGCCTTAGAGACTCCACCCCTAATTAACGTATCTTCATCAGCGGGGTCACCAACAACGAACTCGACATCTAGAGGTTTCTGGGGTTGCTTAGAAAGTACCCAAGCAATTCTGGCGTTACGCATGTTTATCTTGAGCTCATTAATAACCTCTTCACAAACCTCTGTATCACCTATAACCAATATATTCACGCCCTTCAACCTACCTAAACCCATAGATTTCTTTAAACTCCTACTTAAGAACTCCTCTGCAATAACTGATATAAGTAGAGTGAATGTTGCTATACCCATAACAGCGGTCTCAAGAGCTAAAACACGCCCAGCCCATGACTCAGGGACTACATCACCGTATCCTATAGTAGCCATAGTTATTACTGACCAATAAAAGGATGTAAAGAGGTCTATATCTCCACGACCATTAACCACATGCTCAATCCAGTAGAAGAGTAAACCATTAATTAAGGTAACAATTCCGAACAGAAAGAGTACGAATAGGAATTTACGTTGCCATAAGGTATGTAAGGCCCTCCTAAGCAAGTTATAGACTACGAATATAACCAACCACTACACCTAAGCTTATTCTGGCTGAGGTATTTAATTTATGTTTAACCACCCTTACTGTAACTCATCATCATACCCATGATCTCAGTAATTCCACTTCTAATGATTGCTATGGCGAACGCCGCAAGTATTAGCGACATCACCTTATCAAGTATTAACGTACCGTTCTCACCTAACATAGCCCTTAACTTACCACCAGCTTGAAGTACTGGTAGAGCTATTAGTGCGTTAACCACTATAGTAAATATAGCTATGTGTAGACCCCACGAATACTTAATATATATTACGGTAGCTATAGAGCCTGGACCAGCCAGTAACGGCGTTGCCATGGGGACTATCGCTATGGTTCTCTTCTCAGACTTAGGTAGCAACCTAACCTCAAGTAACCCAAGTATTGAGTAAATGAGTAAGACTAGACCAGCAGCAACCTTAAAGTCGCCCACGGTAATCCCTAAAGCACTCATTAGTAAGTCACCAGCTATGGCAAATAGTAGGAGTATTATGGTAGCTGCAACAACACTCTCATTTATTAAGCCCTTCCTCTCCTCATCACTAAAGTCCTTAGTAAGTACGAAGAAGAATGGAGCATTAGCTAGAGGGTCAAGTACGATGAATAACAGCACTATCGGCTGCAGTATACTGAGCAGTAACTCTAGCATGCTGATTACCTAAATAAAGAGTTTGCGGGAATTTATTAGGCTTATCTCTATTCAGTACTTATTATCCCATACCTTAACGCGCGCTCCATATATCTCCTACTCCTCATTATTAGCTCCTCAATCTCAGACTTAAGTTCAGTACGGGTTAATGACCACCTAGCAACTCCCTGCTCCATAGCCTTCTCAGCGACAGCTACCGCCTCAGCTACGTAGGCATCTACCTCACTCATCCTAGGTATTATGTATTCCTCATGAATACCCCTCTCCTCAGCGTATTTAGCTAGGGCATTAGCGGCAGCTATACACATCTCGTCAGTTATCTTCTTAGCCTTGACCGTTAAGGCACCACGAAAAACTGCTGGAAACCCAAGTGAGTTATTTACTTGATTAGGGAAGTCTGAACGGCCAGTAGCAACTACCTTAGCACCTCCCTCCTTAGCTTCCCAAGGCCATATCTCAGGGACGGGGTTAGCTAACGCAAATACTATAGGGTCATCATTCATTAACCTAACCCACCCCTTCTTAATTATGCCGGGCCCAGGCCTTGATGCCGCTATAACAGCGTCAGCACCCTTCAATGCCTCAGGTATTCCACCCTTAACACATTCCCTATTAGTTCTTAACGCGGCATCATACCAGTGAGGTGCCTTAACCTTAAACTCCTCAATCATTGGGTGCTCTCTATGTAGGATACCTATGCCCGGTCTCTCAACAGCAATTACGTTACCTAGGTCTACCCCGTAAATACCTAGGTACTTAAGTATTGAGTAGTTAGCAGCACCTAAGCCTACGAGAACTATCTTAGCCTTCCTCAAGTCCTTACCAACAACCTTAAAAGCATTTATCAATGCCGCTAAAGTAACTAAGGCGGTTCCTTGCTGATCATCATGCCATACAGGAATCTTTAGTAACTCTCTAAGCCTCTCAAGCACGTAAAAGCACTTAGGGCTCTCAATATCCTCAAGGTTAATACCACCAAAACTAGGTTCTAAAGACTTAACGAACCATACTAGCTCATCAGGATCCCTAGCCCTAGTCACTATAGGTACAGCATCAACACCACCTAAGTACTTAAAGAGGAGTGCCTTGCCCTCCATAACGGGTAAAGCAGCTTCAGGACCTACATTACCTAAACCTAAAACCCTACTGCCATCAGAGACTACAGCAATGTAATTCCATCTTAAAGTAAGTTCGAAAGACTTATCAGGGTCTTCAAGAACCCTCCTAGAGACCTCAGCAACGCCTGGTGTATACCATATAGCGAAATCACCGTGACTCTCTATGGGGACTTTAGGTACAACCTCGATCTTACCCCTATAAGCCCTATGGAGTTTAAGTGACTTCTTAAAGACCTCAGCTTTAGACTCGTCAGGCATAACTAGGCCCTTGATAAATGTACGTGTGTAGTAATTAAGGGGTTTATGGTAATGTTAATTTATGTCTAGTCATATTTTACTCATTGGTGGTTCACCTGACTAAATTACTTGTTGAGAGTAAGTTCATCATACCTGTAGTACCTAGGGGTAAGATAATTAAGGATGGGGCCATAGCCATAGAGAATGATAGGATTGTCTATGTGGGTAAGGCGGATGAGATTAAGGGTAAGTTTAAGCCTGATGAGGTTATTAAGGCAGATAAGCACGTAGCCATACCTGGATTAATTAATGCTCATTGCCACCTATTCCAGTCAATATTAAGGAATATAGGTATAGATATGGAGTTAGTTACTTGGTTAAGAACCTCAGTCCACCCGACATTAGCGTCATTTAAGGATGAGGATTTCTACGTATCTACCTTATGGGGTATTGTAGAGAACATTAAGTCCGGGGTCACTACCTTAGTGGAGAATCATTACGGACCTAGAGGGTATGATTACGTAATTAAGGCTATCCTTGAATCACCTATTAGGGCAGTACTTGCTAGAGGGATATACGAGCTTAACGTACTCCTTGAGGAACTCATCGAGGATCCCGATAAAGCCTTATCACATACTGAGAACTTAATTAAGAAGTACCACGGTGCTGAAGGTAGGTTAATGATTGCTGTAGCCCCAATGCATCCCTATAACGCTAGTAAGGAATTGCTGATTAAGGCTAAGGAACTCTCAGATAAGTACGGCATTATATACCACACACATACGGCTGAGTCTAAGAGGGATCAAGAACTCGTTAAGGAGCTTCACGGAAAGACTGACGTTACACTGCTTTATGAGTTAGGTGTCTTAAGCCCTAAATACCATGCGGTACATGCGGTTAACGTACTACCCCACGAAATTAAGTACTTAGCTGAAAAGGGTGCTCACGTAATACATAACCCTGAAAGCAACATGTACCTAGGCTCAGGAATAGCCCCGATACCCGAGTATATGAGGGAGGGTATTAACGTAGCCTTAGGTACTGACGGGCCCGGCAGTAATAATAACCAAGACATGATTGAAGCCATGAGATTTGCTGTAATGCTCCATAAGGTAGCTAAGTCGGACCCAGCAGTAATTAGTGCTTGGGATGTTCTTGAGATGGCGACAATAAATGGTGCTAGGGCATTAGGTCTTGAGAATGAGTTAGGTTCTTTAGAGCCAGGCAAGAAAGCAGACATAACCCTAATTAGGCTTGACGAACCCCACATAGCCCCAGTACATGACCCATTAGGCTCCATAGTCTACTGCGCCAACGCTAGTGACGTAGATACCGTAATTATTGATGGTAAGGTAGTCATGGCTGGTAGAAAGATGCTCGTTATGGATGAAGAAGAGATAGCAGTGAAGGCTGAGGAAACAGCTGAAGCCATACTAAATAGGGCTAGGGAGAGATACGGGACTAAGTTCCCATTTGAAAAATTTATTGTTTAGTAACCCTACATAAATAGGTGACCAACTATTAAGACGTAAGCAAGTGATGTACCGCTTATCAATACATTATCGTCTATAGGGTTAAATTCGAAGTGCTCAATAAATGAGGCTATGAAGGCTATAGGTATACCCCACTTACCTATTAAGTAGTAGCCTAGCGGTAGGCATGTAGCTAGCATAGCTAGATTACCCCACCATGACTTAGTTCTCCTCCTAAAGATTATATTCCTAACAAACCCAGTGGCGGCATCACCAAAAGCCATGAAGGAAATCGGTAGTAATGCGTATATAGGACTACCTAGTAGGGTCCATGCAACAAGAGCACAAACACCCCACATGATACAGAAGTTAACCTCATACATGTTCTCCTTGACTTGAAACCAATACATTAACTTACCTTTCTTGTGGGGTAGGTAATTCATGATAGCAAGTATGATGGCTAATATTGCTGGGATCGTCGGTGATGTAAAGAAAAGAGGTACTAGTAGCGCTACAAGCCCACCAGCAAATACGTGTATTAACTTCCTATTGAAGTATATGACTATGTTAGGCTTTACCCCTCTCTTAGTCAAGTAATCGTAAACCCACTTAGTCGCTATAACAACAAGAATTACGTAGACGAATAAACCAGCAGCGATGAGCGACTCCATGAGTGGGTTTTGAGGTATCAAGCATTCAGTGCAGGGTTTAATCAATCCCCACACCACCTACATATCTTCATAGGTAAAATTTAAAAACCTTTATATAGGTGCTTAAGTAAGTACGAGAAAGCACTTAAGTTAGTGGGGTATAGGTATTTACCTACCTCACATACCTTTTTAGGAAGAGTATCGCTGGTAACAGTATCTTTAATGCGTCATCAGTTGTTAGGATTATGTGCCCCATGTCTGGAGCTATATGTGCTTCAAACACCTTACCCAGCTCTAACAACCTCTCCATATACTTAATCACTGGCTTTAGAGGCGTTCTCGTATCGTTCTGTGGATGTATTATACATAGCGGCTTCCTCACGTTCTCTACGTAGTTTATTGGCGATCTCTCCTTCATTAACTCTTTCTTACCTGCGAATAGTATGTCTATGAACTTTCTGAATACAGCATCGCCTAACCCATACATACCTACCCAGTCAACAACACCAGCACCAGCTACGCCACAACACCATAGGTTTGGGTATTTACCCATTATTAGGTAGGTCATGTAACCACCGTAGCTATAGCCCATAATAACCACCTTATTAGGGTCTGCTATACCCTCCTTAACACCCCATTCCCTAGCATGGATCACATCCATTAAGTCACCACCGCCTGGGTCACCTATGTCTAGATTCCTAAACCAATCACCGTAGCCTTTGGACCCCCTAAAGTTAGGTGCTATTACGTGGTAACCTGAAGCGACTAGCGAGGCTATTGTTACGTTCCATGAGTCCATAACCTCAGACCAAGGACCTCCATGGACGTATATGACCGTAGGTCCTGGCTTACTAGCTAACTTACTCTCAACTACGTAAGTAGGTATCTCTAGTCCGTCAAATGACTTATACTTAACGAACTTAACCTCACCCAGTCTGTCACTTATCTCTTTAGGTAATTCACCCTCTATAGTAACATCTATTTCACCGCCCCTTAAGTCAACTCTAAACACCTTCGGTGGTTTAGTTAGACTGGACATGGTTATGTAGACGAAATTACCTAAAAATACTGGCTCGCCAATGAACATACCTTCAGGCGTTGGTATCTCCTTACCATCGATGAATAGCCTGCCCCTACCGCACTTTTTACCTATTGCCCATATATCTCCCCATGGGGTCTCACCGTAGCTATGGTGCTCTATAGGTCCGTACTTAACGTAGTCTTCGTAAGTGAATTTAACCTTACTTAACTCATCACTTGATAAGTCATATATGTATAGCTTATTCCTACCCTCAAAATCACTCTCAAAAAGTATCCTACCATCCTTAACTATCTTGGGTCTCTTAGAGTTAGCCCCCTCTTTAGGCGTATATACCTTAAACTCACCAGTACTTAGGTCATATATGAATAACTCAAGAGTTCTTGGATCACTCCTTAACTTACCGAAACCCACTATTAGGTCTCCATACATGTCAGTCACTAATGCGTACGTATTAATGACCTGAGCCTTCTCCCAATCACCACCTAACCTAGCTACATAGATGGCTATGTCCTCTTGAGTAGCGGCCGTAAATGCTACCCTCTCACCATCTATAGCTAGGCTAAAGATTCTCATTAGTGGTGTATCACTGACTAAAGACTCTTTACCGCTACGTATATCTACGTAGTAAATCCTATGTAACTCCTTACCACCAGCAACATCAACTGTAAACACTACATAAGGGCAGTTGGGTTTAGGAGGTGCGGCACCATGAACGGGCTTAGTTGTTAATCTCTTACTGCTACAGTCCTTAGGATCTATACGCCATAAGCTAGTAACACCCTCCCTAGTACTTAAATATACGGGGTAATTGAGAGCCCGACCGACTAAGGCATATCTAGGTACTTTAATAAGCTCCTCAACAATCTTGACGACATCAACCACAGACTCCACGACTACGACACCAATGACTCATTGATTAAGTAGGAAAAAAGCATCACGGTAACCATGCATGACTTCATGGGTGATGCGACTGTTCTTAGCCTCTTAAGCATTCATAAGGACTAGCTCTAACGGCTTAGTGATGTCTGGGGGGACTGACCTTTGCCTTAATAAGTATTACTGTGCTTAATAATCATGGTGGAAGGAGTAAGGTAAATGAGGGTAGTTAATCCTAAGCTATGTATAGTGTGTAGGGGAGCTAAGCTACTTTGTGGTATGGCCTACTGCCCAATAATAGTTAAGAACATATACTACGTAAGGTCAGTAAAGTACAGCGATCTCAAGGAGTTTGAGGGTTCTTCTCCACCCTCTGTCTTCGTGGGTAGGGTTGGCTACCCATACGTTTACGTAGGTCCTCTAGTACCCCCGTATAAAGGGGATACATCAATATTAGACCTACCTGAGGCATGGGTTGATAAGAAAATCGAGGACATAATCGATTTCAGGTCATCCCTAATTAGGGGTAAGACATTAGTTAATGTTAAGGAGTTAAGGAGGTATGAGAGGGTCATTACTGAGCTTCAGGAACTAGCCCTCTCTGAGAGACCCGTAGATTCTGAGGTTAGGTTTATTAAGCCTATTAAGCCTACCATGAGGTTTGATGAGAGGGTGCCCCCATTAGGTCCTTCAGGTGTTCTTAGGGAGTTTAGGATAACTAGTAATATCTATGTTAACAGGAAGTTAGAGAAGGCTTACTACGATACGGACCTTAAGGCTTTAGAAGCTATTAGGTGGCTTTACAGTAATGGCGTACCCGTAACCCTTATTCAGAGGGCGTTAAGTGTTGGTGCTTTAGGGACTGCTAGGTGGAGGAGGTTAGTACCTACTAGATGGGCCATAACGGCGGTTGATGACGCTATCTCTAGGTACTTGATCAAGAAGATTAAGGAGTACCCCATAGTCAATAAATTTCTCGTCTTCCATAGGAAGGTATTTAAGAATACGTTCATAGCCATCATAGCACCTAGGCGTTGGTCGTATGAGTGGATTGAGGCTTGGTTCCCTCAAACAACATGGAACCCCAGTCATGACGAAGTTGAGTTCGGTGGCGATTATGAGGGCATTAGCGGTAGGACAACGTATGCTGAACCCGGTGGGTGTTACTACGCTGCTAGACTAGCAGTTACTGAGTACTTATGTAGGGTTAGGAGGCAGGGTACTGCTATCCTATGGAGGGAGATCTATACGGGGTTCAACCTACCTATAGGTGTTTGGTTCGTTAGGGAGAACTTAAGGGCTATGTTCAAATCACAACCTAGGGTGTTTGATAGCATTACTGAGGTGCTAGAATACCTGAAGGGTGTGTTGACCATAGATATAGGTACTTGGGTAAGACAGAGTAAGTTAGTTAGGGACTTACTGTTTCAAGAGACCTTAAGTAAGTACTTTAAAGGATTGAGGAAATGAGGATTAAGTACATAAGGGTTAAGAGTGCCTTAAGTAGGTCTGGGCTTAAGGAGATAGATTACGCATTAAACCCTTACTTAGGTTGCTATCACTCATGTATCTACTGCTATGCGAGGGACTTCACTAGGTATGAGGAGGTGGCTAAGAATTGGGGTGAGGTAATATACGTTAAGATAAACTTACTTGACGTATTGAGGAGGGAGGTTAAGAGATTACCTAAGGGGGTTGTTGGTGTAGCAACAATAACAGACCCCTACCAACCCATAGAGGCTACCTACCGACTTACTAGGGGTTCATTAGAGATACTTAAGAGGTATGGGTTTAAGGTCTCAATACAAACAAAGTCCCCGCTAGTCCTTAGGGATAAAGACATAATAGAACCCAAGCAATTCGATGTGGGTGTCACAATAATAACCATGGATAAGGATGTAGCTAAGGTCGTAGAGCCTAAAGCACCACCACCAACCGATAGAGTAAGGATACTTAAGGAGATTTCAGAGCTAGGTGTTGAGACATGGCTATTCATGGGGCCAATAATACCATGCTTAACCGACAACCTAGAAGACATAAAGGAGGTATTAATAGTAGCTAAAGAGGCTAACACGCCAGTTTACTACGATAAACTAAACATGAAGCCACTAATGAGTAAACACTTCATAAAAACACTAAGTAAAGAAGGCTTCAACATCAAGGAAATACTGAGTAAAGTACGTAATGAGAAGTACTGGAAAGAACTATTCAGCAAGGTAGAGGAGTTATGTGAGGATGTAGGAGTGAAATGCTACCTAGCGTACCCGTATAGCTTTACGAAATTAGTGAGGAATTAGAAGAGTAAGTTACTTCGTAATTAATGCATCTACGTATAATGAGCCTATGAAGTACTCTTCACTATTGAATCTTAGCTTTATAGGTGAGTAGAAGTAGCTGGCATATACTTTACCAAAGTCGTATTCTAAGTTGATCACACATTCCAGGAGGCCTGCTTTAACACCTACATTAGCTATTGGTGCTAAGGTAGTTATGTTGGGGTTATTTAGTAGCCAAGGCAATACAGACATAGAGGTGATGAGTGTAGGTACTATCTGTAAATCCCTTGTTATGGTTAGGTGCGTTATGATTAAGTAAGAACTACTGCTATACGTACTTGACCTCCTCCAATACCTCCTTAGTACCTTAAAGATTAATTCAGAGACCCCCCAAGATCTTAGCCAGATTTAAAGGTACGGTTTTAATAATGGCGTAAACTCCTTGAGGAGTATGAATTGAGGCCAAAATTATAACACCGATATTAATTAAGTTAAGATTACAGCCCTTATTTAGGAGATAATCACGCCATTCCTTAAACGCAGTAAGTAGCTTAGTAGCGTTGATGTACACAACACCAGCATCACCTAAATACGTACCCAACTCCTTAACCTCCCTATTAGGCATCCATACATAAATAGTAACCACGACAGAGTACGCACCATTAAGGCTATCCCTAATAATAACCCTAAATACTTGCTCACTAAACAAACCCCTAAGATAATTAACGGTCACGTTACCATAAGTACAGACTTCGATAGGTGCTTCAATATTAATAAGAGCATTAACAACAACATTAAACATCAATAGCAATATAGGTATTAAAATAAGAATTCTCCTCCCCACCTTACCTACCTCAGGTATAGATTTGTGCTAATAGGATTGTATTAGATACTTGCGTTTAGCTATATTTTTCATAAGAGTAAGAAAAATATCGTTTATTTAAGCCTTAGTTATGAAAGCATCAATATATAGCGAACCTACGTAATATTTATTGTAATCATACTCGAATTTTACTGGGGTATAGAAGTACCTAGCCTGGATCTCATAAGTACCCTTATATTCGTACTTAAGTACTATATTGGCCTCTAATGACATGTATTGACTGCTTTCTGAAGTAAGACCTACTGTTATCCCTAATATGAATGCTATAGGGGCAGTAATAGGGTTGGATAACAGCCATGGTAAGACACTCAGTGAAGCTGCAAATAAGGGTATGGTTTGTGTGTCCTGAATTATGTCTGTATGTTTTATAGTTAACCAGTAAATATCTTCATATACCTCATCAGATAATTTCCAGTAATTTCTTATTACTCTAAAGGTGCTCTCGGCTACCCCATTATAGTCTGTTGGATTATCGTCTACTTCATACCATTCCTTTATCTTATTGTTCTCAATTATAGGCCTTGCTAAAGTCATATTAGCTACGTCACCGGTAGGCTCTTCATAACAGTAACTGAGGTAACAGGTAATCTTATGTAGCTCGTATTTAGCGAAAGCGAAATCACCCTTCATACCTATAGACAATATAGCATCATCGGTAAAGTCCTCTCCCTGAATGAAATACTTCTGATAATCTAACCATGTATGGCCATCTCCTCCAAGCTCTATAGTAAAGCCAGGCACTGAGAAACTTACACCACCATAGGCATTCTGTATAACAGCTAATATAGTGAAACCTATTGTGATACCAGCTGAACTATAGGTTCTAAATTCCTCAAGAAGTTTTACTGAACGAAGTTTATCAGCATATCCAAAGACATACGTAGACACTAATGGTGCTCCTTTATTTAGTGCTACTGCGTATGTTTCCTGGAGTCTCCACACATAACATACACATACCCTACTCCAGCAACTACACCCCTCCCAAATATCTGAGGGCGGCCATGAAGCTATGTTGACTCCTCCCTGATTTTCTTTGTTGAATGTGTTTAGTTCTTTCTGTATTTCTTCAGGTGTTATGATTGGGTTCTTTTTAGTTAGTTCCTCAGTTATGTCTATCTCTATTGATGTTCCTGAGAGTATTTCTGTTATGCCTATGGGTACTGCCTTCATGACCGCGTAGACTCCTTGTGGTGTGTGGATCGAGCCCATGATTATTATGCCTAACCTAATTAGGCTTGGGTTATTACCCTTACTTATCAAGTAATTACGCCAAACGCTAAATACCTGCAGTACCTTATTAATGTCTACATCCACAACACCCCTACCTCCGTAGATACCTAACTCCTTGATGGAGCCGTCAGGCATCCACATATAGATACTAAGTATGGTTGGGTATCCATCACCAGAGACATTCTTAACAACAACCCTAAACACCTGCCCACCAAGGAATGGCCTAAAGTACTTAACACTCACATCACCGTAAATAACAACCTCATTAGGAACCTCAGCATTAATAAGAACACTAGCAATAACCGTAAGTATTAGCAAAGAAGTTATTACCAACGATAATACCTTCTTACCCATACTCACCCCTCAGTCCATATCTATATCCCAGATATATTTAAATGGGTGGTACCTTAACATGTTCATTCTTAAGGTTGTTCTCATGTATATCTGCCTAATTCTATTCGATGTGGAGTACTTCATATAGACGTTGATTAAATTGTTTAACACGCATAATTGGTAAATTTAATCAGATACGTAAATCTGTGATTTTC
Source organism: uncultured Desulfurococcales archaeon (assembly GCA_964519505.1). Taxonomy (GTDB): domain Archaea; phylum Thermoproteota; class Thermoprotei_A; order Sulfolobales; family CAZFJX01; genus CAZFJX01. The sequence continues at coordinate 25,538 of CAZFJX010000008.1, forward strand.
TTGCCTATGTCGATTACTTAACGCTTATGTAGTAATCTCTTTGTGGAGTGTTTAGTTAATGGTATGGTTTTGTTTAAACTAGGATGCCTATACACTCTAGTCTAAAAATCAATAACTTCAATGAGCCTAAGGAATGTGTTTCTTAACTTCCTTAATCAACGATTCCTTTTTGACTTCTAAGCGTTCGTTTCTTTCCCTGACGTATATCGTCACAGTGTTGTTGCTTACTTCCTTATCACCTATGAATATCAGTATAGGTATGTTTAATTTCTTAGCGTACTTCCTTTGTTTTTCTTCCTTAGATCTCGTAACGTCGAATGAGGTGTTTATCCCTGCATTTCTTAACGCCTTAACGACATCCAACGCGTACCTCATGTACTCCTCATTCATTACCACAACATAGACTTGAGTTATGGTCTTCTTACTTAGCTTAAAGACCCCTAACTCAATACCTGCATCTATAAGTCTCTCAACACCTATAGAGCCACCAGTAGCTGGTACTTTCTTACCTAGAAACATCTCTAATAAGTCGTCATACCTGCCACCACCACTTAAGCTACCTATTTTAGGCTTAGAAACAACAGTCTCATGTATGGGTCCTGTATAGTAGTCTAGACCTCTAACTAGGCTTAAGTCTATCTTTATATGACTCTCATCCTCAACAAACTCAAGAATGCCTCTCAAGTGCGTTAAGCTCTCCTTAACCAACTTACTTGAGCCATACTTAGACTCTATAGTGTTAAGTACCTCCTCATTAGATCCTTCAATACTTATTATATCGATTATTTTACCTACATCATCAGGGCTTAAACCCGACTTAAGGAGGAGTCCCTTAACGCCGTTAAGACCTATCTTATCTAGCTTATCTATAGCCCTATAGATGGGTATTGAGTCCTTAAGACCTAACTCAATCTCAAGTATAGCCTTAAGTATCCTCCTATCACTAAGCCTTATTACGTAGTTACTGAAGTTGAATTCCTTCATAACGCTGTCTATGACGTTAATTATCTCAGCATCAGCCTCAGGGTATGGTGAGCCAACGATATCTACGTCGCATTGATAGAACTCCCTATACCTACCTCTCTGTGGGTCTTCATGCCTCCATACAGGACCTATGTGATACCTCCTAAACGGTAGTGGGGTCTCACTATGGGTAGCTAAATACCTAGCTAGAGGGACTGTAAGGTCATACCTTAACGCATACCACCTATCACTCCATGGGTCTTTAAACCTCCACATAAGCTTATTCTCAGCCTCCTCACCATACTTACCCGCCATAACCTCCCAATACTCAAGGATAGGTGTCTCTATAGGGTCAAAACCATACCTCTGGAAAACCCTCTCAATACGTGACAATACCTCCTTCCTAAGCAGCATAATATCTGGTGGGAAGTCCCTAAACCCCTTAGGGGGCCTAAACTTCTTCTTACCCATCACAATACCCTCTATACTGAACTACGTGTTAAGAAATATAAGATATTTGAGCTTTATTAAGGAATAGGGTCCATTAAGTTATGAGTGAATGGCGCTCTACCAACTTAACCAGACCTTACGACTTTGAGTTATCACTATTCCCATCACTTAACTACGTACTTTTCGAGAAGGTAGGTAGGGGTAGGTGGGTTAAGTTATTTGGGTTTAAGAAAGGCTCCTACATAGAGTTCGTGGATGAGAACAAAGTTAGGTTTACGGGTTTCACTGGGGATGAGTTAAGGGCTTACGTAGGTTTATGGTACGACCCCTTAAATTACGTTAATGAGGTTGAGCATAGGTATAACGAAGTTATTGAGGAAGTCATCAATATGTACAGGAGAGCCGGCTTACCTATAGCTATCAATGACCCAGTAATAACCTTTATTTCAGCATTCCTAAATAGGGTAACTAACTACCACACTAACGTTGTTCGCTGGGTGAGGACTTTACTTAAGCAAGTTAATGAAGATATTACCTTAATAAATGAGGATGTATTAAGGAATGTCAGTACATCATTCCAGTTGGTGGGTTTAGTTAACGCATTAAGGGACTTTATGAGGATTGAGTTAAGAGGTGATTACTGGTCGTTAAGGCAGGACCTAATGGGTATTAAGTTCGTAGGTCCTAAGGTAGCTGACCTATTCCTACTTCACTGGAGGGGTTTTTACGAGGCTGTACCCGTAGATATTCACTTAGTGAGGATGGTGCGTAGGCTGGGTTTAGTACCAAACTTTAAACTACCTAGTAAATCCTTATGTACTAAATACACATGTTGGTCATGTAGTAGTGAGGAATGCTTAGGATACTTAATTAGGTCTAAATTAGGTAAGCTAGCACCCTGGTTCCAAACAGTTTCGTACATACATGATAGACTATACTGCAGTAAGAAATTATGTAGTGAGTGCGTTCTCCGTAAGGTATGTAAGCGTAACAAACAACTTAGATAGGTACCGAGGACTTAATGCTTACAAAAAGCCTTTAGTTAAGTCAGGTTTTTAAGTTATTATAGTTGATGCTATATTTTTCAAGTCCTTAATGTGCTCCTCCTTCGGTTTACCCTTAAATTCTATTGTTTTAATTACTTCATACCCTGCCTTAGTTAGTAAGTCCTTAACTTGTTTAGTGGCTATGCCTCCCCACCCATAAGCCGTAACTATGATTACGGGCTTGCGGTATGTTGCCTTCATAGCCATTAAGCCCGCAACCCTAAGTATCTCAGGGAATGCACCACCCTCATACGTAGACACACCTATAACTATGACTTGGGAATCAGCAACATCACTCAATACATCACTTACTGGTGGGTGTGAGTCCTCAGTAAATGCGTGTACCTTAACCTCAGCACCAACCTTAACTAACTCACCAATTAGAACCTCCATAGCCTCCTTAACGTAACCATACATACTATCGTAAATCACGGTGACCTTCTTATCTTTAGGTTTACCTTCAGCCCACCCAACGTACTTACTTACAATAACTTTGGATTCTCTCCTCCATATAAGTCCGTGGGCTGGTGCTATGACCTTAATGTCTAAACCTAAAGACTTAATCTTATCTATTCCTTTAATTATGTAGTCCTTATAATGCCCAACAACTGTAATCACGTATTTTCTGGCGTAGTCTAGGTACTTACCTAACTCATCCTTAGATAGCTCGTCATCAAAAAGGGACCTAGGTATTGAGTAAGCACCAAATACGTCACAAGATATGAGTGTACCTAACTCCTCAACGTAACTCACTATGGTCTCGGGCCAATGAAGCCATGGGGTGTATATGAACCTTAGTGAGTACTTACCTAGCTTAAGTACCTCACCATCCTTAACTACCTTAAACTTAGGTTTAATGCCGTAGAAGGACCCAATCATCCCTCTAACCATGGGGTGAGCAACTACCGTAGCCTTAAAGCCGTTAGCCTCAAGAACCTTAGGTAATGACCCACTATGGTCCTGCTCCATATGGTGAATAACTACGTAATCAATATCCTTAACGTCTACGACCCTACTCAACTCATCAATAAGTAGGTCTGAGTACTTGCCTTTCCAGCCATCAAAGAGGACTACCTTATCACCTATGAGGAGGTAAGCATTATATGTAATCCCTTCAGGTATGTACCATAAAGCCTCAAAGTACTTAGTCTCAACATCATCAACCCTAAATACGTATAAATCACCAATAACCTTACCTACATGGGTCTTAACCAACCTAAACACCAGCACTTAACCTTAGTGCTAGAAAGTTATTAATGATTATTAATGTATTAGGTAAAAACATTGTTTAAGGTTTTAGTTAGGGGACCTACACCGTTACTTGGCTGGCTTAGATGCCCTCTCTAAGAACTTCCTAACTAACTCTATATCTTCCTTAGGCACTACTTTCTCGTGGCAGAACCACCAGTCGAAACATTCGAATTTCTTAACCCTCTCTTCGGCTTCCTGAATAGTTGCTGCTGGCGGTACTATGATTGATTCACCTATTAACTCGTTGTTAGGCCAGTTAGCTGGTAATGCCCTACCGTACTTATCACTTATCTGTAGTGCCTTCACCAACCTCAGTATTTCGTCGATTAACCTACCGACATTTAGTGGGTAGTAAAGAATTGCCCTAATAACGCCCTTATCATCAACGACGAATACGGCCCTAACAGTATGCGTCGCTGACTCAGCATGCAACATACCTAACCTCCTAGCAACAACCCCTTGAGGATCACCTATTATCGGGAACGGTATTTCAACACCAAACCTCTCCTTAATCCACTCAATCCACTTAATATGACTAAACGTACTGTCAACACTAAGCCCTATTAACTCAGTATTTAGCTTCTTAAAGTCCTCATACCTCTTAGCAAAAGCAACAAACTCAGTAGTACATACTGGCGTGAAGTCAGCTGGATGACTAAACAGTACGAACCACTTACCCTTATAGTCATCAGGTAGTACCTTAACACCATGAGTAGTTAGCACCTTCATTTCAGGAAACTTCTCACCAATTAAGGGTATCTGACCAGGCATACATAACACCCCTTACATATACCTTCGAGAAACCATATATGCAAGCTAGTATTTATTTATTATCTTTATAAAATTTCTATCACCAAAAGTTCGAGAATCAAACCAACATAAAAAATATTGCTACGAAAAAGACATCAATCATTAACTTTAATGGTGACTACTCAGTAATAACTCCCGTAATGAGCTGTTTAGGTGGTTTCCAGGTTTTTTGAGGGGTCTTTACGCTTATTAGTATGTAAATTGAGGACTCTATATATTTTGACTTATCATTTATTCTATGAGTTATGAGTTTAACCTTAATTAACCATGTGCCTTCAGGGCATCCCTTTACTGCTTTAATTCGTAACCTCACCTTAGTTAATCCACCATTCTTTATTAATATACCCTTAAGAGGTGTGAAGACTAATTCTTGAGGTATACTCTGCGTAGGTATAGGGTTCATCACCACGATGTTACCTACTAGATCCTGATCTATATCGTGAGGTTTAACAATGAGTTCTATAGAGCCCTCGGTGCCAGGTTCCAAGACCGTTACGTTAGGGATAACTAATGTAGCCTTACTAACACCTAACTGACTGATTAACTCACTAGAGACATTTAACTTAAAAGCCCTTACCTTAGCACCTTCTATAGATGTAAAGTTAGGTTCTATGAAAACAGTTAACCATGGGGTCCTAATCATTGATGAATAAGTAACTGTTACCACATCACCTGTTTTAGCATTTACTAAAGCAACAACCCTGCGGGCTACATAATTGGTATCTCCATATAAGGCTATAACCCAGAAGAGACCGTACTTACCAGCATACTTAGGGTTAATGACTTTCTCTAAGTAGTAATTCTTAGCTCCAGGACCTAGCTTAGCTAACCTCAAATCAATCCAAAATACCTTCCCTTCCTCAATAACTTCCCAGCCATCCTCAGGTATTGTGAGGTTTAGCTTATCCTTGAGCTTAGGTAATGACCTCACGATACTTAGGGCCTTACTCATATTGATATTTAACTTAGGTATGAAACCCTTAGGTGGTAGCTCTTCATCACACTTAGCTATACTTACTATAGTTCCGTTTAGGGCGTCAACTCTAACCTCTATATGGGAGTAATATGTGTAACAACCCCAAAGCCAGTAACCCCCATAAGTCCTAACGAAGTTAAGTATCCACTCAGGTCTTTCACGTACCTCACCATTAATTACGATCCCACTGCTTAGTGAGGCAGAAACTAACTTATACTTTGAGGGGTCTAGACCTAACTCCTTAGCCACTGACTTGATAACGTCGTTTAAACTAAGTACGTTAACCTCTAAATACCCTAATCTATAGGTGAAGGGCGACTCCCCTGAGTATTGATAATATACTGATATATTGATGAACCCCTTACTTATCTTTGGGTAACCTAACTCCCTATATATGGGGCTTACATTAAGGAATAGGTTAAGCTCTTCCTTACCTATTAAGGAGGTATTGGTAATTAATGGGGGTATTGTGCTCTCCTGCTTAATGTATTTAGGTGATATGAGTATGTAGTAGGTGGTGATTAATATTAATGAGATAAGGGCGATCACTATCAAGTACTTGAAGGTTTTCATGCTTTGTTCCCATGGTTGTGGATGTGATGGGGGGCTAAAAGTATATGTTTTAGAACGTTAACGTCCTTACGGTGGTGTAGATCTGTTCGCTAGGTATGCAGCCATAGTTAAGAACCTTCGTGGAGTCGTTGCTTTCGACCTCAAGGACCCTAAGTGGGTTAGCGTTATTGAGTGGTTATCTAAGAGGTTTAGGTATAGGGACTTAGGTATAGGACCTAAACTAGCTGATGCTGTAGGGAGGTTGATAAGTGAGTACTTAGGTGGTAGGCCCTTAAGAGTACTTACCTACCCTGTAAGTGATATTGAGGAATTAGTTAAGGTATTGGTTAAGGCATCTAAACTACCTGAATACCTTACTGAGGCTTTAGTGCTTGCATCGACCTACGTATCGCCACTCATGGTGCTAAGTGAGGGCTACATTAAAATCATTAAGGGATTAGCCGTAGGTAAGGTCACGGCTTACGGTGACTTAAGCATTAATGACTGGAAATTACATCTAAGGATAGCTGACTACACAGTACTAGACATGTATGAGACATGCGTTACTGAGGCTATCAAAGTAATTAACGATGAGTTAAGCGTTAAGGAGGTGATTAAGGCTAGGCATGAGAGGGTAAGTAAGGACCTAAAGAGGTACTGGAGATTTAAGCAAATGAAGGGCACTGAATGGGTATTCATGTACTACATAGACATGGTGAAACTCATAGTTGAGTCGGGTATAGACCCAAGAAACCTAAACCCTAACCAAGCCGCAGGACTAGCCGTAGTACCAGCCATAAACCTATGCAAGGTTAAATAGTATAGTGTAGTGATTTAAGCTAACACATAAGGACTTGATGAACTTAAGAATGAAACTTCTCCAGAAAATCTTTCATCGGCTCTCCAAGACTATTTCCCTTCAGAAGAAGAATTGAGAAAGAGAGACGAGATTGAGGAAGTTATGCACGCGCTTTCGGCATGGCTTAAAATCAATTCGGACCTTGTAGTTAAAGATATCCTTAAGGCTAATCCGAACTTAAATCCTGAGACCATAAGAGAAGTAATTACGAGAATAGAAGACTTTGAGAATATATTAACATGGGTCTTTAATCCATTAAAAATATCTGAGTATGAAAGAGTAATGAGAGAAATGATGGAAAAATATAATCTAATCATAGAACTTAATCCCTTAAACACATCCCTAAACCTAATGGATAACTTACCTAACTCATTATTACCTTAACTAACAGTTAGGAGTAATACTTATGGAGACACCATGCTCAGCGCTTCACCTAGGAATGCTTCAAGCGAGTAGTTATGTAAGGGGTGAATTCTTCCATTCTTATGTTTATGATGAGGGTGCGTCTTTACTTCTGGGTGGTGTGGGGCGTTATCATATCTTAATGCGACCTCCTTACCTACAATCAACTGGTATGGGTACCTAACAATCTTTCCAGATATAAGGAATTCACGTATGTGGGCCTCAAATCCCTCACTACATATTATGATTAAGCGAAGATATTCAGTATCCTCTACTACACGATGTTTCTCGATCTTAACTCTGCAATCCTTACCTCTAAGTCTTTCTTTAATAACCCTTATGACCTGTTGTAATCTTGTAGTTGCCGCCATAGCTCTCTAAGCTCCTTTAACTCCTTTTCAAGTCTCTTCTTCTGCTCTAGAAGAGCTTCCCACTCCACAATATCGGGCTCTGAACCTTCGGGAAGATCCCATTCCCTCTCTCCTTGAAGCATTCTAAGAAAATCATCGCTTGATATGCCATACTTAGTCTCAAGCAGAGCTAACTCCTCATCTATTGCAACTAACTCACTCTGCAATTTCTTGATCTCTTCCTTCACAAACTTTACTAATGAATTTAAGGTCCTTTTAGAGATAGTGATGGTGCCTACCAATCTGAATCACCCTTTGAAGTCTAGTAAGCCTTAATCATCCCTATCTATGCTTCTATCTCTAATCACTATTAAAGTATTAAGTCAACCTTAAAATAGGTCATCATACCTTCCTCGATATACAATCTACCCTTAGGGGGGTTCTTAACTTCTTCAACACTCCATGACATGTAAAATGGCTGCTTTAATTAGTTTTCAAGTGTGATTATACTAAATGATTATATGCGCAAAACCACATGCTCAAAAAGCCCTTAAGAAAAAGAGACTTACTAAGGAAGTAGAAATTAAAAATTAAGGAGAGGGGAAAAGATTCAGACCTAGTTAGTGCTGATTTAAGTCACTGATTATGCCTATTAGTTTCATTCTTCTATATGACCTCTCATTAGGTGTGCCTTGCTTATGTCTAAGTAATCTACTTCAGTAATTAGCTTAGGTTTAAGCTTAAGTACCTGTGAAAGCCATTGGATGATCTTCCATACGTAATCACGTGATGCACCCCAGTCAGATATGTCGAGGAGTCCTGCCTTACCTCCGCCTGTAATGACCTTAACAACGGTCTCCTTACCTGATTCAATAGCTATTGATGTAACTAAGAGGCTACTGCCGGCCCTAATATAGTACTGTTCACCTACGAATACGGCTATCCTAGGTTTCGTGCTAAATACCTCACTATACACGTTAAAGGCTTCAGGGACATATTTAAATGCCTCAATAACTTTATCAAAGTCAGCACTGAACTTAACAACAACCCCGTGAGCAAGCTTACGCATGGTGCCCCACCCAAGCAATATTTAGAGGGGAGTAATATATGGTTAGCATCATTAAGGCTAAGTAATTAAGTTAAATTAAGTGTCGCGTTCATTCATAACCCTGTCTTGCTATCTTAATTTAGGGAAAAGTTAATTCGTGTGTGATGTGACATTTTCTAGGGTTAGGGTACTGTGTCCAACCCTTTAAGTACTGACGATATTTCTATGGAGTTATCTAGGGCTCTTAGGCTTTGGAGGTCTATAGCCGTTAAGGAACTAGAGTTAAGCGTGCCGCCCAGGGTTGGTGGTTTAGGTATCGGTGAGGTTAGGGAGGGTCTAGGCATTAGCTCAAGACCGTTCTTCACAAAGGTATTCGGTAGCGATAACTTAACCTCCATAATGAGATCCGTAATTAAGTCCTTAGGTAGGTTTGGTGAAGGCATTAAGTACTTAGCCACATACACGTCGGGTTATGAGTTAGGTAGGAGGTTAGTTACTTCAGGAATCATTAGGAGTTTAGATGACTTACCAATAGCCTTTGTAGCTAATGGGGTAGGTCTCGTAGATGTGGTTAAGGAGAGTCTTAACCGTATGGTCATAAACATATATGAGTGCTTAAGTTGCTACGCGTCAAAACCCGTGGGTAAGACCATGTGCTGGTTTGAGGCAGGTGCTTTAAGGGGTGTTCTTGAGTCATTATATAAGAATAATAAGGTTAAGGAGAAGGAGTGTTGGGGATTAGGGTACTCATTCTGTAGCTTCATAGTGGAGTTCGAGTAGGTGGATACATGACACTAACCCTACTACTCAGACTAACAACCCGGTGTAGTGGTTGCGGTGCCCCATGCCCCTACACATCAAAACACAGCACTAATGAGGTAAGTACATATATTAAGGACGTAATTAATGGGTTAACTAAGTTCGTAGATGAGGGTTTTGATGAGTCAGTAGTTCTGTGTCCAGTAAACTTAAGGGATGAATATCTCCATGACCTAGTTAAGGTGCTTAAGGAGGTGAGTAATTCTGTTAAGGTATTCATACCCTTAAGTGAGGTTAAGTCATTAAGTAAGTACCTAGCTAGTATGCTTAATGAGTTAGTTATAGTTGTTGGTAACATATCTACAGAACTACCTACTCAGTTAAGAACCTTAATTACTAACGGTATTGAGAACATATCGCTATATACCGTACTAAGCCATAGCAGTAGTTTAGAGCTACTTAAGTGGGTTATTAGCGTAGCTAAGAGGTTCGGTGTTAGGGTTAGGGTTGGTGAGGCGCCATACATAGGTAACCATATAGATGTTCATCAAAGACTAGTTAGGTATTGCTTAGGTATAGGGCTACCCTTCGGTAACCTCTATGGGTATAGGGCAGCAACAACTTTCATAAACGACTACCCAGTAACTGTACTGTTTAAAGATCCGTCAGAATGTAGGTGTGTATACATAAACCCTGAAGGTAAGCTATGTAGATGCCCGTTAAGTAATGAATGCCTAGACCTTAGGAACGCTAGGAGAGATATCATTCTTAACGTACTTAATAAGCCATGTAAGTTAGCTAAACCACTCCCCTACCCATCTATAAGGATAGATGTCAAGCTACCTAACGGTATCACCATACCCTCAGAAATACTTCAGCTCCTAGAGCTCATAGACCACACTAGGTCATTAAGAAAAGCATGCTCGGTACTTGGTGTGTCTGTATCTACATGTATTGAGAAGTTAAGGAGGGTTGAGAGAGAGTTAGGTTCTAGACTCGTTGAGGGTTATAGGGGTGGTAGTAAGCATGGATATACTGTACTCACTAGCCTTGGTAGGGAGGTTCTTGAGGTTTATAGAGATGTTAGGGGCGCTATAATTGATAGCTTAATATCTAAGAACATAGTTAACTTCTCAATTGACTAAGGACTTCGTATACTTACCCGTGTTCTAAAGCTCTTACCACGCCGGGGTTAAAAATAATTATTATCGTTAAGATACTTGGGTGTTATTATAGCATCGAATAACCCTGAATTCATTATCTACATAGACCCTGAGCGATGTATGGGTTGTAGGGCTTGCGAGATTGCTTGTGCCGTTGAGCACTCGCTCTCTAAGTCCATATATGAAGCACCTTACGAAATACCTAAACCTATACCTAGGATTAGGGTCTTACCTATAGACATTTTCTACGTACCAGCACGCTGCCAGCACTGTGAGGATGCTCCATGCATCGCTGTATGTCCCACTAAGGCGATATCTAAGACTGATGAGGGCTTCGTAATAGTTGACCCTATGAAGTGCATTGGTTGCTTAATGTGTGCTTTAGCATGCCCCTTCGGTCACCCAAGATATAGTGCTGAGGAGAAGACCATGATTAAGTGTGATTTCTGCTACACTAGGGTTAGGGAAGGCAAGCTACCCGCATGTGTTGAGGCATGCCCAACAGGTGCGTTAAGATTTGGTAGGTTTGAGGAGGTTATGAAGGAGGTTGCTGAGGAGAAGATGAGAGCGGTAATTACTGGTAAGGCAGGCCCTGGACTTGTAGTTATTAAGCCTGTGAAGATAGAGGTTGAAGTTAAACCGGCACCTCCGGCTAAGGTATCTGATATTAAGTCCATGTATAAACCCGTTTCATGGTCGTGAATTTATTTAGGGTGAGAGCATGGCCCGTACTAACAAATTTAGACTCCCCAAACTCCCCGCTAAGGAAATCTCCATAGTGCCTGGGGTTAAGGAGCTTATAGAGAAGGCCGAAGAGGAGGGTGTTGAGTTAGTCTGGCATAGATTCCTAGAGCAACAACCACAGTGTGGCTTCGGGCTTCTCGGTATATGCTGTAGGAACTGTAATATGGGTCCATGTAGGATAGACCCATTTGGTTTCGGACCTACCAAAGGCGTGTGTGGAGCTACAGCAGACACCATAGTAGCTAGGAATATAGTCAGAATGATAGCAGCTGGTGCTGCGGCTCACAGCGATCATGCTAGAGATATATGGAAGGTATTCCATGGTGTCGTTCACGGCGAGATTAAGGCCTACAAGATCACTGACTCAGCTAAGCTTAGGTGGTTAGCTCAGGTACTTGACATACCTACTGAAGGTAGGGATGATATGGAGATAGGTAGGGATGTCGCTGCCGTATTGGAGAGAGAGTTCGCTAAGCAGGATGAGGAGCCTTTAGCTCTAGCTAAGGCGCTAGCACCTAAGAGGAGGCTTACGGTATGGGAGAAGGCGGGTATAATCCCTAGGAACATCGATAGGGAGATATGTGAGTGTATGCATAGGACTCACGTAGGTGTTGATGCTGACCCAGTAAGCTTAATACTCCACGGTGCTAGAACCGCCTTAGCTGACGGTTGGAGTGGTTCAATGATGGCTACCTTACTTAGCGACATATTGTTCGGCACGCCAAAGCCGTTAACAGCTGAGGCTAACTTAGGTGTTCTTAAGGAGGACTACGTAAACATAATAGTCCACGGACATAACCCAGTACTCTCAATGAAGATTGTTGAGGCAGCCATGAGTGATGAAGCTAGGAAGTTAGCTGAAGGGGTAGGTGCTAAAGGAGTTAACGTAGCCGGTATGTGCTGTACAGGTAATGAGGTGCTCATGAGGTTAGGTGTGCCGTTAGCTGGTAACTACCTAATGCAGGAGTTAGCCATTGCTACGGGAGCTGTTGAGGCGGTAATAGTTGATTACCAGTGTATATGGCCCGCAATAGTCAACGTAGCTAACTGCTACCACACTAAGGTAATAACTACAGAGCCTAAGATGAAGATACCCGGAGCACTACATATAGAGTTCGAGCCTGAGAAGGCTGATGAGCTAGCTATGAAGATTGTTAAGGTAGCTATAGAGAACTTCCGTAACAGGGTTAAGGAGAGGGTTAGGATACCTAGATACAGAATGAGGTTAATGGCAGGCTTTAGCGTTGAGGCTATAGTTGAGGCTCTAGGAGGTACTCTAGACCCGCTGATTGAGGCGCTAAAGAGCGGTGTGATTAAGGGTATCGTAGGTATTGTAGGCTGCAACAACCCGAAGGTAAGGCATAACTATAACCACGTAACCATAACTAAGAAGTTAATCAAGAACGACATACTAGTAGTAGGTACTGGTTGCTGGGCTATAGCATCAGCCATAGAGGGACTCTTAACGCCCGAGGCAGCTAAGCTAGCCGGTCCAGGGCTTAGGGCTGTATGTGAGAAGCTAGGTATACCGCCATGCCTTCACATGGGTAGCTGTGTTGACTGCTCAAGAATTCTAATAGCACTAAAGGCCCTCGCTGAGGCGTTAAACGTAGACATACCTGATTTACCTGCCGCTGGCTCAGCGCCTGAATGGATGAGTGAGAAGGCAGTAAGCATCGGTACCTACTTCGTGGCTTCAGGAGTATTCACGCATCTAGGCACGATACCACCAGTACTCGGTAGTAAGAAAGTGACCAAGCTCCTTACCGAGGACGTTGAGTACGTAGTTGGCGGTAAGTTCTACGTAGAGCCTAACCCAGAGAAGGCCGCTGAAACAATAATTAGGGTGATTGAGGAGAAGAGAAAGAAGTTAGGCTGGCCTACATAAAATATTAGTGGGTATCTATGGGCTTAAGGATAGTAGTGACGGGGAAGGGAGGGAGTGGTAAGACCACCATAGCCGCATTAACCTCAATAACTTTTTCGCTTAACGGCTATAGGGTTCTTGCACTAGATACCGACTCCGTACCTAACCTAGCCTTAAGTCTAGGCATACCCCAAGATAAGGCATCTAAGATAGTGCCATTAGTAAAGAATGAGGAGTTAATAGCTGAAAGAACAGGGGCTAAGCCTGGTGAGGGTTGGGGCATACTCTTTAGCTTAACACCTGATGTCTCAGATATAACCGATAGGTTTGGTGTTAAGGTTAATGAGAACCTAACTCTAGTTGTTGTTGGCAGTATAGACGTTAGTAAGGAGGGGTGCTTATGTCCAGCCATAGCCTTAGCTAAGGCATTCCTACTACATATACTCTTAAGACCTAAAGACGTAGTCGTAATAGACTCTGAAGCTGGTGCCGAAGTCTTCGGTAGAGGGCTCGCTGAGAGATTCGATGTTAACTTATGTGTTGCTGAGCCTACTCTAAAGTCATTAATGATAGCCAAGAAGTTAGTTAAGATGGGGAGGGAACTAGGTATTAAGCATAACTTCATAGTCATCAATAAGGTTATAGATACATTAAGAGCCGCTCAATTATATAGTGAGGTGTTTACTGATGAAAGACCAAGGTACTACATAGTTAGGTATAGTGATAACATAATTAAGTTAGAGAATAGTGGTAAAGGACTTAATGAGCTCCCCCATAACGACCATGCACTTCAAGATGTGAAGCAACTAATTAATAGTCTTAGAAATATTTTCCTTAGGTGAGAATATGTGTGAGTCTAAAGCCGTAGTTGTTAAGGGATCTAAGGAGGAATTAGTACTTGACGATGTAGTTATGTTGGAGATCCTTGGTGATAGGTTAAGGCTTGTTAATATTGAGGGTAAGGAAAAGCTAATCACTGAATATAGGCTAGGTAGGATAGATTTCATAGGTCATAAGATATACCTGGTCCCTAAGGAGTAGCCTTAGGTGATTATGCTGGAAGGGGCTCTCCTTAAACTAATAGAATTTTTAGAAATGAATAACCCAATAACCCTATCCGTAATCCTTCTCGTAGCTTCCTTAATAGTAACCCCTTTTATTAGGGGCTTAATAGGTGCTTACATATCGTTAGCCGTATGTTTATTTACTTCTTCAATACTTACGTTAATATCTCTCAAAGTCTTAATTACTGGGAGCGTAGTTACGTTAACAATACCTCTATTACCCTGGGCTAAGTACTACCCCATAGACTTATCTTCCGTTAAGTTAGTTATAGATCCATTAACAGCTTACTTCACATTACTCTTATCAATCATAGTATTCGCATCCTCACTCTACGGTTTCGGTTACGTACTTAGGTTCAGAGGTAAGGAGCACTTAGGTTGGTACGGCTTTAATTACTCACTATTCTTCCTAGCTATGTTCCTCACATTAAGCGTTAGGGACTTCATACTATTCATAATCTTCTGGGAGTTAATGACTCTCTCATCACAATTCTTAGTATCTTATGAGAAGGAAAAGCCTAGAGCCGTTAAAGCAGGGATTAAGTACTTCTGTATAAGTAAGTTCGGTGCTGAATACATGTTAATTATAGCGATAACATTAACTACCTTACTAGCTATGACGACCTCATTTAGTGGTGTGGGTGAGTTCCTAAAGAACCTCCAGATCAATGACCCAACACTTTATTACTTACTTACCTCATTCTTCATGTTAGGCTTATTAATTAAGTGTGCTGCAGTACCATTCCATAACTGGCTACCTGAGGCGCATCCTGAAGCTCCGGCTAACGTATCATCACTACTCAGCGGTACGATGATTAAGGTACCTATATACATGATGTTAAGGCTATTACTAGACCTATCTAACCCAACACCAGCATGGGGTTTAGCCATAGCTATTATTGGGTGCGTAACTCTATTCATAGGTACCATGTATGCACTTATTCAAGTAGACTCCAAGGTCTTACTAGCCTACCACAGTATAGGTCAGATAGGCTACATACTCTTAGCTTTAGGTACATCCATATACCTCTACAGTCTAGGAAATTACTTATTGGCATTCATAGCGCTGACTGCCACCTTATATCACGCAATTAATCATGCAGTATTCAAGTCTTTACTATTCTTAACGGCTGGTTCAGTGGTCTTTAGGTTAGGTACTAGAGATCTGAACGTTCTTGGTGGTTTAGGTAAGTACATGCCCTTTACAGCGGTGTGTGCGTTAATAGCTGCGTTATCTATATCTGGTGTTCCGCCATTCAACGGGTTCGCTAGTAAATGGATGATTTACTTCTCAACAATGACTAGTTCAACCATACTTTCTTTCCTAGGCGCTATAGCTATGTTTATAAGTAGCGTAACAACAGCCAGTTTCATCAAGTACTTCACAACACTCTTCACTAGAGAGGCTAAGGTAGACGTAAGTAAGGTTAAGGAAGTGCCAGCACCTATGGCTATAGCTCAGGGAGTTCTAGCTATACTATGTATATTATTAGGTCTTTACCCAATGCTAGCTATTAAGGCTAGTAAGTCGCTAGCTATGTATCTAGGTTTAAGCATACCTAAGGTCATTTCTTACGGACCCATAGTTGTTACGGTACCAGGTAAGGCATCAATATCCTTACTATTAATAGCTACGTTACTAGTCATAACCATACCTATAGTCATGGCCGTAACTAAGCCTAAGATCGTCCCTAGACCCTGGGTAGCGGGTGTTGGTATCAGACCCCAACACTCGATACCAGCAAGTAGCTACTATAGGGATTTTGAGCTTGTATATTACGAACCTTACGGGCTAGGTAGGAGGCTATATAGCGCCCTCTGTGTGGACTTCATTAACTGGCTAAGGAGGTCATTACCTAAGTTGTCACTAGGTCTTGAGAACCCCCAGAACTCGCTACCTATATACATAGCCATAGCGCTACTCACATACTTAACGATAATTGCGGGATTGAGGTGGTGGTGAAGTGCTTTGGTTAAGACTAACGTACATAGTGCTTAACGTGCTGGTTGCCTTACTACTAGCTCCGTTACTGCACGGTATTGAAAGAAAGGTTAAGGCTAAGGTACAGAATAGGATCGGGCCCCCAATACTTCAGACTATATATGATTTAAGTAAGCTCTATAGGAGGGCCCCAATAGGTTATAGTATCGCCTCATGGATCTTAATATCCATGTCATTTAGCTACGCTCTAATTTTAACTTTACTAGTACCCACCGCGTTTAACGTATCGCTAGGCTTTACTAGTGACTTAGTACTGGTTATTTACTTATTAACGTCAACATCCGTACTTATGGCTTTAGCCGCCATAGCTGGTGCCAGTCCTTACTCAGGGGTTGGATCTTCTAGGGAGGCTTCTTTAGTTATGGCCATTGAGTTAGTAATCGCATTCATCATTGGTACACTAGCAGTTAGTTATGGAGTATTTACACTACCTAAACTACTCCCCATATGGGACTTAGGGTTTAAGCCATCAGTACTTGGTGCTTTAACCTTGCTAGCCATACTGACTTATATTGAGGGTCTTAGATTACCTTTCGACATACCCGAGGCCGAACCCGAGATAGCTTCAGGTGTTTACGTTGATTTTAGTGGTAGGATTCTTGCCGCAGCATTACATACGCATCTATTGAGGAGGTTGCTAGTTACCTCACTATTTATTGATTTCTTACTACCTAGGGAGTGGTTTTACTTCAAGTTAGGTGGTTACTTAATTGACTTAAGTATAGTTCCTTACTTAATCATAATGGTTTTGGCATCAGTTATTTATGCTGTTACTGAGGCATTATTCGGTAGGTATAGAATCGATGCTGCTCTCAAACTCCTTAAGGCCATGGCTATAATGTCGTTGGGGGTGATGGTGCTTGCGTTCGCAGGTTACTGAAGTAGCTAAGAAGCTTAAGGCGTTTGGTGAGGTATATGTACGTGATGGTGTGGTTAAGGTAGTTACTGATGAGGATAGACTTAAGGATCTAATCCTATATATGCTTCAATCACTTAACGCTAGGTTAGCAACTACGGTGGGTGTTGATACTAGAGTATTAACGCACAATTATAGGGTTATCCATATTTTCTCTATTGATGATCTAAAGATATATGTCCTTGTCGAGCTTAAAGTACCTAAGGAGAGACCCGCTGTACGGTCAATAACACCTCTAATACCCGGTGCTGACTGGTCTGAGCGTGAGGTACGTGACCTACTAGGTATTGAGTTTAAGGGGCACCCGACTAAGGAGTACCTAATTAGGAGACCTAAACTCTGGCTTGAGCACGCTTACCCTCTAAGGAAGGACTATCCGCATAGCAAGAAGGTTTTAGTACCTTCACCACAATACGATATCGAACCTACTAAGGGGTTCTCAGTAGCCATAGGCCCCTATCACCCAGCGCTTCATGAGCCAGAGCACTTTGAGTTAGTGGTTGATGGTGAGAGAATAGTTGAAGCTAGGTACTGCGGCTTTATGGTCCATAGGGGTATTGAGAAGCTTGGTGAATCTAGGTTAGATATATATCAGATACCCTTCATAGCTGAGAGAATATGCGGTATATGCGGGTTTACACATAGTGTAGCCTATACGCAGGCTGTTGAGTCAGCGCTAGGCATAGATCCCCCAGAGAGAGCTAAGTACATAAGGTCAATCCTACTTGAGATTGAAAGGGTACATAGTCACTTACTATGGTTTGGAGTGCTTTTCCATGTGTTAGGCTTTGACACAGGCTTCATGAATGTATGGAGAATTAGAGAGCCTGTTATGGAGCTTGCTGAGTTATTGACAGGAAACAGAAAGACTTACGGTGTAAATAAGGTTGGTGGCGTTAGGAGAGATATCGATGAGTCTAAAGTGAAGAAGGTAAAGGAGGTCGTTAATAGGGTACGTAAGGAGTTTACCGAACTCATAGATAAGTTCTTAAACTTATCAGAAGTTATTGAGAGGACCAAGGGTGTTGGCGTACTTGAGGTTAGTGACGCTAAGAAACTATGCGTCGTTGGCCCTAATGCTAGGGCTTCAAGTATTGACATAGATACCAGGAGGGATCATCCCTACGCAGCATACCCTAACGCTGAGTTTAAGGTACCTGTAAGTGATGGGTGTGACGTGTATTCTAGGGCTTTAGTACGTAGGGATGAGATCTTAGAGTCCCTAAGCATTATTGAGCAATTAGTTAGTGATTTACCTAAGACACCATTGTCTGTTGAGGAAGTACCGTTTAAGGAGTTAAGTGAGGGTGTTGGGGCTACCGAAGCACCTAGAGGTGAGAACGTTCATTACGTAATTACAGGTAGGTCTAGAAAGCTATTTAGGTGGCGTGTTAGGGCACCGTCATACGCTAACATACCTTCACTACTATACATGCTTAGAGGCCAACACCTAGCTGATGCCCCAGCAATAATAGCCAGCATAGATCCGTGCTTCTCATGCACTGATAGAGTACTGGTGATTAACCTAAGATACGGTACTAAGAGATACGTGACTTTAAGAAAGTTGAGGTCTTTAGGTGAGTAGCGTGGGTAGGTTAGACATACTTAAGAAGGCTTTAGGTATTGGCGTAGTCACTAGGAAGTATCCTTACGTGAGGGTAGAGCCACCTGAAGGGTTTAGGGGTAAGCCAATCATAGATCCAGACAAGTGTTTAGGTTGTGGGGCCTGCGCTGAGGCATGCCCGCCTAAAGCAATAAGTACTGAGGACAGTCAAGAAGAGGGTGCTAGGTATGTTAAGATATTCTACGGTAGGTGTATTTTCTGCGGTATGTGTGCTGACGTATGCCCCGCTAACGCCATAGAACTAAGTAAGGAGTTTGAGCTAGCCTCTAAAGAACGTAACGACCTCTACCTAGTTATTAAAGTACCTATGGTTAAGTGCTCAGTATGCGGTAAGTACTTCACAACAGCACCACTACTACTTAAATCACTAGAGAACGTCCCTGAACACTTACGCCCTATCATGACCGTATGCCCTGAATGCAAGTCTAAGCTCTCCTCTAGATTCACATCATTCGCTAGGAGGGTGGGTTCATGAGCATACCTAAGCTCTTTAGAAGGAGCTTATGGGTATTCCACCTAAATACTGGGGCGTGTAATGCCTGTGATATAGAGATACTTGACCTAATAACCCCCTATCATGACGTGGAGAGGTTCGGTATAAAGTTAGTTGGTTCACCAAGACACGCGGACTGCATACTCCTTACGGGACCCATAAACGTAAATACGTTACCTCACGTGATTAAGGCTATTGAAGCCATACCTGAACCTAAGGTGCTGATAGCTATAGGTTCATGCGCTTGCGGTGGTGGGATATGGTTTGACTCATACTCAACACTCGGTGGTGTTCCTAACCTCATTAAGTACCTAAAGGAGCATGGGTTACCAATACCTAACGTTATTTACGTACCCGGATGCCCACCTAAGCCTGAGGCTATGATTTATGGAATAGCTGTTGGTTGGGACTTAGTCAGGCAGAAACAGGTACATGAGGTTAAGGTAGTTAAGGTTAGTGAGGAAGGTGTTAAGGCTATTGAGGGGTTAAGTAGAGAGCTTAAGGAGTCGTTAGAGAGGTTTAAGAGATTCTTAAGAGGTGTTAAGTCATGATACCTCAGTCATTAGTAGATATCTATCTAATGATAATTAGCTCAGTCTTCCTACTAGCGTTCACCCTATACACTATTAGAGTATTTAAAGGGCCTACAATCCCTGATATGGTTATCGCAATAGACTGCCTATCCTTTGACTTAGCAGTGTTCTTAGGGTTACTCTCAGTGTTATACAGAACACCATTCTTAATTACGGGCGCCTTACTCCTAGCCCTATGGGCATTCTTATTTGATTTATTCATAGCTAAATACATACTTAAGAAACTGAGGTGATGCCCATGGAGATAAACATACCGTCACCAATAAGCGATGTGGTGCTACTTATCGGTATGGTGTTAGTAAGTATAGGAGCCGTATGCGACTTACTGGCCTCTATAGGCCTTCTTAGATTCCGTAACTTCTTCTTAAGGATGCATGCAGCTACTGTAGGTATTATCGGCGGCGCTGTAGTGCCCTTAATAGGTGTTGGACTAATCGCTCTCTCACTAAATGCTTTCGGCAGCTTTACGTTACCATTCACGCTGTTAAGTATAGCTACGGCATCCTTCATAATGGTCGTAGCCCCCATAGCGACCCATGCATTAGCTAATGCAGCATATAGGGCATCAACACCCAAGCCTGAACCCTTAATTTATGACGCTATTAAGGAAGAGGGTGGTGGATCATGATCATATTCACACTAGCACTCCTGACGTTCCTAACGACTATAGCGTTAGCAGCGACCATTAAGGCTATAGCCGAGAAGGACCTAGTTAAGGCTGTAGTATTCTCAGCACTTCAGTCAGTTGCTTACGCAATAATTTATGGCGTACTCATGGCCCCAGACATACTTTATGCGTACATAGCTGTAGGTGTAGGCATATATCCAGTCATAGTTCTTTACGCAATAGCCAAGACATACAGGTTCGAAGGTGGTAGGAAATGAGGTGGTTCATAGCTCTAGTAATAGCCCTAACCGCTGTAGTACTCGTTAAGGCCGTAATGGATGGTTGCTTAGGATACATACTGACTACGGACGTTAGGTCAATTGCTGAGTTTTACTTAAGGAGTACCTACAACGTATTTAATAAGACCCACTGGGCTGCTAGTCCTGAAGCAGTTAACGCTATACTATGGGATTATAGAGGGTTAGATACGGTCTATGAAACTACAGTACTATTCATCGCCTTACTAGGGTGCTTAGTCTTAGCCACTAAGCTTAGTAGTGAGTTTATGGAGGTAGGTGAGTGGTTAACTATAATAGCTAGGACGGGCGTTAAGTTAATAATTATGTTCATAGCCATCATAGCCCTAATACTAGCGTTTAAAGGCTATGTAACCCCAGGAGGGGGCTTTCAAGGTGGTTCAGCATTCGCTATAATACCCTTACTCATACTTGCCGCATTCTCATGTAAGTACCTTGAGAACTTAGGCTATAGGGTCAATAAAGCCGAGGCTTTAAGGAGCTTAGGGCTTCTAGCCATAGCCGCTATAGCAGTACTTCCATTCATATTCTTAAGTGCTTACTTCCTACAGAACCAGCCTAAGCCCTGGATACCTATAGGTATCCCTCACGTAATTACCTTCATATATACTGGGGGAACAATACTCTTTTACAACTTAGCTGAGTTAGTGGTTGTTAGTATGGAGTTCACAGCTATATTCATAGTACTAACACTACTTAGAGGTGAGGAACATGGAGGGCATTAATTATTTATTAGCTACTTACGTATATGCATCATTAATAGTGATAGTAGCGGTAGCAATTTACGGAATTATAGCTAAACCTAACCTAATTAAGAAGGTAATAGCCCTAACCATACTTGGCGATACCGTAAATACATTCATTATATTGATAGGTTATAGGTTCGTAAGTAAGCCTAAACCACCAGTAATCCCCACGCTCCATCCAAGTCCTGAGGACATAATTAACATAGTTAAGAACGGTGTTGACCCATTACCTCAGGCATTCGTAATTACCGCCATAGTGATTAATCTAGCAATAACTGCTTTCTTAGTCATGCTCGTAGTTAGGATCTATAGAGCCTACGGGACTTTGGAGATGAACCTAATAGAGAGAAGGAAGGGTGAGGAACATGGGTAAGGCATTAGCTTATGTAGGTGTGGGGCTAATCACGTTTATACTCTATATAGCGTTTGTAGGCTCTCTAGAACCTACTGACTTAGTGTTCGCTATAGTGATATCGTGCGTGGTTGCTGCGTTAGTGGGTGGTGTGGTTGTTGAGCATGGTGGTAAGTTATTTAGCTTACGTAGGTTAGGCTACTTAATAGCTTACGCCATACATTACCTACTAATTGTTGAGGTTAAGGCTCATGCAGGCCTTATTAAGAGGATAATTACTGGTGAGGTTAAGCCAGCCATAGTTAAAGTCCCTTACGGGGTAAAGACCGATTACGCCTTACTAATGGTGGCTAACTCAATAACGAACACCCCAGGTACTGTAGTTGTTGATGTTGATGAGGGTAAGGGAGTAATGTACGTCCACTGGATATTCGCTAAGGCCTTAGAGCCTAAGGAGGCTAGGGAGCACGTCTCTAAGCTATTCGAGAAGTACGCTTCTAAAGTACTTGATTAGGTGGTACCATGGAGGTGCCTCCACCCCCCCAATTAGTACCTACCGAGGTAGTACCACCTATATCCATACTCACACTAACTACGTTAGCTTTCCTAATACCCTTACTTCACTTAGCTACACATAGCCGTAGGGTCCCTGAAGTATTGACATTACTAGGTACTGCCTTCGTCGCATACATAAACATCTGTATGGCCAAGGAAGTCCTAATTAGTGGGAATAGGGTTGTTTATGGTTTTGGTGGTTGGCCAGCACCTATAGGTATTGTTTATGAGGTCGATCATTTATCAGCTATATTCTCAGTTTTGATCACTACGGTCCTATTCTTCATAGCCTTATATAGTATTGGCTACTTCAGTAAGGGTCATGAGGGTAGGCTATACCTATACTACACCTTACTCTTGCTTGTTGAGGTCGGTATGCTTGGCGTTATATATACTTGCGATATATTCCATATGTTCGTTATGCTTGAGGTCATGTCTATAGCGGCTTACGTACTTGTTTCTTACGAGCTTGGGAGGGTTGCTTTATCAGCATCGTCTAAGTACGCCATATTTGGTGCTTTAGCAACCACGATATTCCTACTAGGTGTTGCTTACGCTTACGGGTGTTTCGGCACGGTCAATATGGCTGATATAGCTGCTAAGGTTAGAGGTACTGAATTCCCGGTAAGTACTGTTGTTGGTGTACCTTCACTAGGTGCCTTAATACTCTCACTCACAGTATTATGGATGTTTACGTTTAAGTCAGCAATATTCCCGAACCACTTCTGGCTACCTGATGCACATAGTGAAGCACCAACACCCATATCGGCACTCCTTTCAGGCCTTGTAGTTAAGGTGGGTATTTACGGGTTCATAAGGATATATATCACCGTATTAGGTATTGATTTAAGTAGGGTATTTCTTGAGGTACTATTCATACTTGGTTTGGTTACGGCATTCATAGGTTCTCTTTCAATGCTTTTTGAGTATGATGTTAAGAGGTTAATCGCCTATAGCACCATACTTAACTTAGGGCTTATAGCTCTAGGCGTCTCGATAGCTACTCAAGAAGGACTTGCATCAACACTTAGCTACGTTATTAACCACGCAGTAACTAAGGCTTTAGCCTTCATGTCTATAGGTATAGCTATTAACGCGTTAGGTAGTAGGGACTTAAGGGTGCTTGAAGGTGTCGGCAGGGTATGTAGGGTTGTTGGCATAGCGTTCGCTACATCCATGATAGCCCTTGGGGGTATACCACCTTTAAACATGTTTATGGCTAAGCTATACTTATATGTAGCTATACTTAG
This sequence comes from uncultured Desulfurococcales archaeon, assembly GCA_964519505.1. Lineage (GTDB taxonomy): Archaea > Thermoproteota > Thermoprotei_A > Sulfolobales > CAZFJX01 > CAZFJX01. The sequence goes on from CAZFJX010000008.1 coordinate 49,297, forward strand.
GGCTAAAGGGCTGTGGTGGGCTTTAATAGCGGTAGCACCATCAGTCATAGGCTTTATAGGCTACATGAGGGCTATGTACTCAGTATGTATTAAGCCATATAGAGCAGGTAAGCCCGTAAAAACACCCTTATCCTCAGGTATAGCCGTAGCCATACTTACTGCAGCCGTACTTGTGTTAAGTATACTAACACCTTACTTAATGAGTAAGTACTTAGTAGGTGCAGCTAGCCAAATAACTAACTATGTAACATATATAGAGGTAGTGAAGGAGTACCTAACGCCTTAAGCAATAATTAGGGACAGAGCGGTGGTTGTATGGATATAGCTGAGTATCAGAGATTAAGTAAGGTATTCGTAAAGCAATCAGAAAAACTCATAAACCGCATTAAGAATGTAAAGACTTTCAGAATAAACGTAAGAGAGGGCCCATGCAGGAAGTACTGCAGGTCAGGTAGCTTACCTAAGATTAAGGAATTGCTCAGGAATTTCAACATTAAGGTATTCTATAAGGACGCATCAATAACTTGCAGTAATATCAATGAAGTCCTTAAGAACTTTAAGACCTATTTTGATGCTTGGCTAGTTAATTATATTGATGAGCATAGCTCTAAGGGAGGGATTCTTAGGGTCATTACTGAAGTTTCCATACTTGCTTTAGGTATAGTTATGATGTTCAGTCTCAAGGACATACCCATACCGAATGAGGTAATCAGCATAGTCGCTACAACACTAATAATATCGTCAGCCTCATCATCAATAATGTACGCAGTAAGAACATTTACTGAAGGCAGGCTAGGTAAGTTACTTAAAGCTCATGAATTCATGCTTAAAGTAAATAGCATGTATAGGGCTAAATACGAATACCTAAGTAACTACATATATAAGGTGCTATCTCTCGCTGAAAAATGCAGTGAGATAGAGAAAGGGAAAGTAAATGAGGACTCACTTAAAGTTAAATGCCTAAGTAAAACAAAAGTAGTGGTTTATGTAGCATCATAAATATTCAATGTCATGGGAAGAACATTATTAGGAGTACTTTAGTAAGCTTCAGGAGAGGGTATCCTATAGGAAGGGTAAGTATTGTTACTATATCTTATATAGTACTTTTTATTTTCCTCCTTCGATTTTATCAAGGGTGGTTTAATGCGTATTATTGATTTAACTATGACCTTAAGGACCGGGTTTCCAGTCTTTCCAGCGTATCCTGTCCCTGTCGTTCATGCGTGGACTAGTGTTAAGGAGCATGGATTCTACTCGAACTTACTAATTATTATTGAGCATGTGGGTACCCATGTTGATGCTCCAGCACATTTCATTGAGGGTGGTAGGACCATAGATGAGGTGCTTATAGATAGGTTCATGGGTAAGGGTGTAGTTATTGATGTTACTCACTTAGGTCCTAAGGAGCCAATAACTAAGGACATTATTAAAGGGATCCTAAGTAAGTATGGTATTGAGTCATTAAAGGGTTCGGTAGTCCTGTTCTATACGGGTTATGACTCTAAGTTAGGAACCCCTGAATGGTTTAACCACCCGGGCCTTGATGGTAGCGGGGCTAAGTACTTACTTGATTTAGGCGTTAATGCTGTAGGTATTGACGCACCGAGCATCGACCATGAGCCTTACCCAGCACATAAGTTACTATTAGGTAATGGGGTACCGATATATGAGAACCTAACTAACCTTAAGGAGTTAGTTGATAAGCCTGGATTTAGAATCATAGGGCTACCCCTAAAGATATTGAGGGGGCAGAAACATTAATCTGTAGCTTTCTATATCATTCTATATCCTTTTATCCCTTTTAAGGTTATGAGATAGGCTGAGGTTATAACTCATATAGGGGATTCCCCAATAAATTTTAAATTAAGAAGAACTAATAAATATATAGGTGACTGCTGAGTTCCTGAGGGGGGTCAATGAGGCTCCCGTAGGTGGCTCAGTGGAGACCGTGATGAACCAAACCGTATCCGATACAGAACGATATAGTTTGATAGATGAAGACACAGTTTAGGCGAACGGTCAGCAAGCCCCGTAAGAGCTATAGCTATAATCGAGGAGTGAGCGTTAATGAGTGAATCACGAAATATTGAGGAGTTAGCTAAGGACGTTATTAACAACATAGTTAAGGCTTATGAAGAACTAAGGATGGTGTTAAAGATAGACCTACCTAAGGAGTTAGTTAATGAGGCGTTGAGGGAGACTGAACATATAGTTATTCATGAGTTATGCCATGCAGCTATACGTAAGGTATATCCAGAGATAGGCAAGGTATATGATGTTAATGAGGCTAAGGCTACATGTGTTGATGAGTTGGTAGGTAGGTTATTAGAGACTTATGTATCTAGACGCGTAGGTGCTTTCGTCCATAGTTTTGAGGAACACATAACTGAGTTAAGGCTCTATACACCGCTAAGTAACCTCAACATAACCCCAGAACTCCTTAAAGGGCTTTACGAGGAAATGGTTAAGGCGATTGAGGGAGGTAAGTTAAGGGAGTTTATTAAGAAGGTTGAGCGCGATATATGCAGGATAGGTTAAATCACCCTTAACTTTTCCTGCCCTTAAACATCACTAGCAATGTTATGATTATGGCTATAGCTAGGATAGCTACTATAGCTATTAATGGGGCTAAGGGCTTCTCAGGTGTTGCTGCATGTGTTGTGGGTGTAGTTACTGCTGTTTCTAAAGCGGTCATGGTAGTTGTGGTTGTTGTTTTTGTTAGGAGCTTACTTAACTCATAGTAGTGGATGGCTTTGTGTGAGGTTATGGTAACTACGTAACTTAAGTTAGGTGGTGCTGTTGGGGCTACCTCAAGAATACCGCCCTCACCTATCTTAATACTCTCCACGACATCACCAGCTCTATTTAGTACCGTAAGGTTTTCACCTAAGGTAATTACGTATTTACCATCGTAAGGTACCTCAACCTGACGATACATACTTTCAGTACCTACCTTAGGGTACCTCCAGAGGTATGTGCCGTTCATAGAGAACGCGTAGATAATCCCTCCCTTACTTGCCGCAACAACTATGGGGTTACCACTCTTCGAGCACTCAACATCTATTACTGGCTCATTAATTAACCCTCCAGGGCTCCTCCACAGGATCTCACCACTACTTAAGTTTAGGGCTATTAGCGTACCATTAACTAAGCCGACAACCACACCATTAGACGTTAAGTCGAGGTCGAATACGGACTTATCCAGTTTAAGTATCCATAAGGGTTCTCCTTCCGTAGTTAATGCCTGAATAACACTACCATTACCACTAAAAACAACGACTATGAAATCACCTAAGGACCTTACGAACCCCCTCTTAAACCCTATACCTACGAACTTACTTGGGGTACTGATTGAGGTCTCCTTAATTAAGTTACCATCTAGATCAAGGATAAGTACCTTACCCCACGTCACAGTAATGATGTAGTCATTAACTATGGTTAAGTCCTCAACAGACCCGCCTACATTCCTAGACCATATCATGGTACAGTTGAGGTTCATGAGTATAACGTTGTTAATTAGCCCTATGGCTAGGAGACCCTTAGGCGAGGTAACTACTTTCTTTATATTTCCTAAAGGTTTACTCCATATTAATGAACCATTTCTAGATACGTAGTGTATATGGCTTTCGGTGGTTATGATTACGTCCCCATTGCTCAATATGTATGTGCGTCTAGCTACGTCATAGGTCTTGGCTGACCATACATGAGGTCCTTTATTAACTATAGTTATGTTTATGGGTGAATACTTAGGTAGTGTTGTAGTCGGTGAGGGTAGCCCCGTGCCTTTAAGTAGGTAAAGACCGAAACCACCTATCACAGCAATTAACGATGAGTCCCTAGATATGTCGGCTTCAAAACCAGCAATTAACTCCTCTAGCTCTATACACCAAAGAACTCCCCTGTTAGGGTCTATGAGTAATGCCTTAGGAGGTGACTTACTGTTATCTATAACGACTGCCCGCCCATCGTCAGATACGGCTACGGGTGTTACGTAATCAGCTCCATGGATGTACTCCCATAGCTTAGTTCCGCCACTACTAAAGCACCAAGCACCTTTCCAACCACCAATAACTACGTACTCACCACCATCACTAACATCCATGTAGAATATCGGCACACCAACATACCTCTCCCAAACAACGTTGCCCTCACCATCAACTAAACTAACCTTACTGTACTCACCAATAACTAGCACATCACCTTGCGTATCAATATCCATAGCGGTAATTTCAGTCGATACGTTAACAACCCATAAAGTACGCCCAGAAAGATCCAGGAACTTAACGGTTCTACCAGCACTTACAGCAACACCAACCTCAGACGCACTCATTAAGACGAAATTAAAGTCCCCACGAAAGACCTCCTGACCCCAGACTAACTTACCGTCTATAGTCAGTAAGTCAAGAGTTACCTCCCTAACACCCTCACCCCTACGTAGGGTAACTAAAGCTATGTAGCTACTATTAGGTACATACCTCGCATCAACACCGAAAACACCCTCCTTAACATACCTCCAAAGCACGTTACCATCTAAATCATAGGCAATTAAGTAAGCAGTAACAAACTCCTCACCACCCTCCAGTAACGTAGTGTTAATCAAGCAAACAATAAACCCTCCAGGAACGAATGTAGCGCTACGTAAGATTAATGGACCAAAGTCGGCGCCGAACTTAACAACACCCTCAGTAGTCACTAATGTGATTCTAGCAGTATCCCAAACAAGGGCGTACCCACCATCGTCAGATAACTCAACATGTAAACCCGAAACCCTCTTAAACCACAATACCGGGCCGGGGTACTCAGTAGGGTCCTGACTAACAACCACATACTGCGCACTCACTATTACTAAAACAAGCATAAAGACCCCGCAAAGCCTAGATATCATTTAAACTCACCCTTCCCGAGGTTCTTAAGTAAGTAAAAGCAATACTTAAAAATATTTTACCACGTACTTACTTAATTTGGGTAATTAAGTAAATGTAATTAAAAGCAGGGTTGGTGTAAGAGAAGACTGTTTTATTAGGTTCATATTGTATAGATTATCATGGGTTACCGGTATTGAGTGGTGTTAAGGTTTTGAAGATAAGTGTGCCTGAATATGTAGGTATTGATGAGTATGAGGCTAAGCTTCTCTTGGCTGTGGAGCTTTACCGTGAAGGTAGGTTAACTATTAAGCAAGCTGCAGAGTTTGCTGGTCTTTGTGTAGAGGATTTCATGAGGGAGTTATCTAGGAGAAAGGTCAGCATAATTAATTGGGATATAGGGGAGCTAAAGGAGGAGCTTAAAATTGCTGAAGAACTTACTAAAGAAACAAAGGACTAATAACGCAATCTCAAATACCTCCCCTCTCATAGCTTTAAAACACATAAGTGTATTAGAGAAACTTAACCTCATATTTCAAAGAATAATTATTCCGCCAACAGTCATGAAGGAGTTAAGCATTAAGGAGAAAGAGTACTTTGGGGGCTTAAGCCTCTTATATATCGAGGAACCTCATGATAAGAGGTTAGTCACGGTGTTAAAAGCAATTGTTGATGAGGGTGAGGCTGAGGCAATAGCATTAGCTTTAGAGAAAGGGAGCCTACTAATAATAGACGACCTTAAAGGTAGGAGAATCGCGAAAAGGCTAGGTATAAGGATCATAGGCACTTTAGGTCTACTAAAGCTCATGAAACTGAAAGGTATAATAAGTGAAGTTAAGCCCTTCATAAAGATACTCATAAATAAAGGTTTTTATGTGGATAGGGAGCTTATAGAACAATTACTAAAAGATGTAGGGGAGGCTTAAGAAAGTAATAATTATATAATCAGTAATGCGTTTTGTGCGACCTACTCCTTTAATCTCTTAGATATTAAGATCACTATTAGTACAGATATTATGACTGCTATCGCTAATTTCGGGTCTATAGGTAGGCTAGGCCCTGCTGGTGTGGTTGTTTCTGTTGTGCTTGTTGGTGTTGTAGTTGGTGTGGTTGTTGATGTTGATGTGGTTGCTGGGGTTGTGGTCGTGGTTGTTGGTGGTTTAATGGTTATTTTCTCTTTGTATGTTGCTTTGTTCCCTGCTTTATCAGTAGCTACTATGATTACCTCGTAAGTTCCTGGCTTTAGCTTAATTGACTTAGTGCCCTCCTCCTCAACACTTATTGATTCCTTACCCATGGTTAGGGTTACGTTACCTACCTCATAATTATCCTTCACTAACCACTTAATCGTTACTAAACCATCAGATACAGACACTTCAGCATCTATTACTGGGGGTTCGTTATCCACCATAACTACTAAGGGTATCTTAACGGAGGTTTCTGTTTTAGGTAATGGCCATGTATCCTTCACAACAACCTCTATACCGTACTTACCTTCTTTTATGCCTTTAGGTATGGGTATGGTTATGTTCTCAATAACCTTACTGCATGGTTTTACAGTTACGTTAATTACTTTAGACCAACCGATCTCTTTAGGTGCCTTAATTAGAACAATATATTTCCTAGCTACGGCATTAGGGTTCTCTATAGCTATACCTACACTTACCTCATTACCCGCATAGACCTTAAACTCTTTACCTAATGCCTCGACCTTAGGTAGCTCAAGAAGTGGTGGTAGGGTATAGTTCGTATGTGGCTTAATTAGTGGGTACTTATCCGTCACTTTAGAGAATACATCAGAAGATACTAGAAGGAACGTGTACGGAATGTCTGATAACCCATCACCATCATTATCAGTAGCGTTTACGTTTAGACTCCAGTAATTACCTATGCGACTACGGAACTCCTTACCGCCATACACGTACGTTAATTCATCATCACTAAAGAACCTTACCATCTTAGAACCACTTAAGAAGGTATTCTCATGCACATTAATTACGCTATTCCCAAACATTAAGAGGTCGCTATCATAGACACCATCAACGGCGCTCCAACCCATGCCTCTAAACATATTCCTATATATTATTATGTCCTTAGTCCTCGCTATCGATATACCGGACCCAACCCTACTTATGTTATTGTTATATATTACTATGTTCTTACTATCGACAACTGCTATGGCTGATCTAGTCACTGTGATCTCGTTATTAAATATGGTTACGTTGGTGACCTCAGTAAGCGATATTGTCTCTATGGGGTTACTCACGAACCTATTATTAGTTATTAGTATGTTGCTTGACCTAACTACATTTATAGCTACCCATAAACCAGTGAATGAGTAACCCTCAATGATTAATCGGCTAACGTTGTAAGCGATTATCTGACCTACGGCCTCGTAAGTGTCTTTAAGGCTTGCCCACTCAAAGTCCTTATCCCTTAAGAATACTAGAGGCGCACCCCTCACGCTAACGTTCTTTACGCTTACCTCAGGGATTGAGTCTATATCTATGAACTCTAACCCACCACCAAGTAATGTAGAGTCCTCAATGGCTACGTCCTTAACACCCCAAAGACTTATATCCGCAACTAAACCAAAATGCTCTGCTAAGCTCTTAAGTATTAAGTTCCTTAAGGTAGCGTTCACTACCCCGGTAAGGTCTATACCTGTTGTATTTTCTGACTTAACACCATCTATAACTATGTTAGAGACCCCTTCAGCCTCTATAGCTTCATAAGCAGAGTTTATGATCTCGGTATTAACTATCGAGAGACCCTCCGACTTCTCAATACCGATACCCCTAACTGTGTAGTTGACCCATGAGTCCTTGATCAATATATCCCTTGATTCTACGATGTATATGCCTAGCACGGAGTCGTAGGTCTTAACCCCCTCTATAGTTATCGATGTGGAGTTCTCGATAATTATGTTGTATTTCTTAGCTCTAGTGAATGACAGTCCTGAAATAGTTATGTTGCGCGAATTCTTTATGTACACCACGAAGTCGTTTCTCCTATCAATATTTAGGGTTACGTTACCCTCACCAATAATTCCTAAGTCATGCTTATTCTCAATGTATATGAAGTCTATGTACGTACCATTACTAATAACTACAACATCCCCTGGCTCAGCCATAAATACAGCACCCCTAACGCTCGGGCAGTCTTGAGGAACCCTAATAACCCTCCCAGAACCCCCTGAAGAAGCGTTAAGCGTTGGTAAGGTCATTAATACCGAGGTTAGTACCGTAATTATTAAGAACGTAGTTATTAGCTTCAGAGCTCTAGGCATACGTACACCGATTAATCTTACCCCGAATAAATTTAATTAAATTTAATCAAGGATTCACCTTAAGAGCTATACATTACTTACGTAGAACCAACTTAGTAAGGAACCCCTTATATATCACTTCGTGTGAGCACCCAACTAGCTCTAGCTCCTTACGTATATAGCCAGACCCGAATTCCCTTCTTGGGATGCCGTGCATTAACCCTGCAAGCTTAAGGTACCTGACTGATACCTTAAACTCCTTTGAGAACTCTCTAGCTTCTTCAGGACTTATATCGTGTGAGAATTCGTAAATCCATGCCTCACACCCGTTCTTTAAGACCCTAACACACTCCTTAAAGACCTCATGAGGCCTCCTTATGTGGTGAAGAGTTCCAGTACTGACTATGAGGTTAATACCATTATCCCTAAATGGTAATTTATGAGCATCGCCTAAAACTAAATCTACGTAGCCATGCAGACCTGCACGCCTAGTCTTCTACTTACCTAACTCAAGCATAGCTAACGATATATCTAAACCTACAGCGTGAACCCTAACCTTCCCTAATAACTTAATAATTAATGACCCAACACCACAACCCACATCAACAACTACACCCCTAGACTCAACCACACTCATGACTTCATGAGCTACATAAGCATGAATAGGATCAAGAAACCTAGCAGCTATTGAGTTATATATGTATGATGGTCCTCTGGGTATTCCTTGCTTCCACTTCTGAATCGAGGTAAATAATCTATTAAGCTTAAAGCAATACTGTTTAATAAGCCCACAATGACATACCCATCAAATACTTAGGTTTAAGGCTAAATTAACTAACGTATATAAATACTCATTAGAGAGGTCTAACTAAATCTCACTGTGCTCAGTGAGTACTTATCTACAGACCCTGTTAAGGCTAATTAAAGCAAGATATATAAGTATAGTCTATATAGGTATACGCTGGTGGATGAATGAAGTTCTTCAAGTTAGGGTTTATAGGAATATTGATTATGGCGCTTATTTTTGCTAGCATCAGTGTTGCTGCTTATAAGGGAGTTCTAAACGAAGTTACTGTTAAAGTAGCAGGAACTACTTATAAAGTAATCATTGATCAAGTTAAGGACCCGATAGTCAGTAAGCCATTCGACACCAAGAACTTCTTCTTAGTATATTTAGAGAAGGCAGCTAAATACATACCTAAGAACTACATAAATATATGGGAAGCTAAACCAGCGAAAGACAATGAAGGTAGTATGAAGATTTATGTGGTTGAGGTCAAGGTAATCAGAGTAGAGAAGCCCGTATCAGGTACTTTAAGTCCAGGAGCCTATGATGCGTATGGCCCATTTAGCTCAACTGAACATATATTTGTTGATGTAACTTGGACCCCTACAAATCAACGTTTAGGTATAGTGTTAGTGGATGTTGAAGCAGGTATTGGTTATGGGTATTGGTACGAAGAAGGTGAGGCACATGCGAGCTTCGATACTTTCTGGTATAGGACTTACTACATAGTAATTATAGCTAGTCAATACAATACTGAAGATCTAACTTATGAAGGTACCATAACCTTATACATAGTTTAATCACCTTCAAGTCTAAACCTTGTTTAACTCATGAGGCACGCCAGATAATTAAGGACTTTATGGAAAAAGGTGTTTAATTAGGTTGGTCTAAAAATTATGTTGTAAGCTCTATGGCATATTGGTTTACTGAATTCTTCCAATGTTCTTAGGTCTGCGTATGCTTTCACGAATTCCCATCCTGACTTTTTCGCTAGGTTAACTAACTCATGGATTGAGTATACCCTTTGAGAGGACTCTAACTCATCTAAGAATACTAAGTCATTACCCTTCTCTTCATAGAACCTCCATCTAGATATGTATCTTGAGTTAGTTAGGTCTAGCTTGGAGTACTCTATTAATAAGCCTTCATCAAGCTTCATTACCGATACTAACACCCTATGAGTACTGAATAATGTTACTAAATAATCCCTATTAACGTGGTTTAGAATCATTAACTTACCTTCATTATTAACGAGCCCCCTACATTTAGTTAGTATTTTGAGGTCTGTATCTTCATCGTAGTAACCAAGTACTGATGTCCAGTAAAAGATTATGGCATCAAAAGACCTCCCCTGCGGGCATCTATCTAACTCCCTAGCATCACAAACTAAGAACTCTACATCAACCCCTAGCTCTCTAGACCTTCTCTTAGCATCTTCAATATATGTAGGCGATATGTCTATACCCGTAACCCTATAGCCTAGCTTAGCTAAGTTAATAGCTATCCTACCATTGCCACAACCAACCTCAAGGATACTAGAGCCTTTACTTACCCCATGAACATCAAGAATTTTTGAAACAAGCTTAGCCTCCTCAAAAGCAGTCCTCCACTTAGCGCTCATTAACTTAAGGGAGAGCTTAGAGTTTTTAATGAAGAACTCATGAACCCAACCCGTACATCCCTCAACACCTATCAAGACTAAACCGAAGCCCATTAATTTAAACCTTACTATCTACATTAAGGTAGGTAAAGTACTTGATTAAGGTGTTAAGAATGCGGTTATTTAGGTTAGGTAGAGGGGAGCCTATTGTTGATCCATGGAAGTACTTCGTTAGTGATAAACCCTTACCGAGCAATAGAGTCGTAATGGTGTTTACTTCTAGGTTACTTAATGTGGCTAAGAGAACTTTACGTAACGTTAATAGGTTAAGGCGTGGTGAGTTAATAGCCGTTAAGGAAGGTATTGTGGGTGAGTTTGATGGTGAGAAGGTAATAGTAGTCTTACCTTATATTGGCGCACCCGCTAGTGCTATGGTTTTAGAGACCTTAATAGTTAATGGTGGTAAAGTATTTATCGCCTTAGGACTTGCTGGAGCTATAAAGAGATCTATACGTATAGGTGATGTTGTTATACCTACATGGGGTATTAGGGAGGAGGGCACTAGCTATCACTATATGCCCCCAGAGTACGTACCTAGACCGGATGATGAGCTAGCTAACGCACTATATGACGAGATACTTAACATTGGTAAGCCCATGAAGATAAATGTCGTTAAGGGTGGCGTTTGGAGTGTTGACGCCCCGTCACGTGAGACTAGGGATAAGGTCATTAAGTACTCAAGGAAAGGGGTCTTAGCTGTGGATATGGAGTCTACAGCCTTAATGACCGTAGCTAAGTACTATGGTGTGAAGTTAGCGGTTGTTTTGGCAATATCTGATGAGCTATATGGGAAGGGATGGAGGCATGGATTTAAGTCAAGGAGGTTAATTAAGGCTGAAAAGGTAATTATGGAGGCTACCCTTAGGGTATTAACCCGATCCGATTTAGTTACTGCATGAGGTATTCATAATTAATGCTTCATTCTCTGATAGGCGAATAGTAGTAATGATATGGTTATGAAGAGGGCTAGACTTACTAGGTATGGTAGTGTTGGCTTTATGTACGCTAAGAAACCAGCTATTGCTGGCGTTACTAAGTTTATTAGTCTTCGGTAACTAGACAGTGCTGCCAATAAGCTACTAGCCTTCTCCTTAGGTATCTTACTAAAGATCCAGGACCTATAGAACGGGAATGCTAGGACATCACCAAACCTAGCTATTGAGTAAGCTAAGACAGTCATGATGAATGGTGGGTTAAGAAACATTATTAAAGCCCATAGGGAGATTAGTAGGTAGCCTATGGCTATGGCTTCAAACCTATGTTTAGTACTTAGATGCTCCGATACGTAGGTAGCTACTATAGACGCTATAGATATGGCTGCCTCAACAACCATAACCTCAAATAGCGTTAACCCAAGTACGTTAACTACGTAGTTAAGTAGGACTATCTCAGGCGCTAATGCCCAAGCGAGCGTCATTAAAGCCTCAATAACCAGTATTAACTTAAACTCAGCATCAATCCTAAACCTAAAACCTTTAGCACTAACTCTCTCCTCAACATCTATTTTAGGTAGGCATGTGAGTAAGTAGGTTATGGTTATGAGTGATGAAAGACCTATAGCTATAAAGCCTAATCTATAACCCTCAGGTGTGGTAAGTACGTAACCGAAGACATAGCCTAAAACCAGGAAACCAACTAACTGACTTACTTCAGGTAACCTAATATGCCAGGCGAAGATCTCCTCCATCTTATCCTCAGGATATAGCACCCTCTCAGCGGCTTGGTATAGGGGGTAGAACATGCCTGCTACCTCATCAATGATTAAACCTAGGAAGAGCATTAGTGGGGCTATAGGTCCGTAAGCAAGTCCGAAAAGTATGGATGAGGTACCTTCGAGAGCGTCTATCAGTACTAAGCCATGCCTTATGGGGATTCTATCGAACAACTTACCTATTAGGTACGTAATAGGTATTGAAGCTATGTGAACAGCAGTAAACACTATACCTACGTCAAGTATGTTGTAACCAGTCATGAACATATACATAGGTAACATATACCAGGTAATCAATAACGGAGATACTATGACGTGGTAAATTATATATCTACGTGCGTTAGAAGGAATCTCACTCCACTTCACTAGAATCACCTAAATACCTATTTAGTGGGGGAAACACCACTAATACTCCATGTAAAACACCTTACGTATATATAACTGATTAATCACACCATATAAAGTTTTCCTTGAAAATACCCAACTAAATGTTAGTACTGTCCTTACGTAACCTAGGTAAAACAACTATGAATGATTATACCTAATGCCTAGTGCTGGCTACGTACTTGTGCCTATGAGCCCTTCCTGCCTATAGTACTTAGTCGCTGGGCATGCATAGCACTTACCTTCCTTATATAGTGGGCATTTCCCACATAGCATACCACATGGCGCTGCCTCCCCCTTCTTACTTACGACCTTAACAGGGACGTAGTTAGGTGTTATTAGCTCTCTAGACACAAGTACTTCACTCCTCCTTATGCCTTTATGCGTTCTCACGACACATATATTCATACATGACTCAAGGATATCCATATTTTCAAAAGCCATGACGGCTATATACCCCATACCCCCTATGAGTGGTGCTAACAATACTATTCTGGGGCAGTTCTTAAGTTTGTGTGCTATGTTCTTGAAGTACGTGTAGCTCTCTAACTCAGTAATTACTATTGCATAGACAAACATTTTTGAGTTCAGTAACGCACTTACCTTAATTATACCCTCAGACATTAACTTTTGTAACTTCTTCCTAACAGCTACGTGACTAATTCCTAACTCCTTACCTAAGGACGTAAGAGTTTTCCTACCGTCCTCTTGAAGTAGCTCGATAAGCCTTAAGTCACTCCTCTCTAGACTCATCGCCCCCACCTAAGCACTATATTTACATAGGTACTGATTAATCTATGTTCAAGCTCATGGAGTTACCAAGTTACACTATATAATACCCATCTTCCTTAAGGCATCGATAGCCACATATAGCCCAGCACCTATTATGGCCAATGCATATATGAGCCTCAGTACCCACGGTGGTGATTTAGCTGATAACTTAGCACCTGCCCATGAAGCTATGAGTGTCGGTACACCTACTAGCAGGAATAGTAATGGGTACATAAACCCATTAATAGTCAGTACTGTTGAGCCTAAACCAGCTACTGGTAGCATCTGGATGCTTGAAGTACCTACAGCAACGTGAGTTGGGTACCCTAACCCCATAAATATAGGTACGAAGTATATGCCACCACCGAAGCCGCAGAGCCCTGTAGCGAAACCTGCTAAGAACATTAGTAGCGCTAGCTTAGCCCCATGCTCAAGGGTCTTAACGGCTTCAACAGTAACTCTCTTAACTAACACCTTCCTAGCTCTTAAGGTCTTATAGATTACGTAGATACCTATACCTACACATACGAAACCAAAGAATACCCTTAGTGGCATGGCGGGTATATACTTAGCGACTATATAGGCACTTATAGAGACCCCAACCATAGCGCTTAAAGCAGCAACTACGAACCCCTTCATATATACATGCTTCTCCTTAACATGAACAATAACTCCAGGGATTGTTGTTAGAGCTACCACTGCTTGATTGATACAGTATGCTGTCTTTATCGGTACACCAAAAAGATATATCAACATAGGTATCCTTAAGAAACAACCACCGACACCTAACCATGTCGATAACAACCCGGGAATTAAGGCAGTTAGTAACACGTAAACCCATGTGATTGGGGAACCTAGATCTATCACACAATCACCAAGGAAATTATGAGTACAAATTTAAAAATGTAATGTTTGTAACCAGTCTCACTAAGTAAATGTTATCTTTATGCTAATATTTAGTTTCAGATTTTAACCAGTAACCATAGATAAGACTAGCTAACTCGATAAGTCTTGCGGCATGCTTTTCCAGATCCTTAAACACTCTCTTATCCTTAAGTACCTCACGGTGCTTAAAACCTATACCCATGACCCCTCTATCACCTATAACCATCTTATGTTTTAAGGCCCAGTTATGTATGGCTACTAACGCTGAATCTAGCCCATAACCCCTTCCTACGACTACGCAGCCTAAAACCTTATTCCTTAACTTACCCCTTAAGCACCACGTGCGATCCATAAAGACCTTAGTAAGTGATGTAACATTATCGAAGTACACTGGCGACGCGATTACCAATATATGTGACTGAAGTATATCTGGTGTAACAATATTGGTCATGTCATCATGAATACAGCACTCACCTAACTCCAAACATTTCCTACATCCATAGCACGGCTCTATATGTAAGTCCTTCAACTTTACCTTGCGTACATAAACACCGTAATCACGTAGCCTACCCAATAAGTAATCAAGGAGTATATCAGTATTTCCCCCATCTCTAAAACTCCCTAAAATACCTAAAGCCCTTAAAACCATACCACTAACCACTCAAAATATAGCATATAGGTCTTTAAGTATTAATTACTTACTAAACTTCATCATGCTTTTAAAGGCTCTTCCTTTCCTTCCTACCTAACTCATCTCTAAAGCACCATATACCTTCACCAAAGTCTAGTAGAACAACCTTTAGTTTACTTAAGAGTTTATCATTAAGTAAGACATACCTAGCGGTAGGTAGTGTAAGGACCGAACACATCACAGGGCCCTCAACCCTATCCTCCGTGAGTACATAGACTTTTACTGACTTCCTGTACTTCATTAAGGTTACCTCTCTCCCATCCCCCGTTATCTTAACATGCACCTTAGGCTTCTGTACCTTATGTAGTTCAAGTTCTCGGGCTATATGAGAAGGCATGAGTATTTCTGGTTCTGCACCCACGAACCCGCTATTAGCTATGCCTATAACCTCAATATGGGCACCACTATCTATTCTCTCTATCCTTACTTTCAGTCTTAACACGGTACTCACCAATATCTAAGTCAATTAGGGTTAACAATAGCTCCTCCTCATCAATTAAGGTTAGTAAGACCTCCTCCATAACCCCCATATACTTTAAGGCGCTATAGAGTTAATTAACCTTAACCAGAATAGCCTCTTTCATATGCGTGACTTAGTTCATCCTTTAGTTATTGATGAGGTTAGTAATGCTGGTGTTCTTGAAGCAACATCACACCAATCTATACAAATAGCGCTATTATAGCCACCTCTACCGCATATCTAAGTCTGAACGTTCCCATAGCTATGGAGGCTAGTACATCTGTAACTACAGCGGCTATTATGGCGGCATGAATACCTATCTCAATGGTTGAATAGACCATAAGCGCTATGAGAGGCACTGATATCTCACTACCAACGATAGCTACTACATATAGGTTAACACCCTTAACCTTAATACTGTACATACCTTAAACTGTGGTTAGGGTTGAGTGAATGGGAGGTAAGGTGAAGACTAGTATAGTTATTGATAGTGATTTATGGGAGGAGTTCAAACCAAGAGTTGGAAGCAAGAAAGGTATGAAAGCCCTTAGCCGAGCTATTAAGGAAGAAATCCCTGAGCGCTTAATAATTGAGGCGTTAAAGGAACTTATTGGGTTTAAGGAGAAGTTACCGTTGGTTATTAGCCCCGTTAAGCCTAAGGTAAAAAACGATGCAGGGAAGACAGTCAGGGAATTGAGGAGGTCAAGGACATGAAGATAGCTTACTTAGACTTAAAGCATTAAACAGTGAGTTAGTTTTATCATTATATGGAATATAAGTGAAGTGCTTGGGAGGGTTTAACATATGTCTTCGCGAGTTGTTGGTCGTGGTGTATGCCCTAAGTGCGGTAGGGAGGGCTCGGTAGTGTTTAAGGAGATTTCTGGGAGGATCTACGTCTATATGAAGCATGGTCGTGATTGGTGTTACTTAGGTCCGTTAGGTAGTGTGGACTTATCAAGTGTTCTTACTGACTTAACGGATTACCACACCTTTACCACTAAATTAGCGGGTTTCATTAGGTCTAGGTGGGGTTCAGACAGAATGAAGGTCTCTACACCATTCACCATAGGTCTCGCATTACTGTTGACCGCCTACGGAGTTGGGCTTGGTGGACCTAACTACGGTAATTACGTATTGGCGTTAGTGTTGCTATCAACACTATCGTTCCTTCTAGCCATAGCTACTTATGAATCCATTTACTCAAAGTTAAAGAGCTATATGGGGCTATCAAGGGTGATGTCTAAGGGGTTAATGCCCTACACACTACTTACGGCTGCGTTAGTGTTCTTCACGGTCATCATCACAATACCTTTAGAGGCGCCAATAAAGCTTGAGCTCACTTACCACCCCCCACCTTACGTAGGTATTGAGAGTGTACGTACGGCTATCCCCATCACATCAGTAATAATTACGTCATTAGTCGTGACGTACCTCTCAAGACCCTTAATAAATAGTTTAAGGAGTTATCTAACATATATAGTCTTGTCCACACTGGTAGGTTATGCAGCATTACTAACGTTACCACTAATTCAGTTCGGTATTAATGTACTTGCAGAACCATCCACACTCACGTACTTAGCAGTATCAGTAGGCACTGCATTAGTAATTACGGCGGCCTTAATAACCATATTTACAGTCTCATTAAGCGTTCTAAAGAGAGTAGTTAAAATGTAAAGGACTTAACTTAATTTATGGAAGCTCCATGAGACCTTCATTAATCCTTATGTAGTATTTCATTATATTCTTACTTTATCACCGGCCCTCAATGTGAGTAGCTTAGTGGGGTATTTCCTCGCTAAGTACTCTCTTGCACGTACGCCTGAGCAATGTAGTGGTACTACATACTCGGCTTTACTAGCTACGTAATCTAACTGAGTAATGCGTGGTTCATGAAAACCCCCAATAACCATATAAACTTTACTCACCCCTGTTATGTTAATAGATCTATCAATGATTACTTTAAGACCTGGATGGGAACATCCAACAACGATTACGAGTCCCTTACCCTTAATTATGAAGACTAGTGAATGCTCTCTTAACCCCCAAAGACAAAGCCTTAAAGGACCTGTAGACCAAGCCGAACTACTTATCTGCTGAGGTTCATTAATGACTATAGGTCTTAACCCCCAACTCTCCAAATATCCATACCCCCCTGGAGGTATGTAAACCGTGAGTGAGGGACATACCTGACCTACGTACTTAAAGCCCCCGTAGTGATCCCCGTGATGGTGGCTTAAGAAGGCAAAGTCTAGTTTAGTTAGGTCTATACCTAACCTACTGGTGTTATACCTAAGTACCTCACCACTAGTACCGGAGTCAAATAAAGCCCTCCATTCGTTAGACTCTATGTAGAGACTGAGCCCCCACTCACTAAGAAACCCCTCCCTTGAGTAATTATCTACTAAGACATATATATAGGCACTACCCAGACCCACTACTAGCACCTACCAAATTTAAAATACCTTCAAGCTTATTAATTAAGTCCTTAATAGTATCCTTCTTAGCCACCTTCCTTTAATCATTAACACACTCCTAAGACCTTACATGCATATCAAGTACTCCACGATAACTCTTAACTCTAAATCACTCAAGTATTTTTCTCAAAGCATTTTTGATTCTGTAGAGTTTATAAGAGGCTACAGGTTTAAATCTCCATAAAGCGCTCTCTAAGAAATCACCTAATAGTACCTTAGAGTAAACCCTACCCTTAGAATGCTTCTTCTTAAGAACTTCCTCAGTTAACTCTTCATTCTCTAGTTCCTTCCTCACGTTAAACTCTAAAGAGTTTTGTATAAGCAGAGAGTGCATGAAACTTTAGGTAAATTATTGATGTATGCTGGGTGTATGAGCCCATACTTCTTAACCACGAACATTGCGTCAGTTAACGTCGTGAACTCAACAGGGTAAATCTCTTAGCACTTGTGGTAAAGCCTTCCTTTAACCTCTTGATGAGTCTTAAAGCCCTCTTAGGAGAACCAAAACCCTATCAGTCACTCTCTCAATAACTCCGGGGTTGCCCTCAATTATATCTCTTTTAAGATGAGTACACCTCCTATTACTCTTCCTCGGTAGACCTACTCACTTAAGTAACTTCCTCACATATCTCCTCCTAGGCTCTAAAACTTCTACACCAATGCCTAACCTACTATCAACATACTCAACAAATCTTAGGCTTCTTTGAGCCTCAAGGTAAAGCATATATACATATATAACCCTTGACTTAAAGTCTATTTATTTCTAGAGCCCTAAGGTGAGTATTCAGGGTATAGCTTAGTCACGTAACCATTTAAGCAATCCTATTAATCAATGTCTTTAGTACCATAACTTTCAATTGATAATAAATATGGGTGGTATCAGAACCAGTATTGTGACGCTTCAGTCTCCCTAACCTTATCCTCATCAGAAAACCTCCACTTACCCCTAAGGTCAAGTATTACGAGACCTAACTCACCACCAAGCCTATCACTAATAAGTACCTCATACTCTAAATTAGATATCATTATATCACACCTCACCGGACCTACCCTCCTATCATTAGTCTCAACATATACTTCAGCAGCATTAGGCACTAGGTAATTCCTTACTGGGCCACCAGCAGTACCTACCTCGATAAGGTAAGCATCGTTAGGCGGAGGCCAGAGACCTAACTCAATAGCTAATTTACGCGGTATCAGCAATTGCGGTGTCTCAGCCTCAAACCCTGAGTTTACTAGGGCTGATGTAATTACCTCCTTACTCGCCCTTAGGGACCTTACCCTTAGCTTGACCCTTACTGCCATAAACATCACCTAATCTCTTTAGGGGGTATATATGACCGATTCTCCTCTTAATAGGGTATATATGACCAATCCTACCCTTAAGTTTACGAATCCTCACTCAATCTAACCTCATAACCTAGTATTCCCTCAAAACTTTTAACTCATTCATAATTAAGCCGGTAAATACCTTTACATACACTATCACCGTTAAGTAACTTAATGCTTTAAAACTCTAAGAATTACTACAACCTACACTAACTACTAACGCTTAACTTATAGGGGGTTGGCGCTTTCTTAAGACTCACTCTCTCCTGGCAAGCATCACTATAGCTATAATTATTTATAATTATTACTTACTACGATTATTATGGCTAATATTATAGCCATGGTTTGAATGATTACTTCAAAGATGCTAGGTATTGGCAGGGTTTTTGATTTCGTAATTGCTGGTGTAGGTATTGTAGGTGATTCGTACGTTGTTGTGGCTGTATGAGTAGGGGTCTTTGTTGCTATAGTTTTCGTGGTTGTTGGTTATGTGGTTATGTGGTTACGCATGTGATGGGTGGAGCTGATGTCTCCATAGCTATGGAGGTGACTGTTTTGGTTGTTGCGACCCCCTTAGTTGAGGCTAGGCCCGTTAGCCTATCACTTATAATGAAATATAGACCCCATAAGAAGCCAGTATTAACGCTAAGCAAGCCACCTATAATGACATTTGCAGCACTAAGTACCTCCTGCTAATCCACCTTCAATACGTAAGTTATAAATACACCTAAACACAAATACCTAACCAAGTAATAAACGCTAAAGATATTCATGAATATTTATGTTAGGTAAATTCATGTTTACTTGAAGACCCGCAACATGTGTTTCTTTATTAACATATCCTTGGTATTATGCCATCAAAATGTTTATCAAAACTCATAATGTTATCTATGTTATGTTTCTTCATAAGCGCTATTGATGTAGCATCTGTGAGACTTAACCCTCTACTTATATACCTCCTAAATATCCGCCAAGCATTCATGAAAACTACTCTATCTACATACAGTATCCGTAGTTTAGTTGATGATAGTATGAAGTTCCCTATATCGATAGCTATTTCAGGTCTTTTAGTTCTTACTAAAGCAACCGTTACCGCTTCATCGAACACGTAATCGGATGTATACATAGTGCCGTACTCTCCTCTTAAAGCTTTTCTCAAGAGACTAACCGCTCTTTCGTGATTAATGTCACTTTTATTCCTTGCTGCTACGAATATACCTGTATCTATGAATATCGCCAATATCATCACCGTATAAGGACTCATCTATTCTTATAGATGAATCTTTAACACCCCAGTCAAGGGGTTTCTCTAGGAGTTCCAACATAGGGTCTATTTGCTCTTTCTTAGATATGAACTTGCTTACGAGTGTTTCCTCCTCCTCAAGACCAAATTCTATCAACTTCTCAAGAATATCATGAAGACTTGCTTTAATTCCACGAAGTCTAAGACGTGCCTGAAGCTCCTCAAGTTTTTTCTTAGCTTCAACCTTAAGCTTAACAGTCGTATACGTACATTTCACCATGTAGAAAAGTATACTAAGTAGTATATAAATAAAAATTAATGAAATCTATAGTACAATCCTATTAGATTAAGCAGTATAGTGATGTAAGAGTTATTGAAGAGTTTTGTTGGAGAGTTGAAGATTAGTCTTTAAAGGGTCTTGAGGAAAGGGAGTTTAAGTTCCATATGTTTACTTCATATACGTTAATTCTTGATCCCTATCTTTACTTCAATACTAGCTTAATGTTTGGGGTTGCTTCTTTCTTTAATATTTCAAAGTGTTTATCGCTAGCTATTAACGTAAGGCTTCTGTTATATGCTTGTGCCGCTATGATAAGGTCTACGGCAGGTATTGGGTTACCTTTTCTGCGTAATAAGGTTTGCCATTTAATTGCTAGGTGGTAATCTCTTTTCTCTGGGTATAATATCTTTGATGCGTAGTTAAGTGCTGGTGGGTACTCTATTACTGTGAGGACCGATATATAACCCGGTATTTTTTGTCTGTCTCTGGCTACGATCCTTATTACTATGCTTGTGTCATAGAGAGCCTCTTCCATTCCTTTTCACCCATAGCTTGATAATACTTCAGTTCTTCCTCGTAATCTTTAGGTTCTAAATCCTTAGGATCAACCCCTTGAGCTATGATTACTTCTAATAATTCCTTCGCATCAACAACTGTTCTTAATTCTTCAAGCTTTTCAAGGTACTCCTCAATACTCCTCCTAACGACTTCACTCCAATTAATCTCCTTATACTTCCTCATTCTCTCAGCTAACTTACGTGGAATACGTATAGTAAAAGTGACTGACACGCGCAAACACCAACATACATATACAAACAAAACTAATAAACCCTATACCTTTAAGGCAGGTTAAAATAATGGGCCATAGTCCCGGACTTTCAGTACTGGTCTGACAAAGCACTCTTGCAAGGATAGGATTACATACCCTTTCTGGAACCTTAGATAATTACTGAATAAGATGATTAGAGTACGATGATGATTTAAGGTGGCAAATCATGTAAAGGTACCAGAGGAAATGAAGATTAAAATCTTTTGGATTTTCTTAGTCACACAATATCAAAACGAGAGTATTAAACTTCTTAACTAAGGTAAAGCTTATGGAATTCTTTAGTAAATACATATGAAGATTTAGGTAATGTGGTCTATGAAAAAGAGCCTTAACCAGTAAGTACGGTGGTTATGACCCACAACATATCTCACTTTCTTTGCTCTATCTAAGGATATCTAGATTATACGTATATCGTAAAGTACCGCCTCACCCCACTCCTTTACCCCGTTAATGACTGTATGTGCTACTAGGCGTAGTGGGTATTTACCTCTAGGTAGGGAGCTTGGTATTTTCGCTTCAAGTAGGTACGCTTTAGTTAAGCATTTCACCCCATAGTCTTTAATGGAGTACTCTATTTTACGCATTGTTCTCACTTCAAGTTTCTGCTCACCTAGATATACCTCAACATCACTTTTTCTTAGAGGGGTCAAGATATCTAAACCACAGATATCCTTAATGTCAATACCTCCCTTACTTTCATATATAGTCTTTAGTATCCCACTAGTGTATGCTATGTCCCACGCGACGAAGTGAATCATGAGAGTTCTCTCAGGGGTCTCCATAGCAGATAGGCGATATATCTCAATCTTATCAAACCTAGCATCTAACCTAAACTCTGGAGGTTCGATAGGTACGTTCCATCCATAGAACTCTAACGTATTTCTTCCGTAACCCCCATCACATATGAATGCGTGGTGGTAGATTGCTTTAGGGGCGTATAGTTCATAACGCCCATCCTCACCTACCCTCACTATAGCACCACCTACAGGAAAGCCATAAGGTGATACAAGCTGGACGTAGCCTTTACGTGGCCTCCCATGAAAATCAGTTATCCTTCCGTAAACACGTACTTGAGGAGGTAACTCCAAATCCTCAGCTATAGAACCTATCACTAACCTAGCGTACCTAGCTTCAGGGAGCTTATGAGGTAAGGCCCTACTATCAATGACTACTTCAGGAAGTAAGGGATCACTTAAATGCTTTAACCTCCCATCAACACTATATAGCTTCCTCATAGATTCATCATATAAGACCAAACTATACTCACGGCCATTTAACTCACTCAATATTCTAACATTACTAATAGATCTATGGGAGATAGCTAGCCCTATACGTGGCTTACTTCTATAACATACTTCAGGTTCTTTAATGTATGGTACTACACCATAACAATCCTCAAATACATCGTTATTAAATACAAAGACATGGACATCAAGACCTAACTTACTAAGGCCCTTATTCATAAATACTCCCCCTAACCTCCTGCTACGTGGAGAATTAGGAATACATAGATAATATTCATTGAATGTGTCCTTACTCGTAATTACATGGTGGATTACGTATGTTGTTTAAGTACGTCTTTTATGGTTATGAAGATGACGGTGAGTAATGCTATGTATGCTATAATTAGGAACGTTACACATAGGGGCAGACCCAGAACAACCATGAAGCCCTTAACACCGTAAGCACGCCATAACGTAAACCATATAGCGATAG
>CAZFJX010000008.1:72746-75571 GCA_964519505.1 uncultured Desulfurococcales archaeon
ACCATGAAGCCCTTAACACCGTAAGCACGCCATAACGTAAACCATATAGCGATAGGTATGAGGATCTCAACAACGTAAAGTAGCGCTACAGAAAGGGATAGTCCACCACCAATACCCCTACTAACGCACTCCCCATACTCTAGGTAAGAAAAGTAAGTAAGCATGAACACCCATAAGGCGTAGGAAACAATAAATACCTTAAACCTTTGCCCACTAGAACCTAATGAAGTAGGTGAATTCATAATACCGCCCCTCCCCACAACTTACATATATTACTATATACTCTTATATTTTCGGTGCCTTAAGCTTAGATTTATTAAGGTACCTAACCTACGTGAATGAGTGTTCGATACGGTAATTTAGGGTAGGTATGCTCAGTAGGTAATTATCTGGGTGTTCTTCAATATACTTACTTCCAGTATTTAGGTGGTTCACTACGTCTTAACATGTCTTTAGGCTCCCACCTAAATCTCCATAGACCCCTACCTACGTCTTCTAGAGCTAGCCCTAATTCACTAATCATCTTATCACTGATCAATACCTCATCAGCTATTGGGGATATAACCACATCAGCAACAACTTCAGGGGTTTCTGCATCAGGCACAACCACACATACTCTACATGCCCTAGGCACTACCCATACCCTTAAGGGACCACCGGCAGTCTCAAACTCTGTCTCCTCGAAATCTGGTTTTGGGGGCCATAACCCAATTACTTGCGCTAGCTTTATAGGTATTAGTAACTGAGGTGTTTCTGCTTCATAGCCGCTATTAGCTAGAGCACTAGTCTCTACTACCTTACCATCTCTCTTTATCCTTAACCTTACCCTTATGACCATAAGCTACAGCACCCCTAAAGGCCTTTATCCTACCGATCCTAGTTCTATGATCCCTAATGAGACCAATAAACACCTTACCCATAGATATATCCAAGACTAAATTCATTAGGTAGGTAATAAAGTCTACTACGTAACCAATCAAGTACTAAGTATTTATATTGAATGTGTAGCTATACCTTAACTTACATCAGCACCATACGTTTTAATGAAATCCTCCTCATATACCACGCTCCCTAAATCCTCACCTAAGTTCTTTAAGAAGTTAATTAGGGTTGTAAGCAGTTTATGAGGTAAAGGTTTTTATAGGTCTATGTAGGTCTTTTTATTCTGGAGTAGGAAGTTGGAGCGTCATTATAGTACTAGGGAGGTTTGTGAGGTTCTAGGTATTGCTAATCGCACTCTTCGTAGATGGATAAAGGAAGGTAGAATCAGAGCAGTCAGTATTGGTGGTAGGTGGAGAATACCTGAGAGCGAGGTTAAGCGTATTCTTGGGCAACCAGTAGAAGAGATAAAGACTCCTAGAGTAGCTCGTGTTGTAATATATTCTCGTGTAAGTGGCGCTAACCAGAAAAAGGAGCTAGAGAATCAAGTAGAGGCACTAAGGAAGTATGCAGAGCAGAACAACTGGAAGCTAGTAGGGATTGTCAAAGACATTGCTAGTGGTCTTAAAGAAGATAGAAGGGGGCTATGGAAGCTAGTAGATATGGCTAAGAAACACGAGTTCGATGTACTACTAGTGGCTTATAGAGATAGATTAACAAGGTTTGGATTCAAATACCTTGAAGAACTATTCAAGGCTTATGGAGTAAAAGTCATAGTAGCTTTCCAAGAACCAGCTAAGGACTTCTACCAAGAACTGGTAGAGGACTTGATAGATATAGTTACATCATTCACTTCAAGAATCTACGATAAGCGTAGCCACAAGTATAGGAAGGTAGTGGAAGCAGTTGAACAAGCAATTAAAGACCCTTGAAAGAACAGTAGTGCTAGTATCATTACCATTGACCAAGACCAAGATTAACATACTTAAACATATCTAAGAAGTCTATGGTAAAATCCTCGCTGAAGCACTAGAGTACATGTGGAACAACAACATCAGTTCTTGGACAAAAGCTAAGAACCTCCTCTACAGAAGGTTTAGGATGAAATACCCAGAGATACCAACACATTATATACATGAAGCTATTCGTGATGCTTCTCAGAGACTTAAGAGTTTCAAGAAGCTCAAGAAGAAAGGATTAGCTAAAACCAATAAGCTCATGATTAGGAGATGGAGTGTTGGATGTGATAACCAGTTATGGAAGCTATCATTTGAGGGAGTAAGGTTAGCAACACATGACGGTTGGATAAATATTCCATTATATTTCCATAAACTGTTCTGGAGATGCTATAATGGGGGATGGACTCTTAGAAGCTCTGCTAGATGGAAGCTCGTAGGGAGTAAGCTGTACCTCTATGTAGTATTCATGAAGAATATAGAGGTTAGAAGTGTGTATTCAGCTAAAATCTATGGTATTGATATTAACGAAAATAATGTAACGATATACTGCTATCCCGAGAATAAGGCAATAACCATAATTACTAACTTATCAAAGATAGTGCTTGGATACGCTTATAGAAGAGCAAGGATACAGCAAAAATGGAGTAAACTCTTTGGTGTTAAAGATAATAGGAGACTTAAAATAGCGTTGAGAAAACTTAGAGAAAGAAATGTTAAAAGAGATATTAAGCAGAAACTTGCTAGACTTACTATTGATATTCTTAAGGATGGCGTAGTTGTTCTTGAAAAACTACCTAAGAGATTCTAAGACAAGGTTCTTGAGAAAAGTAGGAAATTAAATGGACTCGACGCTCATAGGTTAAAGCAGTCAAGCATTCGTGGATTACATAAGTTGATAATCGAGAAACTAGAGGAACACGGCATTCTCTATGTCTTAGTTAATCCTTCTCATACTTCCTCTATATGCCCTATTTGTGGTTCTAAACT
>CAZFJX010000009.1:0-74006 GCA_964519505.1 uncultured Desulfurococcales archaeon
GTACTACCTGTCGAGAAATTACGAGTAGACCTTGACTCAGTAAGGAATGAGGTTACTTCAGCGGTTAAGTGCGCTCTCGGACTAGCCTCTGAGATAGTTATTCCTGAGAAACCTATAGTGGAGTTAGCGTTAACTAAGGCATTTATGAGGGCCACCGAATTAGCTGCTACGGCTGGTTTCATAACTAAGGAAACCGCACAAATAGTGCTTAATAAGGCATTAAGTCAGGCTAATGCGTTGGCTACCATATTGTCATCCAAAGTCCCTGAATTAGGTATAAAGGTTGAGGCAGTAGCGGCAGCTCCGCCAAAGGCTGAGGAGAAGAAAGAGGAGGGAAAGGAAGAAGAGAAGAAGGAAGAAGAAAAAGAGGCCTTAAGTGAGGAGGAATTAGGTTCTGGCTTAGCGGCTCTCTTCGGCTAATTAAACTTAAGCTTAAATAATTTATTGATACATTAACTTTTAGGTAATATTGATGGGTACGGAAGGCGTATTTAGGTTAAGGACATTAATTGATAGGGGATTTAAGAGATATAGATGCAAGTCATGTGGTGCTTACTTCTGGTCACTAATACCGCGTGATTACTGTAATGACTCACCGTGTGTTGATTATACGTTCTTCAACATAAAGACTTATAGCGGGTTAACATTTAAGGACATACGTGATCGCTTCTTATATTTCTTTAAGAGACATGGTCATGAGATCATAGAGCCAGCACCCACTGTAGCTAGGTGGAGGGAGGATCTATACTTAACTATAGCCAGCATAGTGGTGTTCCAACCCCATGTAACCTCAGGGCTTGTACCACCACCAGCTAATCCCTTAGTCATTGCTCAGCCATGCATTAGGTTAGAAGATATTGACGCTATAGGCTATACCTTTGGGAGGCACCTCACTAACTTCATAATGGGCGGTCATCACGCATTTAACTACCCGAATAAGAAGGTTTATTGGACTGAAGAGACAGTAGCTTACGCCAAGGAATTCTTTGTTAAGGAGATAGGGGTTCCTGAGGATGAGCTAACGTTTAAGGAGTCCTGGTGGGAAGGCGGCGGTAATGCTGGCCCATGCTTTGAAGTCGCTGTAGGTGGGTTAGAAGTAGCCACATTAGTCTTCATGATGTATGAGGTTAAGGATAGTGACTACGTCGAGATACCCCTCAAGATTGTCGATACAGGTTACGGTATAGAGAGAATTACGTGGTTAGTAAATAAGACCCCAACGGCTTTCCACGCTATATATGGGGACTTAGTTAGTAAGTACCATAAGCTACTAGGCATTGATGAGCCCATGCCTGAAGTCCTTAAGGTGGGCTCAATATACGTGGGTAAGGTTAATGTTAAGGATGAAAGAAGTATTGAGGACCACGTGTGCAGGATAGCTAAGGCGTTAGACCTACCAGTCAAGGATGTTAAGGAACAACTCGACGGTAGTATAAAAATCTACACATTACTTGACCATATGAAGACAGCTCTACTCCTACTTAGTGACGGTGTCGTTCCCTCAAATAGTGGTGAAGGCTACTTAGTTAGGTTGGTGCTAAGGAGGATATTCAGACTCCTCAAACTACTGGGTAAGAACTCTCTTGAGATACTTAATGAGTTAGCTAAGCTCCAAATAAACCACTTTTACCAAATATACCCGCAACTCCTTAAGAGGAGGGACTACGTATATGAGGTACTTAAGAATGAGTACATGAAATTTAGTGAGACCTTAAGTAGGGGTACATCAATAGCGTTAAAGTACATTAAGCGTGGAAAACTCGATCTTAATGCCTTAATAGAGCTTTACGACAGTCATGGAATACCACCGGAGTTTGTTTCGGAGATAGCCTCTAAGTATGGGCTAAAGATGGTTGTGCCTAGAGACTTCTACTCACTAGTAGCTAAGAGGCATAGTAGAGCCCCAATAAAGAAAGTTGAGGCAATTAAGTTACCTCAAGAGATTATTGAATGGGCTAAGGAATTCCCTGAGACTAAGAGGTTATTCCATAAAGATCCCTACATTAAAGTGTTTAATGCTAAGGTCTTAGGTATTAAGGGTAAGTACTTAATCCTTGACCAAACAGCTTTCTATCCTGAGGGTGGTGGTCAGAGGTGTGATACCGGCGTTATTAGAATAGGCAGTACTGAGGTTAAGGTCATTAATGTTCAGTCAGTTAATGGCGTTATTGTCCATGAGCTAGAAAGTGGGGTTATGTTATCCCAAGGTGATGTAGTTACTGGAGTTATTGATTGGGATTGTAGGTACACTAAGATGAGGCACCACACGGCTACCCACGTAATTTTAGGTGCTGCTAGGAGAGTACTAGGTGATCACATATGGCAAGCAGGGGCTGAAAAGACTACTGAAAAGGGTAGGTTAGATATAACGCACTATAAGCTACCAACACCTGAGGAGGTTAGGAAAATCGAGGAGTTAGCTAATAAGGTGGTTAATGAGGGTAGACAAGTAAATACCTACTTCCTACCTAGGTATGAAGCTGAGAAGAAATATGGACTAACGATATATCAAGGAGGTGCGCCTTTAGTACCGACGTTAAGGATTGTTGAGATACCTGGCTGGGATGTTGAGGCATGCTTCGGTACTCATCTAAGGAATACTTCAGAGCTTGGTGGGATTAAGATAATCAACGTTGAGAAGATTGCTGATGGGGTCGTTAGGCTTGAGTACATAGCTGGTACCCAATTAGTTAATTACTTAAGTAACTTAGAGAACTCATTAAGGAATATAGCTAGGAAATTAGGTGGTGATGTAGCGCTAATCGAGAGAAGAGTGGATACGTTTATTGAGGAAAGGAAGAGGCTTAAGGACCTAATATCTAGTTATAGAGCCTTATGGACCGAGTTAATGCTCAGTAAAGTAAAGAGGGAAGGTATTAAGGTAGGAGACCTAATGTTCTTCATATTTGAGGACCGTATAAGAGATAGCGAGGGTGTTAGGGAGTTCATGATAAAGGTATGTAGGTCTATGCCTAGGATAGTGTTGGTTAGGGTTGAATACGTGGGTAAGTCAACACTCATTGAGGTTGCGCTAAGTAAAGAAAGTACATCATTAGTAGATGCTGTGGAGCTTATTGGAAAATTACGTAGTACCTACGGAGGTAAAGGAGGCGGTAAGAAAGACCATGCATTCCTTAGGGTGCCTAAGGAGTTAAGTCTAGATAAGTTAAGGAGTGAGTTAATCACCTACTTAAAGTCAAAGGCTAGTAGTGGATAGTTTTGATTGAACGTAGAGTTATTGAGGCTGCGAAAGACTATAAGTACCTACTTAACCGTGGATATAACGCTGAGTTATCGCTAAATTTAGTTAGTAATAGATACTCATTAAGTAAGTATGAGAAGCTCTTACTATATAGGTGTATTCATAGTGATGAAATAGCTAAGGACATACGATCTAAGCTAGTACCACCTACTGAAGTTAAGGGGAACGTGCTAATTATTGATGGGTTTAATGTGTTGATGACCGTAACTTCTATGCTTGAAGGTGATACCCTATTCCTATGTGATGATGGGTTGATCAGGGATTTACGTAGTTTGAGGTCTAGAGGGCTACTTATTGAGAGCCCGATATTGAGGGAGTCACTAAATCTGGTTAATAACGTAGTAAACGAGTTAAGCCCTTCCAAGGTGGTCTTCATACTAGATAAACAAGTTAGTTGGAGTGCGGTGCTTTCAAGAATGGTTAATGAAGTAACTGGTTTTGACGTCTTATTGAGCGGTAGGGCTGATAAGGAAGTAATTATTCGCTCAACTGAGGGTGTGATATCATCTAGCGATGTAGTTATTTTGATGAAAGCACCGAAAATATATGATGTTGCAGGGCACGTAATTAGGGTTAAGGGATATAGTAAAATTATTGACATCTTAAAATATTTAAAAGAGGGGATATAGTAATTTAGTTGAGAGGGCCCGTGGCCTAGCCAGGATAGGGCGCCGGCCTTCTAAAGGTAGCGCAGGACTAAACACCGAGGAAGCCGGTGGTCCGGGGTTCAAATCCCCGCGGGCCCGCCATAACGACTGGGTTCCTAAACCCTAATTACCTCAGCCCTTAAGTCATAAAAGGTATAGTCTTTAATCCTTACCCAGACCCACTTACCTATTAGCTCATCATTATCTATATTCAGCACCACGCTCTTATAGTTAAATAATTTACCGATAAGCCCTTTACCCCTAAACCCCCTCTTAACCACTAGAACCTTACTTATAGACCCTAAGTACTCCTTGTTTATCTGACTACCTAACTCTTCAATTAACTTAGTTAAGTAAATACTTCTTTCCTTCTTAATATGTTCAGGTACTTGAGGTAGCGCTGCTGATAGGGTCCTAGGTCTAATACTATATTGGGCTATGTGTACTCTGTCTATCATTAACTCCTTAAGTATGTTAACTGTATTCATGAACGCCTCCTCATCCTCTCCGGGATGTCCTACAATTAAGTCCGTAGCTATGACTACGTTAGGTACCTTCCTCTTAATCTCCTTAACCAGGTACCTAAAGTCATCGACTGTGTAGTCCCTATTCATTACCTTAAGTACCTTATTATCACCGCTTTGAAGGGGTATATGGACGAATTTAAAGACCTTAGGGTACTTAAGTACCTCTATGAACTCATCTAGCTGGTTAAGTATACCTTTAGGATTCGCCATCCCCACCCTGATCATAAAGTCACCTTCAATATTGGCTACCTCCATAACCAACCTACTTAAGTTCCACTTAGGGTTTAAGTCAACACCATAGACCCCGGTATCTTGGGCAGTTAGGTCTATCTCTTTAGCGCCTGCTTTGACTAACTTACTTACTGTCTTGATTATAAGCTCAGGTTTATAGCTCATCAACCTTCTCCTAGCAATCTTAGTTATACAGAATGAGCAGTTACCTAAGCATCCCTCAGCTATAGGTACATAAGCAATAATGCCCTCAAGACTTAACGGTAGTCTAGATGTGTCTCGCTCACCAAGTATTATGTATTTAGGTATACTAGACTCTACTACCTCACATACCCTATGGAGGTTTTGGGGAGATATTAATGAGGCATTAGGTACTAACCTCTTAAGGGTGAATGGTTGGGTCCTAACCATACAGCCAGCAATGATTATTTTCCTCCTAGAACCATATAGCTTACTAAGTGTCTTTATCCTTTTAATAACTCTTAACTCAGTATCCTTTCTAACTGTGCAGGTATTTACTATGATCACGTCAGCGTCGTCAGGATTACCTACTACTTCATGACCCCTAGCCTTAAGTAAGCTAGACATGAGGTTACTATCAGCCCTATTTAAGGTGCATCCATAAGTCTCTATGTATATCCTCATATCCTTCTTTATCATTAATCAATTTAGGTATAATTAGCTTAAATAGTTTCTCAGACAACAATTTAGTTAGGAAGGTGTATATGGATATGGGTAGTAACTACGTACTAAACTATGACTACCTACTAAGTAGGCTATATAAGAAACTACCAGTAAGAACAAGACAAACAACAGAATTCATACTACCAGAACTACAGATAACATATATAGGTGTCCATACACACATCAAGAATTTTAAGGAAATATGTGATAGGCTTAGGAGAGAGCCTAAGGTAATGATGAAGTACTTACTTAAGGAATTAGCTACACCGGGAACCTTAGATCCTCACGGCACCCTAATTATACACTCAAGGTTCTCGCCCCAGACTATCCTTAATTTATTGAGAAGATTCTTAGTGATGTATGTAAAGTGCAGTACGTGTGGTTCTTACGACACCATATTGATCAGGCAGGGTAAGATATGGATAGTTAGGTGCCTAGCCTGCGGTGCTGAGACACCTGTTAAGCCTATATAGTGAGGGTTAGGGTTTGGTGATTAAGGTATACATGAAGGTCTACGATACTGGCTACGGGTTGCTCGTAAGTATATGTGATAAGGAGGTGTTTGGTAAAGAGTTTAAGGAGGGTGAGGTGGTACTTAAGGTTAGTGAGCCCTTCTATGGGGGTGATGAAGTACCTATAGAGACAGCCCTAGAGTACTTGAGGAACGCATCAATAGCTAATATAGTCGGGAAGAACATAGTTAACGCAGCCATTGAAGCAGGACTCATTCATAAGGACGCCATACTCACCGTTAAGGGGGTCCCGCATGCCCAGTTGGTAAGGATTGAATATGGGTGGTGATATGGGTAGAAAATTCTGTGTTAAATGTGGTGTTGAGGAGGATGAAGAACATCCGATAATTGAGAATTTATGCATTAACTGTTATCTAGAGCTTAAAGGGCTGGCTAAAGTACCTAAGGAACTAACCATTACTAGATGCCCTAAATGCGGTAGCCTTAGAGTTAGTGGTAAGTGGGTCGAAAGCTCTGGTTCTTTAGAGGATGACGTGTCCTTTTTACTAAGGAACTACTTAACTGTAGAGCCTACTAGTAATGTATTCAGAGGCTATGAGGTTAAGCCTCTAGAGTTTATTTACGATAGAGGTAAGCTAAAGGTACTAGTAGAAGTTAGTGCTGAGTATAGGGGTAAGTTATTGAGCAAGACATACATCGTTAATGTAAATATCAAGAAAACTTTATGCCCTCGCTGCTTCGCCTTATCTAGCGGTAGTTATGAGGCTATCGTTCAGCTCAGAACTAACGTTAAGGTAAGTAGTGAGTTCGTGAAGTTCGCTTACAAAACGCTTAGTGAGCTCCCACCTGAAGTTACTTCAGCAATAACTGAGGTTGAGGATCTAAGGGAGGGTATTAACGTGAAGCTAATAAATCAGTCAATAGCTAGGAGATTAGCTATGCATTATCAAAGAAGGTATTGCGCTAAGATCATTGAGTCACGTAAGAGAATAGGTTTTGACAGAAGCGGAAGAAGTAAGTATAGGTTAACAATATCTGTAAGAATACCTAGTATCGTGTATAAGAGATTAATGCTATTTAATGAAAAACCTGTTGCTCTTAAGGAGATCATGAAGTCTAAGGTGTGTTTCCTTGACTTAGAGACTGGAAAGGTATTTAGGTTGGGTATTAATAGGCTATGGCGTAACATAGATAGGTTTAGAGATATAGATGAAGGTATGATTAAGAGGTTAAAGGTAATTAGCTTAAGGGGAGGAAGGGCCTATTTAATGGATGTCGAGAACCCTACAAAGACATATACAGCTACATATAATCCAGAGGTTATACAGGAATTAAGGGTAGGTTCTGAGATTAGGGCTGTGGTCGTGAATGGGAAAGCTTATTTAATTCCAAAGATATTATTAATGTAACTGGGTGATTGATTGGCAAAGAGGAAGAAGAGAAAGAAGAAGAGAAGGATTGAGGAAGGGGAGAAGGAGCTTATATTACCTACTGAAGGTCAGGTCCTATGTGTCGTTTCTGAGATCATAGGGGCTGACCACGTTAAGGCTATATGTACGGATGGTGTCACTAGGGTCTGCAGGATACCTGGTAAGATGAGGAAGCGCGTATGGATTAAGCTTGGTGATGTTATTTTAGTAGGTATATGGGACTTCCAACCAAATAAAGGTGACGTATTGCATAAGTATGATAAGAGTAACGCACAGAAGCTCATAAAGATGGGTCATTTACCTAAGGAGCTTCTTGAGGGTGTACTTATATAGCTAAGGAAGATATTGAGAGATTAATAGATAGGTACCAACGTATTAGGGGCAAGGTAAGACGTTTTATTGATGAAGATCTCTTTGAGACAGTAGAGGAGGTTTTCGATTATAAGACTGTACTGACTATTTACGATCTCATAAATTCTAGGTGTTTAGCTCAGATTAAGGGCGTTGTTAGTGCTGGTAAAGAGTCTAGGGTTTATTGGGGTAAGGGGCTTGGAGGTGAGGACTTAGCTATCAAAATATATCTCACATCAACGGCTGAGTTTAGGAAGAGCATTCTAAAGTACATCGTCGGTGATCCTAGGTTTGAAGGTATTAAGTTATCATCGACTAAGAAGTTAATGAGTATTTGGGCTAGGAAGGAATTCAGTAATCTTAAGAGAATGTGGGAAAGTGGTGTTAGGGTACCTAAGCCTTACTGCGTAAAGAATAACGTGTTGGTTATGGAGTTCATAGGTAAGGACGGTGTTAGGGCACCCTTACTCAAGGAGGTTAAGTTAACCGATCCTGATGAGATAAGAAATATATTTATGAAAATAATGAAGAATGTTAGGTTGATGTATAAGAAGGCTATGTTAGTACATGCTGATTTAAGTGAGTATAATGTGATGCTTTATGGCGATGACGTAGTTATTATAGACGTGAGTCAAGCAGTCCATTTAAACCATCCACAAGCATTTGCATTCTTAGTTAGGGACCTTAGTAACGTCAGGAATTTCTTTATGAAATTAGGGCTTGCTACACCAAGCTTAAATGATTTAATTAACTACGTTATCGGAGAAGATGAAAGCCTAGAGTTAGAGTATTAGGTACTTTAAACATACTCGTATCTTCATAACTTATAGGTTTCTAAATGATACTGGCTGAAGTATCTTGCTATGTTTACCCTATTTCTTTCTGGGTGGTGTTCTAGGTCTATAGCCCAATGGTTCGAGGGACTCTACGTTATCTTTTAGGTCATCTTTAAGTTCTTCAGGGCTTGTGTCGAGCAATCCTTTCTCATGGGCGTATTCAAGTATAGTGTTTAGGTCTATATCCGATATGTCTTTTATGAAGTCTATATCTATTCCCTTACTCTTAATCCATTGTATGAAGTCTTCGAGTAAACCACCGTCGATTATTAAGTCTAATAGTTCTTGCTTAAGTTTAGGAGAAGTAGGATCCATATTCTTAAAGCCCCAATATATATTATGCAACTAAAGTTAATAAGTACTGAATTACATGACTACGTTAACTAACCTTAAGAGTAAAGCTTAATAGAGCGGTATTTACTTTAGGTGCTAGATACGGTATGGGGTGTTCTTAAATGAGTGATAAGGGCATGCCTGAGAGGAGGGTAATTACTGGCTTAACTAAGTTCTATCTTAAGGTTCCATTGGAGAGAATTGGCGTCCTTATAGGTAGTGGTGGGAAGGTCATTAAGGAATTGATGAATAGGACAAACACCATAATAACTGTCGACAGCGCTAACGGCACAGTAATTATTGAACCTTCATCAAGCAGCACATCACCTTTAAACCTACTTAAAGCTCAAGATTTCATTAAGGCTATCTCCATAGGTTTCAGCCCTGAAAGAGCTTGGAGAGTGCTAGATGAGGAACAAGTACTAATAGTACTTGATTTAAAGCAGTACATAGGTTCTTCACAATCACATTTAACTAGGATCAAGGGTAGGATCATAGGTGAGGAAGGTAAGGCTAGAAAGAATATTGAGCAAATGACAGGTACTTACATAAGTATCTACGAGGATTATGTCGGTATTATAGGTGACTACGAATCAGCTAACGTGGCTAAGGAAGCTATTGAGATGCTCATCCAAGGTAGACAGCACTCAACTGTTTATAGATACATAGATAGAGCAATGCGTGAAATTAAGAGAAGGTCAATGACGCAGTTATGGAGAAGGTTTTAGGAGCCCTCGACCGCTTATGTGGTGGGCCCGGGGGGATTTGAACCCCCGACCTACGGGTCTCTCCGCTCCAGTATTATATCATCCCCCTAAGGGGTCTCCAGACCCGTAGATACTGGAGCCCGCCGCTCTACCTGGCTGAGCTACGGGCCCACTATAGGTCATCGTTTCTGGTTCTTCATTAAAGACCTAATCACTGAGGTTAATATTTTTATTCAGTCATGAGCTAATTACGGAGTTTAATTTAAGGTTAAGGGCTATCAGCGCTTTGGCCCCACATCACGGTTCAGTTCTGAAGTACTTTTAAAGCCCTCATCACTAGTTTATAATAGTGTGTAGGTGCATATAAAGCTATGTCCTCAAAGGACGGTAAGGAGGCAGGGAGGTGGAGAGGTAGTAGGGTTTACTACTTAGGTAGGCATTTAATGGTTAAAGGTAATTATGTTAACGCGATTCTTGAGAGTAAGAAAGTAGCTACTATAAGGTTAGGTATTGTTAAGCCTAAGTACGACGAGTTAATAGTCCATGGCGGTGGCAGACCCGTAGCTAAGGTTGCCATAGAGAGTGTTGAGTATAAGAAGGTAAGGGAACTAACTGATGAGGACGCTAAACTTGATGGTTTTAAAACTAAGGATGAGTTAATTGAGGAGTTAAGGAGACTTTATGGATATATAAGCCCGGATGACTACGTGACCATAATAAAGTTTAAGGTTATACGGAAATTAACCGACTTACAGCCTGTAGACCATTACTTAGGTCTTCAGGTAGGTGATGTTGCTAGGTTAGGCCTTAGGTACCTCCCTAAAGAGTTAAGTAATGAGGATAAGGAAATTCTTATTGATCTAACCAGAACCAATAGCATTAGGAAGACCGCGATTAACATATTTGGGGATTTGAATAAGAGAAGAATAGTTAGGCGTTTATTAAGGAAAGTCCTTAATGAATTAGTGAGGAGAGGTATTATTTCAGTAAGTGAAGAGGGAGGTAAGGAGTAATTGACTAAGTGGTACCTTAGGTGTAGGACATGTAAAAATACATGGACCTTAAAAGTTAGCTACAGCCTTAAAGATATGACTAAACTCTACCACTACTGCCCTTACTGCAAGAAAAACACTTTTCATGACATACTTTATTATGAGAATAATGTAAGAACCACCAACTGATTTCATGTTGGTCCTTCAGCTGCTCTGACCTCTCTTAAGTAAGGTAGTGAAGGTCTTTGACTTACTCTATGTGGTAGTGTTAAGTCGACCCTTGGGTAACCCTCTAACTCCTTATTAATCATCTTAATGAACTCCTCCAACCTCATCGACTTCTGCATACCCTTACCTCTAAACCTAACGTTTATAGTGCCTGTCTTTACCTCCCTATCACCAATGACTACTATGTAAGGTACCCACTCAATACCAGCCTCCCTAATTCTCTTACCTAAGCTTAAGTCTCTATCATCAATATCGGCACGTATGTTATTCCTTAACAGCTCCTCAAGAACTTTCATTGAATATTCCATGTGGCCCTTCTTTACGGGGATAATCCTTACCTGAATAGGTGCTAACCATAGGGGTATAGTTGGGCACTTACCCTCCCTTTCCATGAGCGCTGCAGTATCGAATACCGCATAAAGGTATCTCTCTATAGAACCTATGAGTGCAGTATGAATAATTACCGGGTATCTCTCATCACCTTTCTCATCCAAGTACTTAATGCCGAATCTCTTAGCATTACCTATATCTATCTGGAACGTAGCTATTTCCCTAGGGCGTTTTAACTCATCAATAATATTATACTCAACATTAAGTACCCAGTAGTAAATGTCGTCAGGATAGAGCGTTATTAGTGCCGGCCTACCTTCACGCCTTATGAGCTCAACTATGATGTCGAAGTAATCCTTGAAGAATCTATGGGTTACATTATATATGGAGACATAGCTCCTCCCAAGCTTTCTTATCTCGTTAAAGATCACTTCCTGTACCTTATAAATCACTTTAAGGGCTTCGTTAAGGTCCTTAGTAAATATGTGTAGGTCAGGCATGTGGAATTTACGCATCCTAAACAGTAGGACTATCTCACCTTTCTGCTCATACCTATAGCTATCGGCTATCTCAAGGAGCCCGAAAGGTAGGTCTTTATAGCTTAATACCCAGTCCTTGACTAACGCAAATTGCTGATGACATGCTGCGTACCTTAGGACGAATCTATCTCCATCCATATCTATCTCATATAGCCTATCGCCGAATAACTCAGCATGCTCTCTTACGGGCTTTAACTTAAGGTTAAACATGTTAGTCCCACGTACCCTAAAAACCGGTATGCCCAACGACTTAGCTAATTTCCAAGAATACTCAGCTACCGCATCCATCAGTATAGTTGCGTGTGGTTCGTAACGCATATGACCACTATCGGACATAGGCTCCCATTCAAAGCCAAACTTACGTATGTAGTCACTAGCCCTACCCTTACCTCCCTTAAGCTCCTTCTTTAAAGCCTCTTTCTCTATAAGTATATTTAGCTCCTCATCCTTACTTATCTTAAGGAACTCCTCAGGCTTGAATACCTTACCTTCAGGAGTTACTACTAAAAACTCCTTAGTTATCTGAACCCTCCTAACCAACTCACCAGGCTTAAACTCACGTGAAAGCTCTGAAAGTGGGTGTCCGTAGCACTTTATCATGAAACTCTTATACCAGCCGAATGGTGCTCTATAGACATTGATCCCATTATCCTTAAGTATTTTCTCTAAATGCTTAAGCACCTTCAAAGCTACATGGGGTGGTGCTAAGTTAGGTGATAGGTGTGCGTAAGGGTATAGCACGACTACGTCTGCTTTAAGCTTAGGTAGTAACTCCTTAACGTCTTCAAGGAACTCATTAGAGATTTTGTCTAGACCCTTATCATCACCCTCCTCAACAGTCACGAAAATAACTAGGGCGTTCCTAAAGCTAGCCCCTCGTCTTTCCTCACTTACTTCCTCAGCATCATCAATAGCCTTCTGCAATGCTTTAAAACAAAACTCCTCAGCATGTATGTTTAGGGTTCTCACAGTAAACACCTAAACTAACACTTAAAATACTAGAGTAAATTTAGGAATTTAAATATTCAGTGAGATAAGAATTATGAGGGAATTGTAATGGTGGAGAAGGAAAAGATAAAACCCAAGCGTCTGGAGGATCTAGGTATAAGCCCTAGCTTACTCCATAAGCTAAAGGAGGCTGGGTTTAAGACTATAGAGTCCTTAGCCATAGCCAACGTTAATGAATTATCAAGTATCGTTGGCATACCCATAACGACAGCCCAGAGACTAATAAACCAGGCACGTGATGCTTTAGACCTAAGAATAAAGACCGCTTACGAGGTTAAGATGGAGAGGGCCACCGTAAAGAAGATAACCACTGGCAGTAGGAACCTTGATAACTTACTAGGCGGTGGTATAGAGACTAAGCAAATAACTGAGTTCTTTGGTGAGTATGGTACTGGTAAGACCCAGATCTGCCATCAGTTAGTAGTTAACGTTCAGTTACCACCTGAGAAGGGAGGTTTATCTGCTAAAGCAATATACATAGATGCTGAAGGCACATTTAGGTGGGAGAGAATTGAGGCTATGGCTAAAGGTGCTGGGCTAGACCCTGATGAAGCAATGAAAAACATATATTACATAAGAGCAATTAATAGTGATCACCAGATATCTATAGTTAATGACATAATGGACCTAATACCTAAGGAGAACGTTAAGGTAGTCATAGTCGATTCAGTGACTGGCCACTTCAGAGCTGAGTATCCAGGCAGGGAGAATTTAGCTGTTAGGCAACAGAAACTCAATAAGCACCTACACCAGTTACAGAGGATTGCTGAGGTATATGATGTAGCTGTTGTAGTGACTAATCAAGTAATGGCTAGGCCTGACGTATTCTATGGGGACCCAACACAAGCGGTAGGTGGCCACGTACTTGCTCATGCTCCAGGAATTAGGGTTCAGTTAAGGAGGAGTAGAGGCAATAAGAGGATAGCTAGGGTTGTTGATGCTCCGCACCTACCTGAGGGTGAGGCAGTCTTTGCAATAACTGAAGTAGGTATTAGGGATCCTGAAGAGTAGCTGTAGCTAAGGGGCTTAGCTAGGTATTTAAGGTGAGTAGTGAGTTAGTTACACCTCTTTCTCTCAATAACCTAGTTGCAATTACGCTATCCTTAATCACGTTATCGATAGCCACATTTAAGGACATTAAGTCTAGAGAAATAGATCTTTGGGTATGGTTAATACCTACACCGGCCATACTCATAAACCTATATATATTAGTAATCTCTAAGTTAAGCATGAGTTTTAGATTGATTACAGTATTGCTCTCCCTATTACCAGCCTTAATAACGTTCTTTTTAGCGTTGCTTAATTTAATGGGTGGTGCCGACTTCTTGGCATTCTTGGTATTAGGTTTAGCCAATGTGAACTTGCTATTCTTTAAAACTATACCAATAGCGTTACTTGTATTCGTTATTACCGCCATACTTATGATTGTTTACCCGCTTAGATACTTCTTCTTAAATATCTTTAGATGGAGGAATGAGTTAAGTAAGCTGAACATACCTACATTAAAGAAAGTGGCTATGGCCTTCATAGGTAGGCCCGTTAAGGTAAAGGAGTACTTCAATATGAAGTTCCACTACCCGCTCACGCTGTATGAGGTAGTTAATGATAGGTTAATGTGTAATGTTAGACTTAATTTTAAGATTGATGAGGAGCCTGAGGAACATATTAGGAAACTTAAGGAGTTAATTAATAATGGCTTCATAAATGAGGAGACAATCATATGGGTTACTTACGGCATACCTACAATCCCCATAATCCTAGTTAGCTACGTAATTTCGTTAATTCTGATACCCCTAATCCCTATTTAAGTACCTTAATCCTTAAAGTAATACGTGGTGAAGGTGGTGAAGGTACTATGGGCTCCTTGGAGAATGAGCTACATAAGGAGTATTGGTAAGGTACGTAAGTGTATATTCTGTGACTTAAGACCTGAAGATGATGAGGAGAACTTAGTTATTTATAGGGGTAAACACTGCTTTATCATAATGAATAAATACCCATATAATACCGCTCACGTAATGGTAGCTCCCTATAGGCACGTACCCACACTATACATGCTTAATAATGATGAGCTGATGGAGTTAATGAAGTTAATAAACTTAGCCATTAAGGCTATAGAGAATGAGTACAGACCTGATGGTTTCAATATAGGTGTCAACTTAGGTAAAATTGCTGGCGCTGGTGTAGAGTCCCATGTACATGTACATATAGTGCCTAGATGGGTTGGTGATACTAACTTCATGCCAGTGATAGGCAGAATTAAAGTAATTCCTGAAGATTTAAGGATAACCTATAAGAGGCTTAAGAACTCCATAAAGAAAGTGCTTAGCAAGTAAGTGTTAAAGTAAGCATTATAACCTCTCATAATAATCTTGAATAATGGGAAACCCCCGGACGCCTCGGTAAAACCGAGTTGGGATGATGGGGGTAGCCGGCGGGGTCACCCACCCTTTCCTTATATGACCTTCAACCCCATATTCTGTGCTATGTTCTTGAATCTTAGTGAGTCATCAACCATATACACATTGTTAAACATCACGTAGTACTCACTAACATTATCAGAGTACTTAGCCAGTATGCTGGCTAGCCTACTTAGGTCTTCATCCGTGTACTTATACTTGTAATTAACCTCACGAGGACCTAAACCGTGAAGTCTCGTATACATGACCTTACTTACTATTACAGGCTCCTCCCTTAGTAAGTCAGTTACGTGGATTACCCCTACTTCGCTAATGAGACGTTCAAGAATGTCCCTATGCACTTTCCACGAGCCCCTAGGCTCCCAACCTAACAATAAGCCATCCCTATTTACAGATTTAAAGAAGTTGTACGCTGACTCATAGTTTTCCTTACTGTAGCCGAAACTGGGTGGTGTTTGAAATATAGCTACCTTAGCATTAATTACCTTAGCAATCTCCCTCATTTTCTCCCAAATCTCAAAGTTCTCTTTAGTAGGTTTCAATGAACCTAGCCTACTTAATGTCCCCTTATCGACACTGAGCTTAGCTCTCTTCCACGTAGGGCTCTTAGGTGAATGTGTCAATACCTGCCATACCTTAAAGGTAAATACGAAATCCGGAGGTGCTTCATTACGTAACATCTCTAAAGTACTTAATGAGGGTGGTCTATAGAAGGTTTTCTGAAGCTCAACTACCTTAAATAATTGAAAGTACTTACGTCTAGATACGTTAAAACCACAGCAACCAGTAAGTATGATCACGTCGAATACCCTAAATCCATATTGGTTTAGAGGAAATAACCTTTCTCAATAACGTGTTCACGTTCGATGAACCAACTACGCAACCTCCTGAAGTACATAAGATATCTAACGATTCATTAAGTACCTTACTAAGTGATTCACGCCATTGAGCTTCATCGGAGTTCCATGACTTTGATAATGGGCCTAGTAAATCACCTACGAAACCTGCCTTTAGCCCTTTTAACTCGATTATTACGCTTAGGGATCCTGGAGTATGTCCCGGTGTATGTATCACCTTTACCTTGGGGGAAACCTCATTAAATACGTACTCAACATCTCTAATAACAAGCGTTACTGGTATAGCCGTAAACTCCCTAACCCCCTCAATATCGATACATGCCTTATCAGCCTTCATCAACCTCATAGCATCCTCTTCATGAGCGGCTACAGGAATTCTAAAGTAATCCCTAAGTAACTTACTACCACCTGAATTACTTATGTGGCAGTGCGTTAAGATAACGTACGTTATCTTATTGGGCTTCACACTTATTTCTAGTATGTTATTAACCATGTTAATGAAGCCGTATCCAGAACCACTATCAATTAATAAGTACTTACTTTCTTCAGTAATGACTAGGTAGGCCGCTGAATCATAAATATGTGTCAAGTCATGGTCACAAACAACATATACGTTTGGGACGATGGTCTTAATGGGCATGTTCAGACCGTATATAACTACATCATCAAATCAATCCGTGGTCCGTTCATCATCATAATGAATTTAGTTAACAAGGTATTTAAGGTTCCCTAAGGTTTAAGGGATTAAGTATTCAAGGAAGACCTTACTAGGTATTTCCTTGCTTAAATCACTATCGACTAGAACTATGCACGCTATACCTACCGTATTGCTCTCTAACACACTACGCCCTAACTCCTTAAGGGTAAAGTTAAACTTATGCCTCGTGAGTAGGTCGAAAACCATGAGTAAATTATCACTCTTCTTAATGAATGATTTAGGGTTAAACCTATAAAATTCACTCCTCTCACCAACAACTATGAGTGTTGAGTTAAGCTTCAACGATAGTATGGTAGCTAAGGATACGGAGAGCCCTGTAGGTGCTACAACCTTAGTAATCCCCATACCAGCATATCTATTCGTTAAATAGCTTGATATTAAAGTTAGGAACTTAGGGTTAGAGAAAAGGGTTGTTATTTGTGGTTCATGCCTTGACGTTAAGTTAATGAACCTATTTATTGTTTGCTTGATAAACTTTTTACCCATCAGTATCTTCCATAACCTTTCTGCATTATCTATGCTAGGTATTATAGAGCCTTGAACATATCTACAAAGAACGGATGATGGTATTCCAGTGATGTTCTCTAATTCCTTATAAGAGTAAACTTCCTTTAGCGAGTTAAGAATCTCCACTACATTCAACCTTAAACTTAGTGATATGTACTTACCGAAGCTTGAAAGCATGTGATCACCTCAGTAATGCGGAAAACACCGCATCAACTACGGCTCCGAGTGCCTTCATCATCGTTGTCAAGTTCCTCCACTTAATACTTTACGGAACATCAAATATTAATTATGGTTATGTGTTATGTAAGCTTTATAATTTTACTTAACGTATAAGCACATGGATGAATGGGATTTTAAGCGCTGATTAGTGATGAAAAACCCACGCGATGATCTCAACTGCCCTCTAACTTACTTAGTTTCTCCTCAATTAGTCTCCTAGTTATTAATGGGTCAGCCCTACCTCTGGTCTTCTTCATTACTTGTCCCACGAGGAACTCTATAGCCCTTCTATTAATTAAGGCATCCTGAACCGCCTTCGGGTATTCGTTAAATACCTCATCAACGACTCTCTTAATGAACCCTACATCACTTATTTTAATAAGACCTAACTCCTTAACTATGTCTTTAGGGCTCTTCCTGGATTTAAACATTTCAGGAAGGACTTTCTTCATTATCTTAGTGCTTATGACACCCTCATTAAGTAGGTCAACAAGTTCTTTAATATATACGGGCTTAATGACTCTTAAGGCGTCACTTAGGCTTAGATTTAATTCATTAACGTACCTGATGAAGTCATTAATTAATATGGAGACGGTCTTCTTAACATTAGCTCCTAAGCGCACTACATCCTCAAAGTAATCAGCTAACTTCTTATTCATGACCAAAACCCTAGCCTCATACCGTGTTAGTCCATACTCACTAACGAATCTCTCAATACGTTCATCAGGTAATTCAGGCATTTCAGCATTTACTTTCTCTATTAAGTCCTTAGGTATAGGTATGGGTGGTAAGTCAGGGTCCGGGAAGTACCTATAGTCTTCCTCAAACTCCTTAACTCTCATAGACACGGTGACCTTCCTAACTGAATCCCAGTGCCTAGTCTCCCTCCTTACAATCTCACCACGCATTAACGCATGTTTTTGCCTAAGTATCTCGTAAGCTAAGGCTCTTTCAACCTCCTTAGGTGAACCAATATTTTTTATTTCAACCCTGCTCCCTCCCGGTATTGATACGTTAGCGTCAACTCTTAAAGCGCCCTCTAAATCGCAGTTACATACGTCTAAGTGTTCCAGGATTGACTTAAGCTTCTCAATGAATAACCTAGCCTCCT
Organism: uncultured Desulfurococcales archaeon; assembly: GCA_964519505.1. Classification (GTDB taxonomy): domain Archaea; phylum Thermoproteota; class Thermoprotei_A; order Sulfolobales; family CAZFJX01; genus CAZFJX01. The sequence goes on from CAZFJX010000009.1 coordinate 18,411, forward strand.
TAGGCGTCCTAAGGTCAGGCTCGGTAACTATCTCTAATAACCCAATACCTGCTCTGTTATAGTCTATTAACGTATAGGTACTGGTAAGCAATGAACCTGTAGGATAGACGATCCTTCCCGGGTCTTCTTCAATGTTTATTCGCCTAATCCTAACTCTCTTCTGCCTACCCTCAACCTCCATAGTTAAGAACCCTGAGTATGCTATAGGTATACCACCAACACCTTCATACTGTGATATTTGGTAATTCTTGGTCATGTCTGGGTAGAAGTAATGCTTCCTTGAGAATATGAGTACGTTACTTATCTTGCAGTTAAGTGCTAACGCAACTTTAATAGCCTTAATCACAGCCTCCTTATTAACTACAGGTAAAGCCCCTGGAAGCCCTAAACATACAGGACATACATTTGTGTTTGGTGGCTTACCCCTATAATCCGAGGGACATGAGCAGAAAAGCTTGGTCCTTAAGGTATTTAATTGAACATGGACCTCAAGCCCTATTATAGCTTCTTCACTCATGGCTAGACACCCTTAGGAACTAAATCCCTAAACCCTAGGACCTCCTCTAAGGACTTAGAGAATGACAATAACTTAGGTTCCGTAAGTGGTGGAGACATTATTTGAAGACCTACTGGTAGGTCATTACTAAATCCACAAGTTATGCTTACTGCGGGTATACCGGCTAAGTTAGCTAGGACAGTCTCAACATCAATTACGTAGAGCTTGAGTGGGTCCTCAATCCTCTCACCTATCTTAAACGGTAATACAGGCATTGTGGGACTTATGATGAAATCAAACTCCTTAAGCACCTTCATTAGCGAGTCCCTAATAAGTCTCCTAACCCTTAATGCTTTAAGGTAGAACTGTTCGTTATACCCGGCACTAAGCACGAAGGAACCTAAAAGTACCCTTCTCTTAACCTCAATACCGAACCCTTTAGTCCTAACCTCCATATAGACATCATACCAAGACCTACCACTTACTGGTATGTGAAGACCGTACCTTAACCCATCAAACCTAGCTAGGTTAGAGCTTGCTTCAGCCATAGCTATTATGTAATATGCCGGCAGTGAATACTTAACTATAGGTAGGCTAACCTCATTCACCACGCACCCTTCAGAAATTAACTTATTAACAGCCTCATAGAATACCTTAAGAACCTCCTCATCAGCACCATAAACCATTTCCTTTATGATTGCTAACTTAACGCCTTCAAGACTATATTCACTATCCATGACCTCATTGAAGAGCCCATCTAAAGATATGCCTAATGTCGTGCTATCTCTGGGGTCGTCGCCGCCTATAATCTCAAGTAGTAATGCAGCGTCAAGTACGTTTCTAGCTATAGGGCCTATCTGCTCTAAGCTATTAGCGTAAGCAACTAACCCATACCTACTTACTAATCCATAGGTTGGCTTTATACCTACTGTACCTGTGAATGAGGCTGGGCACCTAATAGAACCACCGGTATCACTGCCTAAGGCAATCGTTGATTCAGCAGTTGAAACAGCTACAGCGCTGCCACCTGATGAACCTCCAGGCACTAATTCAGTATTCCACGGGTTTCTTGTAGGACCGAAAGCACTATTCTCCGTTGTTGAACCCATAGCGAATTCATCCATATTGGTCTTACCTACGACTATGGCACCCTCCTTAATTAATCTCTCAATAACCGTGGCATTATATGGTGGTATGTAATCATGTAGTATTCTTGAGGCGCAAGTAGTTCTCAAACCCCTGGTGGATATGTTGTCTTTAACAGCAACTAAAATACCTGGCAATCTCACACGTTCGCCCCTCTTCAACCTAGACATGACTTTCTCAACATCCTTTACCACATCATCATAACTCCTTAAGGTTATGAAGGCATTTAACTTAGGCTCAACCTCCTTAATGCGTTCGTAGGTCTTAGCCACATAGTCAAGCATTAAATCGGGGTTTTCTTTGAACTCCTCAACAAGCTCGTAAGCAGGCTTGTAGAGAATGTTAAACATGCTCACACCGTCTTAGGGCCTTTAACGAATCCCTCCTCATGCTCCTTAATATTCATTAACACTTCCTTTAAGTCAAGTACTTGTGATTCAATGTCATTCCTTAACTTACCCCCATGCTCAATAACATGAAATAAGGGATCAATACCTTCAAGCTTTAACTTACGAATTTCCTCAAAGAACTCAAGTATTCTCATTAAATCCTTAAGGAGCCTTCCCCTCTCATTAGATTCTATCTTAATTAGTGCAAGCCTCGATATCTTATCCATCCACTTATCTAAATCGCTACGTAAAGACATGAGTAATGCCCCTAAGACACTTCTTAAACATACTAACAAATAGGGCTTTAATAAACTTAATTTACTCATAAACCCTAGATGTTATTAGGTCTGAAATGCGCATTGAGGAATTCATAGATAGTTTAAGTGGGTTGCTAAGGGAGGGTGATGAACATATAGTCTTCCTAAGTTGCGAAGAAGCTAGGTACTATGGTTATAGATTCATATGGTACACGATTTTAAATGGTAGGGAGGCATTAAGTGGTTTAACTGCTTGGCTAGTAACTGATTATAATATCGTTAAGAATGAAATAGACGCATTATTTTTAGTCATTAAGTTAGGGCTAGAGATGTTGAAGGGGATTAGCATTAATGAACTAAGTAAATGCAAAGCATTAAAGGATTCCCGAATATTTACTAATGGTAAGTTCATAGTTGTGATTGATGAAATACCTAAGGGAGCATCGTTAGAGAGATACATTAAGTGGAAACTTCATGATTTACTGAAGTTCCTTAACTTAAGCGCTGAAGAGCTCACCCTAACGGTAAGCGAATATTCATTTTCTTCAATAATAACTTAGTGTGAGTTATGTTGATGTGAATATTTATATCCCCTCAACCCTTTTAGTGAATGTAGGTGTAGTAATTGAAGTCGCAATGGGATTTCTCTGTTTTTCTTAATGAGATCAGCGAAAAATGGCTTAAGGAATGGGAAAAGGAGAGAGTTTACGAGGTTGATCCAGACCCTAAGAAACCTAAGTACTTCGCTACGGCGGCGTTCATGTATGTTAACTCCCCTATGCATATAGGTCATGCTAGAACATACCTGATCCCGGACATTATCATTAGATACCTTAAGATGAAGGGCGTCAATGCCTTATACCCGATGGGGTTTCATTATACGGGTACACCGATAATAGCTATGGCTGAAGCCTTAGCTAGCGGTGATGAGAAGCTTATTGATCTCTTCTTAAACATCTACGACGTACCTAAAGAAAAGTTAAGTGAGTTTAAGGAACCATTAAAACTGGCTAGGTACTTCCATGAGTTCTCTAAGAAGGTCATGAAGAAGTACGGTCTAGCTATAGATTGGCGTAGGGAGTTTTCAACCATAGACCCTGAGTTCCAAGCATTTATTGTATGGCAATTCACTAAGTTAAAGGAGATGGGCTTCGTTGAACAAGGAACCCACCCTGTCGGTTGGTGCCCCCACCATAAAATGCCTGTAGGGATGCATGACACTAAGGATGACGTAGAACCTGAGATTGGTGAGTTTACACTAATATACTTTAAGTTAGTTGGAGGCTTCAAAGGATTCTCAGATGTTTACTTACCTGCAGCCACTTTAAGGCCCGAAACCGTTTATGGAGTAACCAATATGTGGTTAAATCCCGATACTGAATATAGCATTATTGAGTTTGATGGCAAGAAGTTCGTAGTTAGTTCTGACGCTGCCTATAGACTCACATTCCAGAAGAAGATTAAGGAGTTAGTTAAGTTCCTTGGTAGGGAATTAATAGGTAGGAAGGTAATTAATCCGGTTACTGGTGCTAAAGTATATATATTACCTGCACCCTTCGTAGATCCTAAAGTAGGTTCTGGAGTTGTTATGAGCGTACCCGCCCATGCCCCGTATGACTATGCAGCCATTAAGGACTTAATTAAGGACGGTAAGGAGTTAAGTAGGTTAGGTATAAGTCCTGATGAGTTAAGGCCGATACCGCTAATAAGGCTTGAGGGGTATAGTGAAGTACCTGCTAGGGATGCGTGCATTAAACATGGTGTTGCTTCCCAGCTGGATAAAAGTAAGCTCGATAAGGCTACTGAAGAGATATACTCCAAGGAGTTTAAGTTTGGTATTATGAGAGGGGATCTTAGTAAGTTAGTAGTTAATGAGGTTATTGAAGGAGTTAGGGAATACACCTCAAAGGAGATCGCAGATAAGCCAGTAAACATTGTTAGGGACTTAGTTAAGGAGTTCTTAATTAAGCATGGCTATGGGGGCACTATGTACGACATAATGAATAAGCCCGTCTATTGTAGGTGCGGTACTGAAGTTGTTGTTAAGGTGCTTGAGAATCAGTGGTTCCTTAACTACGGTAATGAGAGATGGAAGGAGTTAGCGAGAAAGGCATTAAATAAGATGAAGATAATACCTGAGGAGTACAGAAGTGAGTTTAAGGCAGTTATTGAGTGGCTCCAGCGTAGGGCATGCGCTAGGAGTAGGGGCTTAGGTACTCCACTACCTTGGGAGAAGGGATGGATTATAGAGAGTTTAAGTGACTCAACTATATACATGGCATTCTATACCGTCATCCATAAGATAAGGCGCTACAGCATTAAGCCCGGGCAACTTACCGTAAAGTTCTGGGATTACGTAATCTTAGGTCAGGGAGATTCTAATGAGTTAAGTAAGGAACTCAACATACCTGCTAATGTACTGGAGGAATTAAGGGAGGAGTTTAATTACTGGTACCCACTTGACGCTAGGCATAGCGCTAAAGACTTAGTACCTAACCACTTAACATTCTTCATATTCAATCATGCAGCGATTATGCCTGAGGAGAAGTGGCCTAGGAGTATAGTCATTAACGGTTGGGTACTCGTTGAGGGTGAGAAGATGAGTAAGTCTAGAGGAAATATACTACCTTTACATAGGGCTATAAAAATCTATGGTGCTGACTGTGTTAGGGCTACATTAGCTTTAACTGCTGAGTTTGATCAGGACTTAGACCTTAGGAGTAAGAACTTAATAACAGTACTTGAGCACTTAAGGAAGATCTACGAGTTAATAAATGCTATAATTAGGACAGGTAAGAGGCGTGGCAAGAAGAACCTTTACGATAGATGGGTACTTTCAGTACTCCAACGCAGAATAAGCACCATATCTAAAGCACTAGACAACACAAGGATTAGGGAGGCAGCTGTTAACATTATGTACATCATGTATCAAGACCTACAGAAGTACTTAGAGTTAGTTAATGGTGTTCCTCACGAGGACATAATTAAGTACTTAAGTAGTTGGGTAAGACTTATGGCGCCAATAACACCGTTCCTGGCTGAGGAGTTATGGCATCTAATAGGTGGTGAAGGACTCGTTGTTAAGTCCTCTTGGCCTAAAGTAGATGAGTCATTAATCGATAGAGAGGCTGAGGTGTTTATGACTTACGCCGACTTACTAATCAGTGATGTCAGAGAGGTGTTAGCGGTCTCTAAAGTAAGGCCAAGCAAGATTGTGATCTATGTTGATGATGTCAATTACTGTATAGTTAGGGATGCCGCTAAGTACATACGTAGTGGTAAGTCACTAAGGGAGTTCTTAAGTTACGTAGGTAAGACCTATGGAGGAAGAGTTGTTAGTAAGGCTAAGAAGGTATATGATCTAGTAATGTCTATGCCGGTGTACATTAGAGAAGACCTAGAGGTTATCGAGTCTATTGATGAAAAAGAGGTAGTGGCTGAGTTAAGGGACTACATAGCTAAGTCAATAGGTTACCCAGACGTTAGTATAGAAGTATATAGCGCTTTCGATGAGAAAGCACCTGACTACGGCGGTAAGAAGAAATATGCAGCACCCTTCAAGCCAGGCATATTCATAACTGGTAAGTAATGTAATCAATACCATTATTCTGGGAAATTCTGAGAAATAAAGAAAAGAATATTTAGGGTTGCACGTCAGCCCACGGTAATTTCCACATCTTCTTATTCAGGTGGGGGCAAGCGTCTTCATCCGTATTAATGCTTAGTGGCTACCACACACATCATTAATCAGTTCCTTCTTTTTCAGCACCGTATTTTGAAATGACTCTAAATTTATATAGTTTAACGCTATATCTCCAGATACCTAACCACATAGTAATGAACACCAAGGTCACTACAAGCGATAGTGTAATCTTAACATAAGCACCCGTGTCTAGGTTAAGTATGTAGGTAAGCGCGTGTTTAGTAAGTATGATGAAGAATAGTAGGACTAGCCAATTAATGAATATTAAAACAAACATCTTAGCTACTGATTTAAGTATAGTCAATAACCTAACCAAGGCATACGTCCCTACATGCGGTGTATGATTACCTTACCCGGTATGGTAAAGCACCTACCACTTGAATGCATGAGTATTTTTGCTCTATAGAGATTCCAGCCATATCTAGGGTCAAATAGGTTCTTACGTACATACACTTCAAGGACCTTAGCAATATAGAGATTAACACCGTTTATCTCTAGACTCCTAATGACCTTACACCCTAAGTAAGCTAAGCACCCATCTATATAGGGCGCATCGATGGTTCTTGACTTAATAAGTTTCAAACCTAGCTTCCCTACCTTATCAATCTCCTTACCACTAACAGTACCTGCAACCCATACGTCACTTACCTTACTCTCGTCCACGACGTTAATGGTGAAAACACCACTTTTACTAATTAACTCAGATGTTAGGGTATCCTTATTAATAGCTAAAGCCACAACTGGGGGATCATCATTTACCGGAGAAACCCAAGCTATTGAAGCAACGTTGGTTCTCCCATCACATGAAGACACTATTAGATATACAGGTCTTGGATGAAGTACCTTATAGTAATCCTCAACATCAATACTTACTAGGGAACTCATTAAACCCCCTCTAAATCTTTACCTTAACGTATTTAAACTTCTTAAGAGAGGTTATCTATTGATGAAGTATACCCCTGGATCTGATAAGTGATGAGAAGGCATTTGTCGGATGCTTAATACAGTCACTTATTCGTCAGTAGGTACGTACTTAAAGCTATATCGTAAATAGTTTAGTGGTTAAGTCTGGGGGGTATGCAGTGATAGATAAGCTAATTAACGATATTAAAGGACTGGTTAAGAATTTCAGGAAAGCATATCAATTCCTTAAAGACGTAAAAAAGATTTATGAGGACGAGTTTAAGGGCAACGATGGAATAGTGATGCTACCTAAAGAGGGTAGGTACCTAATCGTAGGAGATCTTCATGGTGATTTCAATTCCTTAACACTAATACTTGAACAAGTAGATTTAAAGAATTTCATAGATAGCGGTGGTAAGGTAATCTTCCTAGGTGACTATATAGATAGAGGCCCCATGCAGCCCCATGTCATATTAACAGTCTTTATGCTTAAGACCCTCTATCCGGAGTCAATAATCACTCTTAGAGGTAATCACGAACCACCTAAATGGCTTATGCCGTACCCACATGACTTCCCCGACGTGCTTAAAATGGTTTATGGCGCAACTGAAGGGACTGTGCTTTACTCAAGCTTCTTCGAGATATTTCAGAAAATGCCTTATGCCGCCTTAATAAGGGAGAATGCGTTATTAGTGCATGGCGGCCCACCTACGGTGAACATCGAGAAGTCTAAGGACTTAATAACGTATATTAACGTAGTTAAGTCACCTTACTCAAAGAAAATCCTTGAGGAGATTCTATGGAATGATCCCATAGAGGCTGATGTTATTGCGTATCCCTCACCTAGAGGTGCTGGATTTCTCTTCGGTAGAAGGACTACTAGGCTAGCACTCAACATACTTAAGGTTAACATGATTATTAGAGCGCATGAACCCGTGGATGGTATTAGGTTCTCACATAACGGTAGGGTAGTGACGGTATTCTCAATGAAGGGCTACTACTTCAATAGGTACGGGGCTTATATAGATTTAAATACTGGGGACCCCTTATGGCTTAGTAAGTTTGAATCAATGGTGCACTATTACTAGTACTTATTTACTAGCCCTCTTAAAGCACTACATAAGCTACAAAAATCATTAGGCTCTACCTTACCACTACTACGTAACTTCTTAGCAAGCTCATTGAGTAAGGCTCGGGCTAACTTATCATTAAGAATCTTTGATACTAGCTCTTTCTCGCCCCTCCTTCCACGTAGATAATTAGTTATTGTGGCAGGAGTTACACCTAGTAGTCTAGAAACCATGTAGGAACTTACTCCATACTCGTTAACTAATATGTAGGTTAAGGCAGCACGTATCGCTGGAAGTAATCTCTTAACATATACCTCACAGGGCAATCTCTGCAATACACGCACCTAGTTTCTCTTAATTTCAATAAAAGATATTAAGCTTTAACTCAGTTAAAGTGTGAGGGCTTCCGTCATGTCTGAGGAAATGTTTAACGTACAGTTTAGCGAAGCCGAACGTGAGGCTCTTCGTGAGGCCTTATCCGATATGAAGAACCCCGTTAACATATCGGTATTTGTTAGTGATGCTTGCAGATTCTGTGAAGCAACTATTTACTTAGTTAATGTCTTACGTGATGAGAGTCCTGAAATTAATGGTAGGAAACTAATAAATGTCGAGATATACTACAATAGGAGGGATGACGATATATTTGAGGCATATAAAATAGATAGAACCCCCACCATAACCTTAGTAGATGGTCATGTAAGGTACGTAGGCATACCTGCTGGTGAGGAGATTAAGGGCCTTGTTGAGACCATAATAAGAATTAGTCGTGACGAGTCGGGGCTTAGGGATGAGATTATTAAGGCTTTAGCTGAAGTTGATGTACCTATAAGGATAGAAACTATAGTGACTCCCAGTTGTCCTTACTGTCCATACGCTGCATTATTAGCTAACATGTTTGCGTACGAGAATTGGAAGTCCGGGCGTAGAACTATAGTTAGTGAAGTTATTGAGGCTTATGAGAATGTTGATATAGCAGAGAAATATGGGGTCATGACCGTACCTACGATAGCTATTAATGGTGAAGTAGAGTTCATAGGTGTACCCTACGATGATGACCTACTGAGTAGGGTTATGGATAAGGTAAAGAGAATTAAAGAAGCTCAACGCATTAAGAAAGGTAAGGAGATGCTTAAGAGATACGTAAAAGAGTACTTAAGGCGTCTTGAGGAGGAGTAAGCTACTCTATATTACAGGTAACACACCCACCAGCATAAGTTTCCTCAGCCATTAAGTACTCCTTACCGTTAACCCTAAATCTCTTGAGTGCGATTCTCTCTTCACCCCTACGTTCCTCAGTACTTGCTCTTTGAGCTTCAGGCGCCATCTTTATCCCGAAGTAAATTACTTGCTGAGCCTTGGACTTATCTCTATAAACCGTAATGCCTTTGCAACCCAGCCTCCATGCAAGTATGTAAACGTTATATACGGTCTCTGGCGGTTCATCAGCCCTTAAGTTAACAGTCTTTGAGACCCCTTGATCAACCCATTGCTGCCAAACGGCTTGATGCATAACGTGCCATATGGGGTCCACGTCATGGGCAGTCTTATAAACTATTCTTAACCTCCTTGGTAAGAATGGGTTATGAACTATGCTTCCAGTCTCTGCTATGGCCTTAATGACTTCCGGATCATCAAGTTCATATTTTCTTAAGTCCTTTAGGAATAACCTATCAATCTCGATGAATGTACCTACACTAACACGCCTAACGAACGCTAACGCGAATATGGGTTCTATGGAGCTTGAGGCACCTGATATTATTGATATGGTTCCTGTAGGAGCTATACTTGTAACCGCTGCATTCCTAAGACCAAACCTCATTACTAAATCATCAACATATGACCAGTCGATCTTGGGTCTCTCATTAACTAATCTTTTAGTGTACTTAGTGATCTCACCCTCTATCTGGGCTATGTCAAGGAGCTCCTCTAACCTACGAGCGGATCTCCATGTTGGTCTATAATACCTAGGATTCCATGCTGGGAAGGGTCCTCTTTCCTTAGCCAGTTCTATGCTAGCTAGTACAGCATTATACTCTATCCACTCAGCTAGTGCATAACCCAGATATAAGGCGTCTATGGAGTCGTAAGGTATACCAAGCTTAATTAGCATGTGAGCCCAGCCCATAACTCCAAGACCTATCTTCCTCGTTCTCTTAGTCGCCTTCTCGATACTAGGTATTGGGTACCTGTTAGCCTCAATGACGTTATCTAAGAACCTAATGGCTAATTTAACATCCTCAGCAAGACCCTTCCAATCAATATGTTTGCGTCCGTCCTCATCCACATAGACGTATTTAGCTAGGTTGATACTGCCTAAATTACATGACTCCCATTCTAACGCTGGTACCTCACCACAGTTATGGCTAAATATACCATTAGTTAAGTACATGGAAAGCCCAGGAACCGTTATGTCATAAACAATTTCCTTGCCGAGGTACTTAACCTCCTTAACGGTCTTGTAGCCTTTCTCACTATATGACCAAACCCTATCACCAACCTTAAGCTTAGAAACCTCCTTCCAAACTTTCCTTGCTGAATGAGCGTCCGTGCCCTCAATTATTACCGCAACCTTATGGTCTGGTGTAGCTTTAAGTGAGGTGCCGTCATCGAACTTAATGACGTAAACATCCCTCGTACCTACCTCCCACACTATACCCTTCACATTAATTAAGTGAACGAGAACCCCTGACTTAGTTATGGACGGCATTGGTATGGAAACTATTACCGGATAACCCATTAACTTACTGCCGCAACCACCATCGCACTCAGCTATAGACTCATTGTTATTCTTACTTAACTCGTAAAGCTTACCTATAGGTACCCATCCATTAGGTGTTAAGACTAAAGTGTCCCCAGTAACGCATGGGTTAGTTGCCTTTATCTTACCTAAGTACCACACTGGGTGCCTTTCATTTATTGTGTCAATAAACAGTAGTCCAGGATCACCGCTATCCCAAGCATTCCTAACTATCTTATCAAGAAGTTGTGAGGCATCTACCTCCTTAATAATACCTCTCTCAGCTTCAGCTATGGCGAATGCTTCATCAAGAGTTATTATTAAGGACTTATCTAGCTCAATAGAACCACCATGCTCTTCTAGCTCATCAATAATTACCTCTTGAACCCACTCATCCTTCAATGCATGTCTAGCCTTATTAATGGCGTAATGCCTTGAGTCAGGTGGTGCCTTAGTATCTAACTTAGTTCTTCTCGGGTTTACTAAAGGCCAAGTATCCCCTTCCAGGGCTCTTCTCATGAATTCGTCATAGACGCCGACCGATATGTTAAAGTTCTGAAGCATAACATCCTTCAACTTACCTGACTTAGCATCAATGAACTTTTCGACGTCGGCATGCCATATATGTAATACACCCATATTAGCACCGCGTCTCTTACCTCCCTGCTTAATTATCTCAGTAACAGCATCAAACAGCTTCATGAATGATAGAGGGCCTGAAGCCACACCTGAAGTACTCGCTACTACATCCCCCTCAGGTCTTAACTCTGAGAAGTCATAGCCACAGCCACCACCGTACTTAAATATGAGGGCAGCTGCCCTAGCTATGTCCATGATACCCTCTTCCTCAGGTGTTGTCATTGAGTCTCTAACAGGTAGTACGAAACACGCTGATAGAGTGCCTTCTAAACCTGCATTCATAAGTGTTGGTGAGTTAGGCATGAATTTAAGCTCAGAGAGTATCTTATAGAACTCCTGCTCTAACTCCTTAACCTCCATTCCACCCTTACCGAACTTAAACTCCGCTTCAGCTATGGCCTTAGCAACCCTTCTAAATAGCATTTGGGGTGTTTCGATGTACCTAAGGGTCTCAGGATCTTTTAGTAAATACCTTGACTCAAGTATCTTAATGGCGTTGAAGGTTAGTCTTAAGTCGTTGGGGTCGAAATCAACCCATTTCCCTTTACCTAACGCCTGATTATATATTCTAGCAAGTGCGAATCTCTTAGCTATCTCCTCCCACTTCCAATTCTCTATGAGCTTATTTATGAAGACCCTCTCAACAGTATCAGCTATTTCCTTAGCGTAGACTACCTCCCTACCTTTAATAGAGTTAAGTACCTCATTTAGTACGTCATCTGACTCATCTATGAACTCCTCATCAACTTCCTCAATAGCCTTAAGTATTGATTTCCTTAGCTTATTAATGTCAAAATACTCCCTCCTACCGTCTCTCTTAATGACTATGATACCCTTATATACCTCAACCTCACGCTCAATAGCTACTTGAATAGCACTACTACCCACTATCTTCCCCGTAATCATTACTATTACTTCAAAGTTAATAATTAAACATTCCGCCAAATGAGTTAACGTCGATACAGCAATCACTAGAGCTTTTCTTCAGAGTTAGAGCTTAGTAATACAGTCGTTTGTAATACTATAAAAGGGTTTACACCTATAAACACTGCTCTAGTCTTAAGTAATATTTTCAAGGATCATAAAGTAATATACCTTAAGTTCATGTAGTATTTATGGTGCCTGAATGCCTGCTAAGCGCAGTAGGAGAAGGAGGCGTAGAAAGGAGGCGGATATTGATGGCTGGCTAGATAAATACGGTGGTGAATTAGCTCAATACATAGGTCTAGACCTATTAGGCTTAAACGATAAGGAGATTAAGGAGGTGTTAAGGAAGCCTGTTGAGCTAGTTTATGGTTCGCCTTATTCCAGACCTAATGCTGAGACCATAGCTAAGAGATTTAAGAGATATTATGAGAATTTAAGCCCGCTAATAGCCTCAGCAATACTTGAGGTACGTAAGGAATTAACTCGTGATCAGCTCGAATTCGTGGTCAATAACATCGGCAAAGCTATACTTGCTTATGCACCACGTATATATAAGGAGATAATTAAGCACGAGGCTCATGGCCTACTCGGCGTTGCTAGGAGGTTATGGGTGAATCACTGGATGATGACTAAAACAAAAACACCACCTGCTGAATGTCCAAACTGTGGTTTTAATGCATTAATGCCTGACTTAACATGCCTTGTATGCGGTGCCTCAGTATCTGAGCGTAAGCTTAAGGCTCATTTAAAGCTTGAGGAACAGATTAAGGAACTCGTGAAGACGTTAAGCAATAACGAGTTAAGAGAGCTCTACAATAAGGGTTATGTACTCATTAACGGTCTAGGTATTAAGCCCCCAACCGAATTTAGAGAGAGGATAGATATAGAGGTACACTTAAGTAGTCACGAAAAATCACTAATTAAGGAGGAGATGAAGCGTAGGGGTATGCTATGATAAGGATAACGAGTATGGACAAGATGAATGAATTCGTTAGTAGTAATAAGTTAGCGCTGATAGGGTTCGTAGATAGCTCAAAGGAGGCTGATAGGGTAATTATTAGGGTACTAAATTACCTAGAGGGTAGGGTCGGAACACACATATCCTTCGCACTATGCGATGTTAAGGAAGCTAAGGAAGTGGCTAAGGTATTAGCACTGACTAAGACCCCCTACATAAAACTATATCTAAATGGAGAGTCTATATTTGAGCAGGAGGGCTCATTTAATAGCTTTGAAAGGGATGTTTATGTATTGAGGGTAAGTATTAAGGAGGTGTTAAGAAGCAAGGGTATATGGCTTAAATTCTAAGTGATGCGGTACGAAGGAACTCTAATGCTTTATCGAAGGAGTAAAGTAACTCACTATTCTCAAGCCCTAACCTAGTAATTAACTCATCAATTAATCTTAGTGCTTTTAAATCACTAAATTCTATATTGGGCACTTCCAGGTCATTAAGTAGCTCCCTATACTTAATGATTAATGCACGCACATCAGTCCTAATTACGTAATATAGAGGCTGTATGAAGTTGGCACTATCTAGTTTAATTAATGGTTTAGTGTATGTTGATGCCTTAATCTTATCACCACGTGTTAAGAAGTAAAGGAATATTCTCAATATGTCATTCCTTGTTGTTGGTAGCACTATGGCGTTAGGGTTAAGTTCTTCGGTAATCTGTATTAAGTTCCTAATTAGGGCGTCAAGGTAATCACTGAATGAGCAACCCCTAATCCAAGGTTCCATTAAGCCATCATAGTCAACTATTACGTCAGTAGGCTTAGCTCTTAACTTAAGTATCTCTAAGGTTCGGCGCGGTAGCTTAAAGAGCGGTAACACCATCACCTTACTTAAGTACTTTCTCTCTATTATTGAGATTAGTACTGCAGTTATCAATGATTCGTAAGGCATATCAGGAATTAATGGAATTATTATGGTACTCCTAGGTTGTAACAGATTAAATCTGCCTATGGCACGCTTAATCTGCTTTATAACACTACGTTCAAGGCATAACTTACATAGTAACTCACCTGATTGACGCCTATAGTAAAAAGCCTGCCTCCTCTTACAAGAGGTACATTTAGGTACCTCCATTATTAGACCTCAAGCCTATCAAGGCGTTCCTCCTGCTCAAGCATCTTCAACTTCTCTGCTAACTCAGCGTAGTTAGTCTCGTTTAAGCCTTCCTCAAGAATACCTAGTAATTCAACTAGGTATGGGTTAAGCATGTCAGGACCCTCAATTATCGCCTTCCTCAAGTATGAAGCAACCTTAGATATCTCGGATGTTTTGACTGCCTTAGCTCTCCATAAGTAAGTGACTAATCCTACGAAATGCATTACTAATCTATTACCTTCATCTAAGTTCTCCTCAATAAGTCTTGAATAAGCGCTAAGCACCTCACATGCAAGTTCTTTTAAGTCCATAGTAACCACCAAATCAATATACCAACCGCGGTATTATATTGGTTAATGGGTTGTACCGCTTAAGTCGTTCTTATATACTTGGTGATTTTGATAAAAGCTTATATAGAAGTGCTGCTAAGAACTCCTAACGGGGTTGGTGATATAATATGGCATTATACGGGATACCCGTACTAATATTGAAGGAAGGAACAACAAGAACTCACGGTAGGGAAGCCCTTAGAAACAACATACTAGCCGCACGTGCGTTGGGTGAGGTTCTAAAGACTAGCTTAGGTCCTAGAGGACTCGATAAAATGCTCGTCGATAGCTTTGGTGATGTCACAGTAACTAATGACGGTGCCGCCATAGTTAAGGAGATGGAGGTTCAGCACCCAGCCGCTAAACTACTAGTCGAGACTGCTAAAGCCGTAGATGCTGAGGTAGGTGATGGAACAACAAGCGCTGTTGTGTTGGCTAGTGCTCTATTAGAGAAGGCTGAGTCACTACTAGACCAGAACATACACCCAACTATAATTATTGAGGGCTATAAGAAGGCTATGAATAAGGCCTTAGAAATTCTTGATGAGATAAGTATGAAGGTAAGTATAGGCGATCTTGAGAAGCCTGAGGAAGTAGAGAAGATAAAGCCTGAGTTAAAGAAGGTACTATTCTCAACGCTAGCCAGTAAGTACGTAGCCACACCAGATATTCTTGAGAAGTTAATGAATATGGTCATTGACGCCGTTTTAAGTGTTGCTGAAAAGAGACCTGAAGGCGGTTATGGAGTAAGGCTAGGTAACGTTAAGATAGAGAAGAAGAAGGGCGCTAGCCTTGCTGAGAGCGTACTCATTAAGGGTATAGTACTTGATAAGGAGGTTGTCCATCCAGGTATGCCTAGAAGGGTTGAGAAAGCTAGGATAGCCTTAATCGATACACCATTAGAGATTGAAAAACCCGATATAACCGCTAAGATCAACATAACAAGTCCTGAGCAGATTAAGGCTTTCTTAGACGAGGAGACACGCATACTTAGGGACATGGTTGATAAGATCGCTAAGACAGGCGCTAATGTAGTCATATGCCAGAAAGGTATCGATGATGTAGCCCAGCATTTCTTAGCTAAGAGAGGTATCTTAGCTGTAAGGAGGGTTAAGAGGTCTGATATGGAGAAACTTGAGAGAGCCACCGGAGGCAGGATAGTGACCAGCATAAGAGACCTCACCGAGAAAGACTTGGGTTATGCTGAACTCGTTGAGGAGAGGAGGGTCGGTAATGATAAGATGGTATTCATTGAGGGCTGTAAGAACCCGAAGGCGGTAACGATACTCTTAAGAGGAGCTAATGATATGCTACTCGACGAGACTGAGAGGAGCATCAATGACGCCTTACATGCCTTAAGAAACATACTAAGGGAGCCTAAGGTAGTCGCCGGTGGTGGTGCTGTAGAGATAGAGTTAGCTCTAAGGCTAAGGAAGTATGCTGAAAGTGTTGGCGGTAAGGAGCAACTAGCTATCCAAGCGTTTGCTGACGCCCTTGAAGAGATACCATCAGTCCTAGCATCAACTGCCGGTATGGACGTGTTAGACACCATAATGCAGTTAAGGAAGTTACACGCTGAGGGTAAGATTAATGCCGGTATAGACGTACTTAACAGCAAGGTAGCTGAGGACATGACGTTAATCAATGTTATAGAACCAACTATAGTTAAGAAGCAAATAGTAAAGAGCGCTACTGAGGCTGCATCAGCCATATTAAAGATTGACGACCTAATTGCTGCTTCACCTATGAAGAAGGAGAAAGAAAAGGGTAAGGGAGGAGAGGAGGGATTCGGTAAGTACGGTTTTGAGTAAACAAGGTTAATGAGAATCTGGAAACCTTTATAAACTACTATTTTTATCTATTTGGGGTGTTTTAGTAGGGTTGCAGGAGAGAAAAGAAGATTTTATAGTTAAGATAGGCCCACCTAAGCTAACCAGATATGAGAGAACTAGGGTTATTAGTGCTAGAGCCCTTCAATTAGCTCTTGGCGCTCCTCCATTAATAGATGTGGATAGCTTACCTAAGGATACCGTACTGATAGCTAAGGTAGAGTTAGAGAAAGGTGTCTTACCGATAACTATTAAGAGAGTTAAGCCTAACGGTGAATACCAATTAATACCTATTAAAGCCCTATTAGAGCTTGAACGTAAATATTACAGAGTAACTCATTAGTTATGTGTGAGTATTTTGAGTTCATTGAATATTGATATGATTCGTAACGTAATAAGTAAGTACTTCTTAGTTAAGGACATGTCTTCATTCGTAGATTATGTTGAGGTCGTAGTAGTACCTAAGGGTGGTTTACGTAAGTGCTTTAATGAACTATATGCGGAACTTACTAGCAAATTCGTTTACCCAATGCTGTTTAGATCCGGTGATGAGTATAGGATACGTATCCAGGCAGGTAAGGTAAGTAGGAGAAGAGTAAGACTTCAGATAATACTCTTTATAGCCACGGTAGTCACTACGGTGATAACAGCATACTTTTGGGTCACACAATACTTCTCATTCCTCTCAAGCAATTTAGGGGTCACATACAGTATGCTTGATATAATACTCTCGATAATACTATTCGTTTTCGGTGTGTTGGTTCCCTTAGGTCTTCATGAATTAGGTCACTGGTTAATCTCTAGGAGGGTACGTGTACCTGTCTCCCTACCTTACTTCATACCAGCACCGCCGGTTATCTCATTAGGTACTTTCGGTGCTGTAATAAATATGAGGTTCTTACCACCAACGCTTGATGAGTTAGCGCTAATAGGTGTTTCGGGTCCCTTATTTGGTATTATATTTTCGTCTGTTACTTCAGCCTTAGGCTTATACCTATCACAGCCTGTCGAAGTCGGGGTACTTGAGGAGTTAGCTAAGGCTGGTAAGGTTGAGTTAATAAACTTCTCAACACCACTCTTTACACTGATCTTCAGGGCCATGTGGGGTGATACACCAGTACTGCTTCATCCAATAGCTCAAGTAGGGTTACTCTTATTCATAATACACTTCCTTAACTTATTACCGATAGGGCAACTTGATGGCGGTCACGTAGTTAGGAGTGTGACTAGTATGAAGGTGCATTACCTTATAGGGATTTCGGTAGCTATATTAGGTATATTGTCAGTATTCATAATTAGGTCATTTATTACTCAATTAATCTCTATATTCTCATTACTAGCGCTACTGCTGAGCGGATTTAGACCTCATTTAGGTTGCGCTAACCAAGTAACTAAGCCTTCACCTAAAGCCTACATAGCTTTAGCACTCTATTTGATACTACTAGCATTAACATTCCCAATAGTTGAGTAATTAGGGAATTAGGTCATGCTATCGTTAAGGGACTATATATTAGTTATTGCTGAGAAGCCTAAAGCAGCCCAGAAAATATCTAAGGCATTAGCTAGAGGTAAAGCTCTAAGGCTAAACCATAAAGGCATACCTTACTGGGTAATTAAGCGTGGTGGACAGACATACGTTATTGCACCATCAGCAGGTCATTTATTTACGTTATCAACTAATAGAGGTTCGTACCCCGTATTTGAGTATAGGTGGGTCCCTAGATGGTTTGAAGAAAAGAACGCCAAACACCTAATCAAGTTTTCCGAATTGCTTTATAAATTATGCAAGCATGCTAAGATGTTTATCAATGCTTGTGATTATGACATAGAAGGCTCCGTTATTGGTTACTTAATAATTAAGTTCTTTGGTGATGAGAAAAGAGCCTTTAGGGTTAAATTCTCCTCACTTGTTGAGGATGAGTTAATTAATGCCTTCAGAAACCTAAGGCCTCTGGATTGGGACCTTATTGAAGCTGGTTTATGTAGACATGAACTTGACTGGATTTGGGGTATTAACGTTAGTAGGGCATTATCTGACGTCTTTAGGCGCTACTTAAGAAGGTATACAGTACTGAGTGCTGGTAGAGTTCAATCACCAACACTTATAGAGGCGTATAAGAGGGAGGTTAATATAAGGACTTTTGTCCCCCTACCTCAATTCACAATTACTGTGTACGTGAATGTAAGGGGTAATAAGTATAAGTTAGAGAATGAGTTTAGTGCCTTCAACACCTTAGGAGAGACCAAGGAGTTAGCTAAGCTCATAAAGTCTCAGACTTACCTAGTCGTCCAGAATGTAATCTTTAAAGAAATTAAGAGAAACCCCCCACCCCCCTTTAACCTTAGTGATCTACAGCATGAAGCTTACCGGGTATACAGGTTCAGCCCCTACAGAACCCAGAAACTTGCTGAGGACTTGTATCTAGAGACCCTAATTAGCTACCCAAGAACAAATAGTCAAAAACTACCACCTACGTTAAACCACCATAAGATACTAAGTAGGCTTAGAATGCTTAAGGAGTATACCAGACTAGTTAATAACCTATTAAGAGAAACTAAAGGTTATTTAAAACCTGTAGAGGGTGCTAAGGAAGACCCAGCTCATCCAGCTATATATCCGACAGGGAATGCCCCTACGGGTAAGTTAAGTAAGGAGCATATCAAGGTATATGACCTTATCGTGAGAAGATATTTAGCAGCATTCTCGAAGAGCGCAATATTTCACCAGCTATCCATTAAGTTTAAAGGTCCTAAAGGGCTCGTCTTTAGCCTAAGCGGCATGAGCATTGTTGATAAAGGGTGGCTGAGATATTATCCATTCTATGAGTTTGAGGAGAAAGTGGTGCCTTACTTAAGAGTAGGAGAGAAGGTTAGAGTTATCGATGTTAAGGTTAGGGTTACATACACTAAACCACCTCAGCGATATACTAAGGCATCATTACTTAAATGGATGGAGGACGCCGGTATAGGTACGGAAGCGACTAGGGCACAAATCATGGAAACACTATTCAGTAGGGGGTACCTTGAGGTTGTTGGTGGTAAGGTTAGGGTTACTGATCTAGGTTTAGCGGTTGCTGAGGTGCTGATTAAGTACTTCAATGAGTTAACAAGTACGGAATTAACTAGGAAGTTTGAGGAGTTGCTTAATCAAATACAGTTGAGGAAGTTAAGGAAGGAGGTTGTTGTTAATAAAGCTATCGAGGTTTTAAGGAAGAGATTATTAGAGTTTAAGGACTCTATAGATGACGCAGTTGATTACGTCAAGAAATTCCACGTACATGCAGGAGGTAAGGATTTAAGAGAGTACTTAAGTAGGTGTGTAATTTGTGGTAGGTTGGCCGAGGACGAATACTTAAGGCTATGTACTTACCATATGAAAGCTTTAGAGAATCTAGTTAAGGGCTTCAATGAGTGGAGATTAAGGTACTGTATCACTTGGGGTGAGTATTTAAGTAAGCTATCCAAGCTGGGGAATACTGGCTCATGGGTGAAGGAAGTCATAGATTACGTGATGAAGAAGGGACTTAACTTTAACGACTTAATTGGGTTATTCAGACTCTAAGTTATAGGGCTTACCTTCATGAACTATCTTTTCAGGTAGCTCATCACGGTATTTCTTAAGGAAGTTTAGGTCCTCACTTCTACTTCTATAATTATCTGGTAGCATCCTAGGTATTTCGTCGATTATCGGGTACCACCTACCACAGTTAGGGCAGTAAAGGACCCCAGTAACGACCTCATACTTCAAGCACTCAATACATTCATGCTCTTTTAATTCCTTAACGTACTTACCTTTAAATCCGCAGTAGAGGTCACAAGCAGGTATCTCCACCTTAACGTCTCTCTCATAGCGCTTTCTTTCTATGACATAAAGCTCTAATGGGAAGTGCTTACATATAGGGCATGCCAGTATGTTAAGTAACCTATATTTCACGTTAGCCACCCTCCTTAATTAACTTCATTAACTCACTTAATACTTTCTCAGCAATCCCCTTAGTCCTACCTTCAACTATAACCCTCAGTAAGGGCTCAGTACCGCTGGGCCTTACTAAGAACCAGTAGTCCTTCTCAAAAACCTTAACGCCATCTATATCTATGTACTTATGCTTTGAGTAAACCTCCTTAACCTTCTCAACCATCCTAAACGCTCTCTCCCTATCCATGGGGACTTTAGTCTTTATTAAGTAGTATTTAGGTATTGTACTTAGCGCTTTACTTAAGGTAGTTTTCTCCTTAGCTAGGTACTCAAGCATTAATGCAATAGTCATAGCCCCATCCCTCACATACTGGTGTTTGGGGTACATGAAACCACCGTTCTCTTCGAACCCGCATAAAGCACCTACTCTCTTCATTAACCTAGCTATACCTATACTACCTACCTTAGTCCATATAACCTCAACGCCCAAGGGCTTAAGCACCTCCTCAACAACTACACTGCTTGATACAGCAGTAACAACTCTTTTAGGTGAGTCTCTATCACGTTCAACTAAATACCGAGCTAGTAACGTAGCACTATAGTCTCCGGGAATGAAATTACCTAATTCATCAATAAATATGACCCTATCAGCGTCACCATCATGAGCCAATCCTAGGTCAGCACCTACGGCAGTAACCACCTTATATAAGTCACTTAGGGACTCCCTATTAGGCTCGGGGGTCCTATAAGGTTCGTGACTCATGTCGCCATTGATTGTTAAAACCTTAACGCTCAACTCCCTAAGTAGCTTAGGTGTAGTTAATGAAGAGACGTTATTAGCTAAGTCAGCAACAACCTTGAAACCTCTTTTAGATATTAAGTCCTTATCTACTAATTTAAGGACGCCCCTAACATAGAAGTCGTTAACGTCATGAACGCTATATACCTGGTTAAGTACGTATCTCCACTTAACCCTCTTAAACCTTAAGCTAAAGTAGTAATCCTCAATAACCTTCTCAACCTCCCTTGAGGCTTCAATACCGTCATCCATAATGACCTTAATACCGTTGTATTGTGGTGGGTTATGGCTTGCGGTAATCATTACTCCACCATCAAACCCTTTCTCTTTAATGTAGTACTGGAGTGCTGGCGTGGGTGTGAACCCTGCATAGTAAACCCTAATACCACAGCTAAGCAGTCCCGAGATAACAGCGTTAGAAAGAGATAATGACCCGGCTCTAAAATCGTTACCTACTATAATTCGTGAGCCACTACCGAAGTAAGACCCTATAGCTAAACCAAGCTTCAATGCTACTTCAGGGGTTAAATCAACATTAAAAACACCCCTAACACCGTCAGTACCGAAAAGCCTACTCATAATCCGCAACCAATGAAAAATAAGCACAAAGGACTATATAGGTTAAAGCATCATATGATAATCAACTTTAATCCCCTCAGATACTTAAAGCTTAGGAGGTCGGAGTGATACTAAAGTTAATACCTGCACTACTCCTAGCGATACTCGTGTTTTATATAGCTATATCAGTAATGGTGATTTTTGAAAAGTTAGTTAGTGGGTATGTTAATGAATACCTAGTTAAGATAATAAAGAAAACCTCAGTGCCTTTATCAGTGGTCGTATTTCTCTCATTACTTATTTACCTTTTATTAAGCAGGTGAGTTATTGATGAAGGTAGGTTATACTATATGGTATCCAGACCTTAAAAACATGAGTAAGTTATATGGGTGGTTAAGCTATATTGGTCTAGATTATATAGAGTTAAGCCTAGACTACCCTCTCTACACACGTTTTAGAGAGCGCTTAAGGAGGTTAAAGACCCTCATAACAGACTTAGGTATTAACATAGCCATACATGCGCCCTGGAGGGATATTAAGTTAGCAACACCCATTGAAGACTTAAGGAAAGCTTCAGTTAAGCACTTAACTAAGTCATTATCAAGGTTAGATTTCTTAGAACCTACCTACATACTCATTCATCTGGCAACTGAACAGAGTTTATTTGACGGAGTTAGTGATAAATGTGTTGAGGCAAGTATCAAGAGTCTAAATGAATTGATTAAGGTAACTGATGAGTTAGGTACCGACTTGGTCATTGAGACCACACACCATAATTGTTGCACAAGGATCCATCACCTTAACCAAATAATTTCTGAAGTTCCTGAGGTAGGCTTATGTGTAGACATACCTCACTTACTAAGTAATAGGTTAAAGGACCTCAAACCACCAATAAATGACCAAGCAGTTCATGAAGAGCTTAACAATATACTTAAGGGACTTAGTGTCAAGGCGTTAAGTAAGGTTATTGTTCTTCACGTACATGGGTTTAAGTTCGTTAGCCCTAGAACCGTAATACCCCACTTGACCTTAACTGAAGATATGTTAAGGCATGTTAAACAGATTATAAAGAGGTTAAGGGGAAGCTTAAGATACGTGCTATTAGAGACTTATAGAACACTTAATGGTAAGAGAGTAAATAGGAGAGTACTTAAGGATCAAATAGGAAAAGTTAAAGAACTAGTTAAGGAGACCGAGCAATGCTCGTTTTAGGCATAGATGAGGCTGGTAGAGGACCTGTAATCGGTGATATGTTCATTGTGGGGTTAGTTGTTGATGAAGGATCATTATCCCATTTAAGGTCTTTAGGAGTTAAGGATAGTAAGTCACTTACTCCTAAGGCTAGGGAGGACTTACTAACTGATATAGTAGCGTATGCTAGATTCATCGTAGTCACTAGGGTGACCCCTGATGAAATAGATAGGGTTAGTCTTAACGCGTTATTTAGGGATAGGGTGAAGAGGTTATTAGTTATGGTTAAGAATAAGGTTGGTTGCGTAGATAGGGTAGTTATCGATTTAGCAGGTTCCGAAGGTGATTTAAGGAGTTTCTTAAGCAGGTTATGCCCTAATACATCGTTAATAGCCGAATATAAGGCCGATGCAAAATATGTTGAGGTAAGTGCAGCGAGTATAGTGGCTAAAGTATTAAGGGATAAACACATTAAGCGTTTAAGCGCTATATATGGAGATCTAGGTAGCGGCTACCCATCAGACCCTAAAACAATTAAGTGGTTAAGGGAGTGGTATAGAAGGCATGGCTCTTTGCCGCCTATAGTTAGGAAGAAGTGGGTTACGGTTCGTAAGGTCTTAAGACTTAGACAGAGGTCTTTAGATGAGTTCTTGAGGTAACATATGGTTAAGTTCTTAAGTTACGTAATGGAGTTTATGTAGAGGGAGTAAGTAGTTTGGTTACTAACTTACCAGCTGAAGCTAGGAGTAAGTGGCTTAAGTATACTGAGGCTAAGACCCCTGAAGAGAAGCTTAAGGCACTTCAGGAATTCCTATCGGCAGTACCTAAACATAAGGGTACAGAGAACCTTGTTTACTGGGCTAAGAAGAGAATGGCTGAGTTGAGGGAGGAGATCGAGGAGAGGAGGAGAAGGCGTGCTGGTAGGGGTGGGCCCTCATACTTTATTGAGAAAGAGGGTGCTGCACAAATAATTATGGTGGGACTAACCAAGTGTGGTAAGAGCTCATTACTTTCGAGACTAACTAACGCTAAGGTAGAGATAGGTGATGTACCGTACTTAACTAGATTTCCCGTTCCGGGTATGCTTAGTTATGAAGATATACAGTTCCAAGTAGTTGAGGCACCTTCATTAATACCCAATACCGAGAGTTCATGGAATACGAAGGTCTTGGGGCTAGTAAGGAATGCTGATGGACTCATAATAATTGCTGACCTAAGTAATAAACCCCTAACCCAATTAAGAACCGTGATTTTAGAGCTTATGAAGTCAGGTATACATATAGTTAAGCCTAAAGGTAGGGTAGTTATTGAGCGTACTAAGGCGGTTCAAGGCATTAGAGTAATCACTTACGGCAAACTAATTAACTGTACCATAGATGACGTAAGGAAATTACTTGAGTCTTACCGGATATATAACGCCATAGTTAGGGTCTATGGCGAAGTAACCCTCGACGATGTTGAGAAATCGGTATTTGAGAACGTGCTCTATAAACCAACGCTCATATTACTCAATAAGGCTGATAAAGTAAACCATACCATAATTAAGGACGTACTTAGTAAGGTGACTACAGCACTTAAGAAGGTGCCTGTCATAGTTACCTCAGCTAGGACTGGCTTAGGACTTGATTATATAGCGCCAACACTATTCAAGATGCTTGAGATTATTAGGGTGTATACAAAGGAACCTAACTCAAAACCCTCACCTAAACCCCTAATACTCAAGAAAGGAGCTACAGTATTTGATGTCGCTAAGATAATTAATGAGGACTTTATAAAGTACTTCAAGTATGCTAAGGTCTGGGGACCCTCAGTTAAGTACCAAGGAATGCGTGTAGGTCTTGATCATGAGTTAATGGATAAAGACATAGTTGAGATACATACAACTATTAGAGCGCTTTAAACCTCTCGTACCAAGCCTCGTAGATCTTAACAGCCTCTCTCTTAATGCTTGGTTTACGTATCTTAATTATTTCCTCAAAATCCTCCATCGTTATTGGTCTAGGTTCACCAACACCACCATACTTATCAAATAACTCTTTAATAGTCCTCATATGAGCTGCCATGATTATATCCTTAATATCACTAGCTGAGTAGCCATCAAGCTTTTCAGCTAATTCGTTAAGGTCTACATCATTAGCTAATTTTAAACCCTTAGTATACAGTTTAAGAAGCTCTAGCCTGGCCCTCTTATCAGGTAGGGGTATGTATATTCGCTTTTGAAACCTCCTTATGAACGCTTCATCAAGTCTCCATGGCTTATTAGTTGCCCCTATAACGTATATATGGTACTTTGAATCCTTATCCTGAAGCCCGTCCATTTCCTTCAAGAATTGATTCCTTACACGAACCTCACCACCAACTTCGGTGGAGAACACACCTAGTAAGGAGTCTATCTCATCGATAAATATGATTACAGGTGTACCATTTTCAGCATGCTTCCTAGCTACCTTAAATATCTTAGCAACATTCTTTTCAGCGTCACCTAGCCACTTCGACATCACGTTAGCTGCATCAACATACATAAATATGCCGTCAACCTCGTTAGCCACAGCAGCGGCTAAATACGTCTTACCACAGCCTGGGGGCCCGAAGAGGAGTATACCTCGAGGCCATCCTAAGGGAAATAAATCAGGTCTCTTTATGGGGTATATTATGGCTTCCCTAATAGCCTCCTTAGCGTGCTCTAAATCAGCTACGTCCTTAAAACTCACATTAGGTTTCTTCTTAAGTATAAAATCCTCAATACTCTCCTCACTTTCTTCGTAAGAACCATCACCACCTACAGGAACTAACTTCCTATCCTTAAGCATTTTAAGATGCTTAATCCTTCTTGAATACTCCTTAATCCATTCTTCATAGACTTTCCTTAATCCTAAGTCAGGATATAACTCAATTATCTTCTTGAGAACGTTGATAGCGTTCCTATAACACTTAATTGCGTTATCATAGTCATTAGCCCTATCGTACTTAACTGCCTCGATAGCGTACTTCCTAGCTAAGCCTTCTAGATACTCAAGGGATGCTGACATCCCCTAACCCACCCAACCTCAGTCTATGACTAATGTAAAGGCCTAGCATTACGTCATGGAATTAAGAAAAAACTTGGGTTTTCTTAATTATTATTTGACCCTTCTTCTTGAGGTTCTCAATCGCTAACATGACGTCCTCCTTGCTAGCGCCCAGGCTCTTAGTCACTTCCTCAACATCTAAGAACCCGCCATGGCTTACTATGTAATCAATTAATTTCTTCTCAAGCTCATTTAGGTTAATTTTTTTCTTTGGGGTTACCTTAACCTTAATTACTTGATTACTTTGCTGTTTCTGTTGCTTCTTCTTTTCTACCCCCCTCTTCTCAACCTTAACCTTCTTTTCCTTCTCCTTTATATTGCTTAGTAAGTCCTTAGGTACCTCAGGTAATAGCTCCCTAACCCTTAACTCAGCTAGTGCCTTAACCTCATTAAGTATCTTCTTGGTCTCGCTACTAGCTACTTCAAACATAGGCTCTCTAGCTGGCGGTGTCTCTGTTGAACTCACTATGCTTCTAGCCTGCATTATGACGCTCTCAAGCTCTATAGCCACGTCAGGTACAACGTTCTTAATCTCGCCTTTTAGTGCCTCAAGGACCGGTAGTGTTATTCTTAGGGTGATCCCTACATCCTCAAGCTCCCTGATGGTGTCCAACCTAATGATTACTTGCTCCAACGCAAGTACAGCCGAGAGTAGGTTCTTAACTATCTTTCTTATCTCAGCAACTTCGTTAGCATATATTGTTGCCTTAGCAACATCGCCCTTACTCCACGCTTTCACCGCCTGATGGAATAACTCTGAATGCCTATCCCTTAACCTCCTAATGACCTCCTCAAGCCTTGTTTTCTGATCCTTAAGTCTTGTTATTATCTCAATTATTGATCTCTTTAACGGCTTTTTATTGAAGCCGAAGAAGAACTGAAATACCTTGTTAAAAAACCCGCTCGTTTGTGTTTCGAAGATGGCGCTCATTGCTATCACCTCCTATGTACTCTCTTTAGGCATTAACGACCTCAACGACTAAAGGAGCCTCCGGCGGCTGAGCTATCCCTGTCTGTGGTATCTTGGGTGTCTTAGCCTCCTTCTTAAATAGCTCTACAGGCTCACCTTCAAGTTTCTCAATTAGTTCTAGGTGCCTCTCAATGTCCTTCTTCTCGTCTATAGCTCTACTCCTTGCCTGCCTTAAGATATCTATTGAGGTCTTAAAGGCATGCTCGCTTATCTCCGCCGCGGTATAGCTAACGATTAAGTGAGTCATTGCCTTCTCCATGTGTAGCACCATGTCCTCTAACTCGTTTATTCTCTTCTTAAGTACTGTCCTAACTTCCTTGACCTTAGTCTTTAATCTCTTTAGCTGAGCATCAAGCTTATTCTTTAACTCATCATAAGCATGTACGGGTATTTGACCCTTCCTATATAGTTCTTCTAACGCTCTATACCTCTTTCTAGCCCTATCTAACTTCTGTTCAACCTCAATGGCCTCAGCCTTCCATCCAGGTATTATGACCACACCTTCAGGCGTTAGCTGTATCCTCTTAGCTGGTACTGTCCTAAAATCAGAGTCTGAAAAAGCTACTTCAACATCCGTTACGACCCCATCGATATCGCTATATACGCTAACTAAAGTACCTACTACTCTACCATACGGGTCCTTTATTTTATGACCTAAATACTTCTCGATCTGATCTAGTGTGATTATCATTCCTTATCACCATCCGTTTTAGAAACTACTGATGTTGATTATTTATAAAATCTTACCCGATTCAGAACTCCATGAATCTGATGGTCCACGTTCATGGGAGGGGGAATCAGAAGCGGCGTCTAATCATTTTTAACTCATCGCTTTTAACCTTCATCATCAGTTTAATTATACGTAGAAGGTTTTTTAAATTATTCATTAAGAACTCTTGACTTGGGTTTAGGCGATGGCATTAGAGGATGTAATTGGTGTCATTGAGGGAATAATCGGCGGGTTTAACATAAATACGTCATCGCTAGCGTCAACGCTGGCGATGGTTGGGTTAATCATACTCGGTATTTTAGCTGCTTCTTACTTAGTGATGGGTCTTATTAAGTTAGGAAAGACCATATGGAATATGAAAGTTAAGGAGTTCGTGTTAATGATGGTAATTTTAGGGGCCGTGTTCATAGCGATAGCTATGATAATACCCTAAACAATTTAGAGTTTTTTACCGAAGTAAGTAGATTCTTCACCTAACCAGTCCTCAATTCTAAGTAGCTCATTATATTTAACAGTCCTCTCACCTCTCGCTGGTGCGCCAGTCTTTATGAAGCCCGTGCTGAACCCTACAGCTAAGTGAGCTATTGAAACATCCTCGGACTCACCACTTCTATGACTTACTATAGCTATAAGACCTTCACCTCTGACTAATTTAATGACGTCCTCAACCTCTGAGACTGTGCCTACCTGATTTACCTTTATTATAACTCCATCGATAGCTCCTACATCGATAGCCTTCTTAACTCTCTCAATATTAGTTACCGTTAAGTCATCGCCAATGATCTTAGGCTTACCCTTAAGTAAGGATCTTAATTCCTTAAAGCCTTCAAAGTCCTCTTCATGAAGCGGGTCCTCAATACTAAATATTGGGTATCTTTCACAAAGCTCCTTATAGAACTTTATTAATTCATCCTTACCTAACTCTTTACAATCAATCCTGTACTTACCGCTTTTAGAATCATAGAACTGTGTAGCAGCGCAGTCTAGCGCTATGAGGATATCTTTGCCTGGTTCATATCCAGCTAACTTAATGGATTCAACTAATGCGTCTAAAGCTTCGGCAGTCTCTTTCATCGGTGGTGCGAAGCCTCCTTCATCACCTACGTTCACGGCTAAAGCACCATACTTGTTCTTTAGGTAGTTCTTAAGCTCTTTATAGACCTCAACAGCCATTCTTAATGCTTCAGAGAACTTATCGGCATTTATAGGCATTATCATGAACTCCTGTATGCTTAACTCATTCCCTGCATGTAAACCTCCATTAATTATGTTCATCATAGGCACTGGGAGAGTCCTAGCTGTGAATCCACCTAGGAATACAAAGAGGGGTAGCCCTAAAGTATCACTAGCCGCTTTAATGTTAGCTAATGAGGTTGCCGTTACTGCATTAACGCCTAACTTACTCTTATTTGGGGTACCATCAAGCTCTATTAACTTACGATCCACGTACCTGTAATTAACGGCGTTAAGCCCTATTAAGGCATTTGAGATCACTGTATTTACGTTTCTTATTGCTGTATAAACTCCACGTCCTTTATAGGCCTTTAAGTTTGTGTCACGTATCTCTACAGCCTCATACTTACCTTTAGAGGCCCCTGCAGGTGCTATAGCCTTACCAATACCCCCGCCCTCAGTGACTATAGTGACCTCAACAGCCGGGTCGCCTCTAGAGTCAAGTACTTGAAGACCTTTAACGTAAGCTATCTTAGCCTCCTCAAATAGGTAAGCCATATTTACTCACCATCAAATAACTTAATGTACTACTTATTAAAATCTAGGCTAGGTAATTAGGTCATGAATGCAAACAGTACTGATTCGGTAGTAATTGATATGATAGTAGTGAACTTATTCGCCTTAACAATAATTATAATTAACCACGTTTATCAAGTCTTTAGGAAGGGTAAGGTATTAAGGAACGTTGGGATGTTTACATTACTTTCATACCTACCAATACTTGCTTATGGCTTAACAATTAATACTAAGTATGTTCGTATCCTCGGCACATATTCAGCCATTTTCTTCTCATGCTTATATGTGCTAATGCTCATTTACTTAATCTATATACTACTTAAGCATGTAGATAGGAGCTACGTTAAGTTCTTAGTGTTTACGTTTTTAGTTTTACTAATTAACTCAATCACCATAGTCCTGTTAGGCTATTGAATGTGAAGGAAAGCATAAATAGACGTTGATGTATTAGGAAATACGGTTGCAATAGCTGTTGGAGTAGGTGATTATTATGGTCAAGAAAAGAGACATTTACGTATGCCCTAAGTGTGGCTATAGAGTTGAAAAACCTGAGAAGACTTGGCAGTTGATAGCACCAATACCCGACTCTAAAGGTAGGATAACAATAACAGTTATGGGCTCTTTCAAATGCCCTCAATGTGGGCGTAAATGGAGGGGTGTTATTAGTAAGATTAAGGCAGGAGCTGAGGGGGTTGAAATTGAGGGTGCTAAAGGTAAAAGGGCGTTAAAGCCTGGGAAGGAGAAGGAGGAGAGTCGCGGTACTATTATAGAGATTGATTTAGAGGAGCTTGAAGAAGGTGAGTAAGGTATTAAGGAGAGAGTAAGGTTGCAGGAAATTATTAAGGATATCCCACTTCTTGTATCACTGGCCATACTTATCACGTTTTTAGCCCTAAACTTCAGTGGTTACTTAATGTTAGCCGTTATTGAAGGCAAGAGCATGGAACCTTTACTGAAGTATGGTGATTTAGTGCTGGTGACTAGGGTATCACCTCAAGATATACACGTCAATGATGTAATAGTCTATAAGAGCTGTAGGCCAGGCAATATGATAATCCATAGAGTCATAAACGTGGTTGTACGTGATGGTAAGTATTACTTCGTGACTCAAGGGGATAATAACCCATTCCCCGATAGTGCCTTACCAGGGAATGAGTTTAGGGAAGGTTACCCATGCACATTAAAAAACGCTCCTGGAGTCCCTTCTGAAAGGGTTATAGGTAAAGTTATTGAGATTAACGGAAACCCAATAAAGATACCTTACGTAGGGCTAATAACGATATTATTCAAGAGCTTTCTAAAGATATTAGGCAGATAAGTACCCCACAAATAGCACCTCAAGATTTCATTACTACTTAAATATTCAGTAAGTCTTATGTTAATTGATGTGATAAGTATGTCCTACGTATCATCCTTCCTAAATAGTCTTGAAGACTGGGTAAAAATGCAGAGGAAAATGTTAGAGACATTCAAGCAGTTAAATGAAACCGCCATTAAGGGCGATAGGTTAGAACTGATCTTAGCTACTAGGGCAGCATTTCAACACATGATAAAGACTCTTAGGGCGTTTGATCAATGGTTACAGGACCCATTAATAATCAGTAATATGCCTAAGGAGTTCCTTGAAGACGTATGGAATACTACGTTTAAGCTACTTATTGACCTGATAGAGTTAGATATAAGACATACGTCGGCGTTTAAGGAGAGAGCTGAAAAACTTCTCAAGGAGGGTAAGTTAAGCCCGGTACTACTCATTAGGTCAGGAGAGGAAGGCGCACCTAGAAGGGGGTTAGCACCAACGGTTTAAATAAAAACATTAACATAGATTAATGATGAAGTATGTAAGGAGTTATGGTAATTACCTTCTCCTCCTTCTCCTAGACATGCTCCTAATAACTAAATCTATCTCGACATCGTATGAAACAACCTTGGGTTTTAATTCAGCAACTAAGTCGGTTATCTTCGATACTGAGTCTTCAGGTAGTGGGTTATTACTTAAGAATTCCTTACCTAAGGACGTTAGTCTTATCCTCCTATTTCTTGGGTTAACCTCCAGAAGCCCTACATAAAGTAAAGCCATGAGGTCCTCTTTAAGCTCCTTCGAGCTAGGTACATTAGCTATGGTTATGAACTTATACCCTATATCGAAGTCTTTCTCATTTTTCATAAGGTATATAAGGTGAGTGAGTGCTTTCTCAGATATTTCTCCATAAGCATTGATTATGTTGAGTAACTTTATTTTCCTCTCATCACGTTTCACGGTGTCCAAGGTTATGACATGCCTAGTAACTATCTTAAGCTCTTTAGTCTTCTGCTGTGATGACATTAAGCACCCCAAATTACATTATGCCTCAGTGATATTAAGCTTTTAAAATACCCTTAGTGACATAAGACTTAAGTAGAATAATTAATGCGTAAGTAATGGACATAACACATAAAGAAATTACGATGAGTTCTAGACCCGTGATTAAGTAGGTTATGTAAATGATTATTGCTTCACATAATATCACGGAATGAATCAGCCATAACTGATTAAACCTAAGTAAAGTATAAAGTAAGATCACTGATACTAAGGCTACTGAGACTATCAAAGGAATGAAGTGTGTGTACATAGTTATGTTAGGAAGTAGGGAAAGAGTCAGGTAAGCAATTAAGGATACCTTGATCGCTATGAATGGTGCTACATAGATATATGAAACTTCCCTTATAATTGATAAAATTCTCTCTAAGTAATTGCCTAAGTCCTTAAGAAGTTTTAATACTTTTTCTAAGTCATCAGGACCTAAAGGAGATATCATGTCTTTAAATTTCCTAAGCTCATTAATCGATTTACTTACGTCATTACATAGCACATTAAGTCTTGATTTAGTTACTGACGGGACAGTACCTATCGACTCGAGGAGGGCTAGGTCCCTACTTATTTGTCTTGAAATCTCTATATCCTCACTTAGCTCTTTCACCTTAAGTAAGGATACTAATATGTCTTCACACTCATTAACATTTATGCACATGCTAGTCACGTTCATGTAGGTATTACAGAGACCATTTTATGTTTTTAAGTACCACTACTACATCATAATTTACGGGGGTGGGCGATGGTTATAGAGATTAAGGAGGTCAAGCCCGCAAAGCCTGTAAGTAGGAGAATAAGTCTACATAGCCACATTAGGGGTTTAGGTTTAGATGATAAGGGTAGGGCTTTAAAGATAGCTGATGGGCTCGTAGGTCAGGAAGAAGCTAGAGAGGCTGCTGGTATCGTTGTTCAGATGATTAAGGAAGGTAAGATGGCTGGTAAAGGGATTCTTTTCGTAGGTCCTCCAGGCACTGGCAAGACAGCTCTAGCCGTAGCTATAGCTAGAGAGTTAGGTGAGGATACACCCTTCGTAGTCATGTCAGGTGCTGAGATCTACTCTACTGAGGTTAAGAAGACCGAGGTCATTATGAGGGGTGTTAGGAAGGCTATAGGTATTAGGGTTAGGGAGGTTAGGAAAGTCTATGAGGGCGTGGTAACTCAAATAAAATTCGCTTATGTAAGGCACCCGTTCAACCCCTACGTCAGGGTGCCTAGGGAAGCTAGGCTAACGTTAGCTACTAAGGATGACTCATTAACGATAACGGTAAGTGATGAAATAGCAACGCAATTAATTAGGTTAGGCGTCCGTAGGGGTGACCACATATGGATAGATGCTGAGACGGGGGTAGTGAATAAGGTAGGTAGAGTTAAGGGTATAGAGAAGGCTAAGTACTATGACATAGAACCAACTAGATACTCAGAAATGCCTACAGGTAGCGTAAAGAGGGAGAAGGAGATAGTTAGGGTCTTCACGCTCCATGACCTTGACGTATACTTCGCATCACAACGACTAGCATTGACTGAGTTATTCGGTATTGAGTTAGAGAAGGAGATAAGCTCAGATATTAGGAAGTCAGTTGATGAGCTAGTTAAGAAATGGATTAATGAAGGGAAGGGCGAGGTAGTTCCTGGAGTGTTATTCATCGATGATGCTCACCTACTAGACCTTGAGGCATTCGCCTTCTTAACTAGGATACTGGAGAGCGAGTTTGCACCAATATTAATACTGGCTACCAATAGAGGAATGACGAAGATCAGAGGTACTGATATTGAGTCACCTCACGGAATACCTCTAGATCTGCTCGATAGACTACTAATTATACCCACGAGACCATACACACGTGAGGAGATTAGGGATATAATAAAAATACGTGCTGATGAAGAGGAGGTATTACTGACTGATGAGGCTTTAGAAAGACTTACTGATTACGGTGTTGAGAGAAGCTTAAGATACGCAGTACAGTTACTAAGACCTGCAGCAATAGTCGCTTCTAGGAAAGGTAAGGTTAAGGTTGATAAAGAGGATGTTGAAGAAGCAGCTAAGCTATTTGCCGACCTTAAACAAAGCGTAGAGATGCTAAAGAAGTATGAGGAATTATTCTTAAAGTAACTTTCCAGAACACCCTTAATTAAAGAATGCATTTACTAATGATTGAGGTGACTACGAAGTAAGTAATTAATAGTAGACATGATAATAGAGCTTTGGCGTACGGAAGTACTCCGTAGCTGATGTTAGGTAAACCTACATAAGTACTCAATAAGTTTAGTGTAAGGCACGCTAATGACATAAGCAGTATAAAGGATAAGTTCTTAGTAATGTAGATGTTACCATCGGTCATGACCATCAATGTAAGAATGGCGTAAGTTAAGGAAGCTAGAAGAGTTGCTGGGAATGCGTAATCAATAGGTAACTCCGATGTTGGTAATATGATCGTCGCTAAAAATGTAGTTATGAGAATTAGATAAGGCATTCTATTAGGTACTCTTACATTACTGGATAAAGCTATTATTGT
The DNA here is from genome assembly GCA_964519505.1 of uncultured Desulfurococcales archaeon. Classification (GTDB taxonomy): domain Archaea; phylum Thermoproteota; class Thermoprotei_A; order Sulfolobales; family CAZFJX01; genus CAZFJX01. The sequence continues at coordinate 52,796 of CAZFJX010000009.1, forward strand.
GAGTGATGTTATGACTATATAGGTGGTTAAGTAATTGTTAGTAAGTAATGATGTTACTAGTATAGCTAAGACATAGTTAGTTGCAATGAGTATAATCAATATCCATCGATTATGCATTAACCTACGGATGGGGCTATTTAAGTTAATGTTAAGACCTATCCTTATAACTAAGTAAGCAGTCAATAGAGATAGTAACAATGCTGTGAAGCAGCCTAGTCCATTGGTTAAGAAAGTTAGGTATAGTGGGTTAATTAAGAGTATGATCCTAGATGAATTAGGGAGTCTCATTAAGTTACTCACCCTCGTCCTTATCTATGTAAGCACCTACTGAGGTAGCTAATGGTATGAGTGCCTGGGGTGCATCAGGCAGTATTAAGTCCTCATCACTTACTTCCTTACTATCTCTTGATAGTACTAACGTGATTATGATGTACTTATCACCTAATCTATATAGCTTAGCCTCCTTTATCCGCATACCCTCATTAGGGATGTTAAAGGTGTCTTGCCTCAATAATTCATTAATACTTGTTAAAGTAGGTCTTTCATCACATTTCTTTAAGCTTCTTAGATCGTAGGTAAGTATTGTTAGTAAAGCCAGTAATGCCGTAATCGCCACTAATAGCTCAAGCTCAATTACCAATCAAACATCCCGTTAAGTTAGGTAGTAGGTAAGTAACATATAAGGTCTACAGCCCAATATCAAGCCAGTGCCTTAAGGAATCCTACGTACATAGCTGACGGGTTTAATGGTTTACTACTAAACTCTGGATGAGCTTGAGTACCTACGAAGAACCTATGCTCCTTTAACTCCATTATCTCAATTATGCCGTCGTCGCTATAGCCACTAACCCTAAAGCCACAACCCTCTAGTCTATCTATGTACTCCTCATTAATTCCATACCTATGTCTATGCCTTTCATAAACGTAGTCACAACCATATATTTTATGAGCCAACGTACCCTTAACTATGTTTATCTTGTACGAACCAAGCCTTAACGTCCCGCCTAGGTACTTAATACCTACTTGAGACTTAAGCAACGTAATCACCGGGTAAGGGGTGTTAGGATCTAATTCAGCACTATTAGCACCTTTAAGACCTAAAACATTACGTGCGAATTCAATAACCATTAATTGAAGACCAAAGCATATGCCTAAGGTGGGCTTACCTAACTCTCTAGCCACCTTAATAGCCTCAATCTTACCCTCAGCACCTCTCTTACCAAAACCTGGCAGTATGAGAACTCCATCACCCCTCTCAATAACCTCCTTTATATTTACCTTTCCCTCCTCGATGAGTGATGACTCAACCCACCTAAAGTTAGGTTTAATACCTACAACAGCTGATGCGTGCCTTAATGCCTCTAGGATACTTAGGTAGCTATCCTTTATCTTGGTGTACTTACCAACCATGACGATATCTTTAGACTCCTCAATTGATTTTAACCTATTGATAAAATCTATCCATAGGTCTAAATCAGGTTTACTTCTTGTTGGTTTCAGCTCTAACTTCTTAATTATTAATCTATCTATGCCCTGAGAGAGCATTATTAAAGGTACTTCGTAAACTAAATCGACATCATAATTACTAATTACAGCTTCCTTCTCAACATTCGAATATAAGGCTATTTTATTAATGGCTTCCTCAGTTAATGGCTTAGGTGATCTAGCAATAACTATGTCCGGTTGAATACCAATCCTACGTAATTCTTGGACACTATGTTGTAATGGCTTAGTCTTTAACTCACCAGTTGTTGTTAGTAGAGGGACTAAAGCTACATGAATAAATAGGGTGTTTCTAGGGCCTTCCTCAAGCCTCATCTGCCTTACTGCCTCAAGGAATGGTAAACCCTCAATATCACCTACAGTACCACCTATCTCAACTATGGTTATATCAGCTCCTTGTTCTTTCGATAACTCCCTAATGTAGTTTTTAATTTCGTCAGTAATGTGGGGTATTATCTGGACTGTCTGACCTAAATAAACACCGCGTCTCTCCTTTCCAATTACTGAGAGATATACCTTACCAGTCGTTAAGTTGTTCTTCTTAGATAGGTTAATTCCTAAGAACCTCTCATAATGACCTATATCTAAATCAGTCTCACCCCCATCCTCAGTAACGAATACCTCACCATGCATGTAGGGGTTCATGGTTCCTGCATCAACGTTTATATATGGATCTATCTTTATTGCAGTGACATTAAAGCCGTATGAACGTAAGATTAAGCCTATTGATGCTACCGAAATCCCTTTACCAACACCGGATAGTACGCCACCGGTTACGAATATATACTTAGCCATAGCCTAACTTCACTCCACGTTTAAAGCTATATTTATTAGTCTTAAAATATCTGCTTGGTGGTCGGTATGGGTAGGCTATTAAGTGAGGCATTTAGAAAGTACTTACTTCAGGTCGCTATAGACGTTACAGATATAGATAAAGCATTAAAGATAGCTAGGGTTGTCTACGAGGCTGGAACCCACATAATTGAGGTAGGTACACCATTAATTAAATGTCATGGAGTTAACGCCATAAGAAAGGTAAGGGAAGTAGCTAAGGACGCTATAATCCTTGCTGATATGAAGACCATGGATGTGGGCGCTCTTGAGGTTAAGATGGCTATGGAGGCAGGCGCTGATGCGTCAACAGTACTTGCTGTTGCTGATGATGAAGTCATTATTGAGGCATTGAGAGAGGCTAGTAAATTTGATGGTGATGTAGTTATTGACTTAATATCGCATAAGAACCCTGTCAGTAGGTGTAAAGAACTAATGAAGTTAGGGGTTAATATAGTGAATTACCATGTAGGTATAGACGTTCAGTTAAGACGCGGTATTAGACTTACGGATTTACTGGATAAAGTCACTGAGGTTATTAAGGTATTTAACGGAATTGTCTCATTAAGCGGTGGTATAAGACCTGAAGACCTACCGCAATTAAGAAAGACCGGTGCGAAGATCTTCATAATAGGTTCAGCAATAACCAAGTCCCCAAACCCTTATGAGAAAGCGGTTAAGGCATTAAGCTACTTAAGGTAAGTTTAAATTAATCAATAAATCATTTAAGCATCCATAATATGTAGTATTTGTGGGTGTTTAAAGGTTAAGTTAGCGGTTATATATAGACAACTAGTCAGTAAGGACTTCAGGATATTGAGCTTACTTGATAGGATGCTACCACGTTATGAGTACGTACCTTTAGAACTTATCGAGAAGTACTCAGGACTTAACCCTAAGGAGACTGAGTTAAGGTTAGGTAAGCTCCATAGGCTTAAGCTAATCCGTAAGAACGTGGTTCCTTATCCAGGTTACCAATTAACCTACTTAGGTCTTGATTGCTTAGCATTGAAGAGCTTAGCTGATAGGGACATAATTAAGGCGTTAGGAGATAAGATAGGTGTGGGTAAGGAGAGCGATATTTACCTAGGTCTAGACCCAAGAGATGAGAGGGTCATAGTTAAGTTCTATAGGATAGGTAGGACTAGCTTCAGACAAACACAAAGGGTTAGGACGTATGTAAAGAAACCAACACAAAGTGCTTGGTTAATCCAGTCTAAATTATCAGCTGAAAGGGAGTATAAGGCGCTTATAGAACTATACAGCAAAAAGGCTTACGTACCAAAACCCGTAGGTTGGTCCAGACATGCAGTAGTTATTGAGTACTTAGAGGGTGTTGAGCTATTTAAAATCAAGTGGTTAGAAGATCCTGAAGGTGTTCTTAAGAAGATTATAGAGACTATTAAGATAGCGTATAATGACGCAGGTATAGTCCATGGAGACTTAAGCGAGTATAATATCATGGTTGTTGTTAGGGATGAGGAGGAAGTACCTCTAATAATTGATTGGCCCCAATACGTCTATAAATTACATCCATCCGCCGAAAACTTACTCATAAGAGATATAATTTACGTTGTTAAGTTCTTTAACAGGAGGTTTAAGTTAAGGGTGAATGTTAATAGGACCATTAAGTACGTTAAGGGTGAATTAAGTGAGTTCTGAGAATAACTCCGAGAGGTTAGTAGCTGGTATTGACTTAGTCAGCCAGTTCTCTGAGAGGTTAAGTAGGTATAGATACGCTATCGTTATGATGGAAGGCGATAAGGTTGTTTACGAAAATAGTGACGTCTCACTCCCTCAACTAATTAGGTTATTATGGGACTATAAACCAAGTAAGTTAGCCGTAGATAACGTTCTAGAGCTTGGGGGTTCTGAAAGTAAGGTGCTTAAGGTACTATCCCTCATACCACCGCAAACGGAGGTTGTTCAAGTAACTGTGGTTGATGGTGTATTCGTAGATATTAAAGAATTGGCTAGAAAGGAAGGTATTTTAGTGCCTCAAGGAAAGCCTTCACCTCTAAAGACTGCGTATTTGTGTGCAGTACTAGCCGCTAAGGGTATGGGTTCTAAGGTTAAGGTGTATGAGAAGAAGACTAAGATAATAGTGAGTAGAGGTAGAAGCCCGGGTGCTGGTGGTTCTAGATCCGGTAAGTATATAAGGAACATTAGAGGGCTCATATTAAGGGCTACTAAGGAGATTAAGGAGGCGTTAGATAAACGCAACATTGATTACGACCTATATGTTAGGAAGAGTAGGGGTGGCCTTGAAGGTAGTGTCTTCATTGTTTACGCGCCTAGAGATAAATTAGCAGGTATTGTTAAACCCAAGAAGGGCCATGACATAGTCGTGACTATTAAGCCCTTACTAAAGTCTAGGATAGAGATTGAGGGGTTAGGTGGACTACCAACAAGATTAAGTAAGTATGTGGTTGTGGGGCTAGATCCTGGAATGGAGACAGGCCTAGCCATTATTGATCTAGACTTTAACCCGCTACTAGTACTTAGTAAGAGGGGTCTTGATAGAGAAGAGATTATTAACTTAGTAATGAATTACGGAATCCCGGTAATGGTTGCTACAGACAAGAACCCAGTGCCGGACATGGTTAAGAAAATAGCTGCAACACTTAACGCCTCTCTATTTGTGCCCTCAGAGAGCTTAAGTATCGAGGAGAAGGAAGAACTTATTGAGTGGTTAAAGAGGCATGTGGATAATAACGTGACTGTATCAACAACCCATGAAAGAGACGCACTTGCAGCGGCTACTAAGGCACTTAAGAGTTATGAAGCTAAGTTCACTCACTTAGAGAGTAAGTTAGCTGAACTGAATATAAACATACCCATTAATGAGGTTAAGTACTTAGTCATTAAGGGTAAGTCAGTAAGTGAGGCATTAGAGGAGATAATAGCTAGGTCGCTAGACTCAGATAAGGGTGTGACTCTACCTTCAGAGCTGATTAAGCGTTTAGTAAGTAATGTTGAGTTTGATTTAAGGAATAGGATAAGGAGTCTTGAGGAAGAGCGTAAGGAATTAATAAGAGAGAATGAGCTACTTAAACAGAAGGTTAAGGAGCTCGAGTATAAGTTAATTGAATTAAGGAATGAATTAGAGCTTAGATCACGTGAGGAGTCGGCTAAGGTGAAGTCAGAGAGGGAGGTTCAAGCATTACTTAGTAGGTATAACGTGTTAGCCACGTATGCTAGGAAACTAGAAAGAAGTCTTGAAGAGTTTAAGGATGAAGTTAAGGTGCTTACTGAGGCCCTTAGAGGGGTTTTAAGTGGGGAGCTTAAGTTAGTAAGGAGAATTCAATTACTTAAGAAGGATCACTTAACTAGTTCAGTGTCTAAAGTTGGTCCCTTAAAGAAGGGTGAACTAATTTACGTAGTTAACCCAGTAATTACGGATGATGAAGCATTAAATACATTGAAGAGACTCGGAATAATTATCTTAACAAGTAACTTAAGTAAGGAACTTATCGATTGCTTCATGAGGAGGTCGATACCAGTAATAGATGTTAAGGATAATCTAGTTCTAGAGCTAGATGACTTAGTGTTACTAAGAAGCGAGGGCCTTGATAAACTCATTAAGAAAGCCCAAAGAGCTATTGAAGACTATAGAAAGAGAATGATGAAGGTAATGACTGAAGAGGACCTAATTAAGTTAGTGAATAATTATAGAGCTGAGCTAAGTTTAGGTCGATTAGAAAATACTTAACTCACCCTTCAATATCTTATCAGTTAGTCTAGTCACATTATCTAGCTCTTCATGAACTATACTTCTTATCTCACTAACCATATTCATTGTGAGCGGCGGCGTTTCAGGGATTACTTTAACATTAGCCATTAGGGGGTCATTTATCGGTCTGCCTATCTGACTAAGAAGCTCTACATAAACTTCCCTCACATTCCTTACCTCTCTATATATCTTCTCAGCAATAATCTTAGCTAATGCGTTATATATCTTACCCACATGACTTACCGGGTTCTTACCTGCAGTTGCTTCAAGACTCATGGGTCTCATAGGTGTTATTAAACCATTAACCCTATTACCTCTACCTGTAGCTCCATCGTCACCATGCTCAGCCGAAGTGCCTGTTACCGTTATGTAATAAATACCGTGTTCAGCACTGTCTGCAGTATTGATATATATCTTGATATCATAATCAGATGCTAACTTACATATGTAATCATGTACTTTATTCTTTAATTCTTCCTTAACTGAGAAGTAGTGGTCTGGGTCAGGGATTAGCTTAGAGATCATGGCAGCGGCTATAGTTAACTCAATAGTCTTACCTCTTCTTAGCCCCATAACTTTAATGTCCTCACCAACCTCAGGCAACACTTTTTTTAATTGTGGTGAATTAATGTACCTTTCAACAGAATAAACTATTCTTTCAAGCGTTGAGAGCGGCGCATAAGAAACACCAAAGCTTGTGTCATTAGCTCTTGGCACCTTATACTTCCTATATAACTCGAAAACACTCGTTAAATCAACACTGCCCTTACCTATCTTATAATCAACAATTACGTAGTTCTCAGGGTCCAAGAACCTGAAGTTCCTCCTTATCCAGTTCTTTACCGCCTCAATGATCAATGTACCTACGGGTACATGTATTATCTTACCATCTTTAACTACTTCAGTGGTTGCTCTACCTGATACTATTATGTATATTGGGTGAAGTACTTCACCACCACCAAAAACAGGGTTAGCCTGCCCACCAACTAGCAGTACCTTATCGAGATTATGGTGTAGGATGTAGCCGAAGTTATTTACGTAGTACCTGCATAAGGCCTTACTGGCTTCCTCGGCTGCAGAATCAGCAATAAAGTCTGGATGCCCTAACCCTTTTCTCTCAACTAGCTCAACCTCCATTTCCTCAATGGGTTGCCATTTAATCTCCTCCACAACTACGTTCTTCATTAATCGCACCAATCACTAGAAGGTATTAGTTGCTAAAAAGCTTTCCTATACCACACTATTAACTCTAATTACTCACAGTAATCAAGGCTTATATTTTTAAAGAAGGGTAAAGCACCTAAAGCCCTAACCCTTTAACATCGTAGTCTATAGTTATGAATAATATCTGACTACCCCTAATGAATACCCTACCATACCTCGCTACTGGCTTACTATTCTTTTCATCTATTTCAAAACAATCACTTAATACAAGATTCATTGTTGGATCACTTAATTCGAGCTTACCTATTAATTCATGCCCATCCTTTAACTTTACAAGTACAGTTTTGTTTTGTGCAAGTCTTAATGTTTTTAATGGGCTTTCAGGTTTTAACGACATCGCATCAGCCAACCTCTATACCTTTCTTTACATTTTAATTCCTTACTATATACTTTAAAGACTTGTTTGAATTTAAATTTTTATGAGATATATGCATTCCCTCCCATGTTCTATTGCTTCATATCCTAAGCAGACTGGGCACTTCTTATTTAATGACGTCCTTATATACGTGAGTAATAATAATCCCTTAAACCCCTGCTCCGATATGTAGGTTATGAGCTTCACTAGATCCTCGAAGTTACACAGTGCTGATATTGAAGTAACTATATTGAAGTAATTAACTCTTAACGGTGGGTTATTTATGTCAGCAACTATGAAGTCATACATAGTGCTTGATGTATTTTTAAGCTTTTGAAGGGCTTCATTGATCATATTGATACTCACGTCAATACCTACGTAATGAATCCCATAATTATGACCTAAAACATCAAGTAAATAGTTAAGTAGTAATGCCGTGCCACAGCCTAAGTCAGCTAGCTTAACATTTCTAATTCGTCTTAAATAATTCATTAACCCATTACTTAAAGCCGCCTTATACTTACTTAATTGCTCACCTCCATATACCCCATCATATATAGACGCTATCCTATCGTAAACTTTAGCTATCTCTCCTAAGTCACGAATACATACTACTTCCTTACCCCTACCACCTATCATATCATGTCAGTAGCTCTTAACTTTCTTAATAAGTGTAACCCACGTTAATTCTAGGGGTGAATATTGAGTGAACTGCTAATAGCGGTAGAGCATTTAGAACCATGCATATCCCCTTGGCTACTACTTGAGTATAGGCATGTATCTAAAATTTTCGGTAAGGATAAAGTGCTATTCACGAATGTTAAAAAGGATAATGAGGCTAAGTTACTTAGTGATTTAGGTAGGGTATTTAAGGAGAGCTTCACCGAGCTATTTAGTCAGGAGGAAATTCTTATTTTAGATCCTCAAGCACCTAAGGAGCTACGTAAGGAGGATCTTAATGATGTAAAAGCCGTCGTTATAGGGGGTATACTAGGCGATCACCCACCTAGGGGGAGAACTAAAGAGCTAATTACAACTAAAGTACCTAAAGCTAAGGCTAGGAACATAGGTAAGTACCAGTTCAGTATTGATGGGGCAGCATATGTAGTTAAGAAAATCATCGGAGGCATCCCCTTAGAACGCATAAATTACGTGATTAACTATGAGTTAAGGTTTAAAATCATGGACATAGAATACACGGTCATACTGCCCTTCGCTTACCCTATAGATAAGGGAAAAGCCGTGATTACCCCGGGACTTATTGATTTATTAAGATCTAGAATAGTTTACTACGAACATAACTTACTAAATGAAATTATAAAATGCGATCCATGAAGCAAATGAAGTAGCTACATAAGCCAGTACATCCCTACTCTTGGGTTTGGTACCAAACCTAGTTAAGCACACATAATTAGTTAATGGTAATGTAGGTATGTAAAGTAATAGTAAAGCAAGTATACATATCAGCGATAGCTGAGGGTCTTTAGGCACATTAAAGATTTTACTTATGATTGCGAGTATGAAACCGACAATAATACCGTATATGGTCCTAATCAGAACGGCTAAGTCACTACACTCCACGCCCTAACCCCTAAGGTGAATAAAGAATATGAAGTATAAAAAGTCATTAACATCGCTCGACGTTGCTGTGTTAGTTAAGGAGCTTAAGGAATGTGTAATTAACGCCTTAATCGATAATGTATACGTACTAAGTGAGGACATATATGTGTTTAAGTTGATCGTTAAAGGCGTAGGTGAAGCATACCTATATTTGGAACCTTCTATGAGAATTTCACTATCTAGGTATAAACCGAGGGTTAAGACATCACCATTGCTTGGGGGTAGGCAGACATACATTAGGAAACTCCTAAGGGATGGTAGGGTAATAGGTATTCAGCAAGTAGATTTCGATAGGATAGTTAAGTTTAAGGTAAGGTCACGTAAAGGTAAAGTCTATGAAATTGTCGTTGAGTTAATGCCTAGGGGTATTTTTGCTATAGTTGATGAGAGGGGGGTTTTAGTTTATGTTAGTAAAGAGATGAGAGTAAGGGATAGGGAGTTAAGGATTGGTAAGATGTACGTACCGCCACCCTCCATAAACGTATTTAAGCTAAGTCTTTCAGAATTTAAGGAGAGATTACTCACTAGTAAGGACATTGTTAGGGGTTTAATTAGGGGTGTTGGTTTACCACCAGAGGTTGCTGAAGAGGTTCTAAAGAGGTTAGGTTTAAATAAACATGAAAGCCCTAAGTCCTTGTCTGACAGTGCTATTAAGGAGCTATATTACCAATTAATTAAGTTCATAGATGACGTAATCAGGAACCCTAAACCCGTTATTGTTTATGTGGGTGATAAGCCTGCATTGGTACTTCCGTTTAAACCTACATGCTTAACTGATGAGTATGTCATTAAGGATCGTCCTTCATTTAATGAGGCTGTTGATGAGTACTTTAGGAGGGTCCTTACTGAGAGAGCTGTAGGGTCTAAAGTTAGTGAGTTAGAAGGTGAAATACGTAAGCTTGAGAAAACAATAGCTAAGCAGGATGAATTAATAAGTAAATTCCATACTGAGATAGAACGTATTAATAACTTGATAAACACCATATATAGCAATTATTTAGACCTAGAGAGGGTAATGAACTGTGTTAGGAATACTGTGAAGAGTTTAGGTTGGAATAAGGTGTTTACATGTGGTGATGTAGTTGATGTGAACGCTCATGAAGGCGCTTACAGCGTTCGCTTAGGTGACCACGTAATAAGACTTAATGTTAGGTTAACCCTTAAGGATTACGTAATAAGACTTCAGAAAAAGCTTAGCGATTTAAAGAGAAGGTTAGAAGGCGCTAAGGAACATAAGGAGGAGTTAGTGAGGCGTTTAAAAGAGCTTAAATCCAAGAGGATTGAGCTACTTGAGACAATACCTGCCCTAGTTGTTAAGAGAGAATGGTACCACAAGTACCACTGGCTTATCTCTAGTGATGGTTTCTTAGTTATCGGAGGTAGAAACGCTGAGCAGAACGAATCATTAATAAGGAAGTACTTAGGTGATAATGACGTATTTGTTCACGCAGATATTCAGGGAGGGTCTGTAGTCATTGTAAGGACTGAAGGTAAAGAACCCACCGAGAGAACCATTTATGAAGCCTCAGTACTTGCTGCATGCCATAGTAAAGCTTGGAAGGCAGGTTTAGGTGCTATAGACGTTTTCTGGGTATGGGGTAAGCAGGTAAGTAAGAAGGCACCATCAGGTGAATACCTACCTAAGGGTTCCTTCATGATCTATGGTAGGAAAAACTACATACGTAACGTACCTTTAAGGCTCGCCATAGGTGTTGAAGTTAAGGATTCATCGATATACGTGATTCAAGGACCTGAAGACTTAGTCTCTGAGAGATGCGATGTCTACGTAGTCATCATGCCTGGCGAGTTAAGGAAGGTTAATGTGGTTAAGGAAATAAGGAATCATTTCATTAAATATGACCATAGGCTAAGTGTGATCTCAGAAGAAGATATAAGCAGGGTTGTTCCTGGGAGTTCAAGGATATTGAAGAGGTATCCCTAGGTCCATAGGTATTTTGTAGATTTATTATCTTTGGTGCGTAAGTATACCTGGAGGTGGTCTTGTTTTTAAAGGTTGCCTCACTTGTTGATAAAACTTACCCTTATCTATCTCCCGATGACTTAGTGACTAGGGCTCGCGCAGTTATGCGCGATTTCGGTGTTAGGGTTCTTCCCGTAATTACTCGTGGTAAGTTAGTGGGTGTAGTTACCAGAGTTGGTGTCTTATCCATAACGTCAACGAGGTCGAATTACAGGGTCCTTGATATAGCTGAAGAACCTAGATTAACTCTCGATGTGATTGACGATGTTGTTGAATCAGTTAGGAAAATGATTAGGGCTGATGAATGGTACGTACCTGTACTTTCAGGCGGTAAGTACGTAGGTATGTTTGGTTTAGAGGACTTCATGAGGTACCTACTGACTTATGAAAGCCCTAAGCATGAGATACCCGTAAGTGAGATTATGACTAGGGAAGTAGAGACGGTGATGCCCGAAACCCACGTTAGTAGGTTATGGTTAAAGATGCTTAGACATAGATTTGCTGGGTTCCCAGTGGTTAATAAGCGTGGTAAGGTAGTCGGGTTTGTATCTCAGCATGATCTCATAAAGGCTGGGTTTACACGCATAGAGCTTGAATCAGAGTCAGCACCACGTAAAGGACCTAGAGTTAGAAACATAATGGTCACACCCCCGATAACCTTAACACCTAACGAGCCTATACGTACAGCTCTATACTTAATGGTTAGAAGGAATATAGGTAGGATACCAATAGTTGATGAGAAAAGGTATCTTAAAGGAATTATTGATAGAGAGGACGTGTGTAGGGTATTTATTTAATAGAGGTGATATGGGTGAAACCCGTAAATATCAGGAGAAGAATTGAAATGCATCGATGGTTAAGGAGTGATGGCAAACCGAACTTCTCAACCAGAATTCATAAACATGATAGTGAGTTAAAATACGCCGGCATTAAGGAGGTAATTAAATCATCACCCCATAACTCTGTACTAAGGGTTTCTGAATTAATGTACAGGAATAATATCAGGGCAGTACCAATAACAGATAGTGAAGACCGTATCTTAGGATTAGTTACCGCCATGGATCTAGTCAATTACTTTGGTGGTGGAGATTACTTCAATATAGTTAAGGTTAAGTATGGAGGCAATATCTATAAAGCACTTAATGAAAACATAGGTTCAATAATGAAGAAGGATCCGGCAACTATAAGTGTTGATAGGAAACTAACGGATCTACTTGAATTAATGGTGTTAAGCGGTTATGGTGTTATACCGATCGTTGATGATGAAAATAGGGTTGTAGGTATAGTTACTGAGAGAGATATAGTTAACTACTTATCAAGTAGGATTAGCTTAGGAGTTAAGATTAAGGATCTCATGACCAAAAATGTCATTACTATACGTGAAGATAAAAGCATTAAGGATGTACTTCAGTTAATGGTTTCCGCAGGTATTAGGAGGTTACCTATAGTTGATGAAAGAGATGTAGTTACTGGGATAGTCACTGCTAAGGATGTAGTTAATGTCGTAGGTAGCCATAAGATATTCTCCATGGCCAAAACAGGTAATATTGAGGAATTCTTAAATGCAAAAATAAGTGAAATAAGTACATCAAGGGTTGTCACTGTAAGTCCTAATGATGATTTAAGCACCGCTATAGGGTTAATGAGTACTTATAATGTCAGCGGCTTACTTGTTACTGAGAACGGTACCTTGGTCGGTATAATAACTGAGAGAGATGTCATTTACGCCTTAGTAACTAAGTAGGGGTGGTTTAAGGTGCCACCAAGGGTAAGTACTTATATGTCCTCACCAGTAATTACGGCTTCACCGTCAGACAACTTAGCCTACATAAGAAACCTAATGCTTAGACATAAGATAGGTAGGGTGGTCATAGTTGAAGACGGTCAAATAGTTGGGATTATCTCCAAAACAGACTTCGTAAGGATGCTCCAAATCAGGCGTAGGTACATCAGGCCCTTAGACACGGTTCTAGCTAGAGAAATAATGACATCACCAGTTCACGTAATAAGTTATGATAAGAGCATTAAATTAGCTGCCTACTCGATGCTTAGGCTCAAAATAAGTAGCCTGCCAGTCATAGATAGTAGTAAAAGGCTCGTTGGAATAATAACGAAGACAGACCTTGTTAGGGCTTATAGGGATAAGTATCATGGTAAGCTAAAGGTATCTGAGGTAATGATAACTAATCCACCAGTCGTTGAGAGGACCCACTCCATATTCTACATAATTGACTTAATGACCTCAAGCGATGTTAATAGAGTTATAGTTATCGAGGGTAATAAGCCTGTAGGCATTATAGCACCGAGCGATATAGCCTTCTATAACATTGAAGGTATGGTGTCTTCAAGAAAATATATTAAGAGAGGTGGCATATCGCCTAGAGGAATCTTTAGCTCCGTGAGGGTTTATGTAATTCCAATAGCTAATGACGTAATGACCCCAGACCCCTTAGTTATTCATCAAGATGAAGACTTAGCTAATGCTGCTGATACCATGATCAAGAACAATATAGGTACTCTGCCCGTGATTGATGATAAAGGTAGACTTGTAGGTTTAGTAACTAAGAGAGAGATAGTTAAGGCTATAAGGATGCTTTAAGGTGCTTACCTTGTTGATTGTCAGTTCATATGAGGTAGCGCTAAAGGACTTCCCAATAATAGATAAAGATGACACCTTATATGCGGCAACAAAGCTTATGGAGAAGTACGGGCTTGATAGAGTTGTTGTTACTGAGAAGGGTAAGGTTGTAGGCATATTGACTACTAAGGACATAATTAGGAAGTTAGGTCTAACAAGAACTTTAAGGGCAACAACATCGTTACTACACGTATCTAGCTTCATGACCTCAGACCCTATAGTACTACCGCCAAATGAGCCCTTAATCAGATCTTGTAGGATCATGCTTGAAAGACGCGTAAGTAGCATTCCACTAGTCAATAAGGAGAAAGAACCTATAGCCCTCTTAACCAAATGGGACCTACTGGATGTAGCAAGGAATGAGAAAGCACCATTAAGAAACGTAATGACTCCTAACCCCATCTACATCAAGGAAACTGACTCATTACTTAACATACGTAACTTAATGATAACTGAAGGCATATCATTCCTACCCGTAGTTAGCGTAGATAATAGATTAATTGGTATTGTTACTGTCGATGAGTTAGCTAAAGCATTCTTAGAGTTGCATGACTTATTACCAGCTAAGTTCAGGAAGGAGAGAATACATATGATTAGGGCATTAGACATAATGAACAGAACCATACCTATACTTCAGCAGAGTGATACCCTAGGTATGGCAGCAGCTTTAATGAAGGAAAAAGGTATTAGAGGGGTTATAGTCATGCGCGGTAACGAAATTGTTGGTGTTGTTACACTTACAGATATCGTTGCTTACCTAGTCTCCAAAGACATAGTTACGTAACGTATTTATATCCCCTAATAAGACCTCAACTTAAGGTAGGGCAATGTCGTCCGAAGTAATTACTGAGCGTAGTATAAGGTTTGTCGTAGATACGATGTTAGGTGATATAGCTAGGTGGCTTAGGGTCTTAGGCTATGATACTTTATATTCAAGGGATTTTGAAGATTGGAAGATACTTAAGATAGCTGAGAGAGATGATAGGATTATAATAACTAGGGATGTAGGACTCTTTAGAAGGGCGTTAAGAAGGGGGTTAAGGGTTGTCTTACTAGACATAGCTGAAGTACCTAAGGAACTAGCTAAGATAGCCTTAAGAACAGGTATAAGACTTCAGGTAGACTTCAGCAGAACTAGGTGCCCGCACTGTAATTCACCACTTAGGAAGGTCACGGACGTAGCCGAAATAGCCCCTTATGTACCTCCAACGATTAGATATAAGTATAAGGAGTTTTGGTTCTGCGATAAATGCAAGAAAGCTTACTGGGTTGGTAACCATTGGAAAACCATTAATAAGATCTTGGAGGAGAGTCAACAAATATTAGCTAAGATGAAGAAAAAGTCAACGAAGTAGGTGCTAAGATTGAGTGAGGTTCTTGACCCTAAAGAATTAAGTTATGAGGATGGTGTATTTCTCGTTAAGTTAGCACGTAAGGCCATACATGAGTATTTAGCCTATGGTAGGAGGATAAAACCTCCAGAAAATACCCCTAAGCACTTAGTGAAGAAAGGCGCTGCATTCGTTACCTTAGAAACATACTTAAACGGCAGATACGAGCTTAGGGGATGTATAGGGTTTATAAAGCCTATAGCTCCCTTAGTTGATACAGTCATTAACTCAGCTATAGCGGCTTCAACTGAGGATCCTAGATTCCCTCCAATGACTTTAAGTGAGTTAAGTGATGTAACTGTTGAAGTATCGGTGCTTTCAGTACCTGAGCTTATAAAGGCTAAGGGCTACGATATCATTAAGGAGGTAACTATAGGGTATCATGGACTTATAGTCCAGTTAGGTGTGTTTAGCGGTATTTTACTACCTGTTGTTCCTGTCGAGTATTGCTGGGATGTTGAGACATTCCTTGCTGAAACGTGCTTAAAGGCTGGGTTAAGTCCTGACTGTTGGTTAAGCCCTAAGGTGCAGGTATTTAGGTATTATGCAGCTACGTTCAAGGAGGTAAAACCCGAAGGTGATGTGGTGTTTAGGGATTTAATTAAGGAGTACAAGGAGAAATGTAGGTGGGTTACCTGAAATGATTCTCTCGGACTTTGACTTAAGGAGTTACATAAGCTCTGGAAGGCTTCATGTAGAACCCTTCGATAAAAACATAGTTAGGGAGAACGGCTTAGACCTTAGGTTGGGTGAGGAGTACTGCCTGATAAGGGAGACAGATGAGGTACTAGATATTGGGAAATGCGATAATATAGCAAAGTACTACTCATGTAGTAAGGCTGAAGATGGGTACATATATCTTAAGAGGAACTCCAGATACTTACTTCATACTATTGAGTACCTTAAAGTACCTCCGGAACTCATGGGTTTTGTGGAGCTTAGGTCTACATTCGCTAGGCTAGGTCTCTCTATACCCCCAACAATAATTGATGGAGGCTTTGAAGGTCAGTTAACTATTGAGTTAATAACGACTTCATTCCCTGTCCGTATAAGGGTAGGTACTAGGTTCTTGCATGTTGTTTTCGCTAAGGTAACAACACCCATTGAAAGACCGTATAGGGGTAAGTACTTAGGGCAAAGAGGGGTCACATTACCTAAGTTATGAGCGTTTTCTAAAGCCCTACGCCTTAAATATAAACTAATCATCACGTTTTTACTGGTGAATTAAAACTATGTACGACTTCAAGAACTTTACCGTAGCTTGGGAGGGTAAGGAATCAACTATAGGCACGAAGATTAAGAAGCTAATAAAGAAACCAGAACCAGCTAAGTACAAGATAGTTATGGCCAACTACAAGATTAGGTCAATGATTAGTAAGCTTGATGTATTTATTGAGAGGTTAAGAGAGAGGGATAGGGCGCTATTTGAGAAGGTTGTTGATGCGTTAATAACTAAGGACACTACCAGGGCGACTATGTACGCTAATGAGATTGCTGAGATTAGGAAAATGGTGAAGCAGTTAACGATAACTCAAGTAGCACTTGAGCAGATATCATTAAGACTAGAGACTGTTGAGATATTCGGTAACATAATGACAGCCTTAGTGCCTGTTATAGGTGTTGTTAAGGAGCTTAAGGGTATATTAAAGGGTGTTATGCCAACAATGAGCTTTGAGTTAGCTGAGGTTGAGGAGGTGCTTAGGGATGTAGTTATTGAGTCAGGTAGTGTTGTGGGGACTGGTGTCTCAGAGTTTTACACCTCACCTGAGGCTAGGAAGATACTTGAGGAGGCTAAAGTAATAGCCGAGCAGAGAATGAAGGAGAAGTTCCCAGAGCTACCGTCAATAACTACACCATCAGCTGAGGGTGCTAAGGCCCCAACTTAAACACACTTTAGTTTTTAAACGTGATTAGCTTTTAATGTAAGTTTTATCTTCATAGTTTTTCAATATATCTCCTTCTTAAGAATCTACTATACGGAAGTAAAAGCTTTTAAGCTAATTTCTTAAATTACGTTGTGAACTCTTTAGGCAGGGTGATGTTGATGAGTTCGGAAAGTGCTAGGGCTTTCACGGTTGTTGGTGAGGGTATCGTACTTGGTTATCGTAGAGGTATGTTAAGGCAGTATACTAACCAAGTGTACGTAAAGGTTACTTACTCTACTAAAGCAGTGGGTAACTTAGTTGGGTGTAAGGTCATTGTTAGGGATAAATACGGTAACGTCTATAGGGGAAAGATAGTTAAGGTTCATAGTTGGCGTAATAATGTAATTATATGCGTATTTAAGCCTAACCTCCCAGGCCAAGCTCTCGGACTTACTGCCCAGATAATTGCTTAAGTAACGATGTGTTCCTCAGTAATTCTCCTTAACTGCCTCCTATACATCTCTAGGATTTCATCTGTTGTCGTAGCGTCTTCAGGCTTCTTATCAGGTCTCCATCTTATGAATCTTGGGAACCTTATTGAGATACCTGCACCACTCTTGATGGCATTCTTACAGCACGTATGTAGCGGTGATAGCGTTAATTCGGCACCTATGATTTCAGCAACGAAGTAAGGCGTTATCCATACGTCAGGTTCTAACTCAGAGTCCACTCTTGGGTGTTTATGTCTAATTATATATGGCTGGAACATCGTGACCATCTTATTTAAGTCCTCATCGGTGAAGCCGCTGCCTACTTTACATACGGTCTTAAACGTGTCTGTCTTAGGATCGTAAGCAGCCATTAGTAAAGCACCGAACTTACCTGCTCTTCTACCCCTACCATAGAAAGCACCAACAACCACTAAGTCAACAGTGTCTATCATTTCGCTCTTATAGTCACGCTTATACTTAATCCATAACCAACCACGAGCACCTGCCTGATATATGGCTTGATCATGCACCGCCTTAACCATAACCCCCTCAGCACCTTCGTTTATCGCCTTAAGGAAGAACTTCTCTAGTTCTTCAGGGTTCGACGTGGAGATGTATTCGGCTATCCTGATATGTTCTGTCTCTTTAACTACATCATGTAAGTACTTCCTACGTACCAATATGGGTTTATCAGTTAAGTCCTCGCCATTGACGTAAAGCACATCAAAGAGAAATACCTTTACAGGTATTTCCTTAACGGCTTCATGAATATCGTGCTTTCTCTTACGGTGCATGAGTTCCTGGAACGGCCTCATCTCGCCTGTCTCCGGATCTACGGCCACGATCTCACCCTCAACTATGACTTCATTAGCAACCACGCTCTCCCTAACGTACTCAACTACATCCGGGTACTGATGAGTTATGTTCTCAAGTCTCCTAGAGAATATCCATACCTTATCACCCTTCTTATGTATCTGAGCCCTCTCACCATCGTACTTATATTCAACGAGCGCCTTACCCCCTGCTTTAGTGAGTATTTCATAGGGGTCGCTTAACCTTTCAGCGAGCATGGGCCTTATCGGTATGCCTACAACGGGCTTAATCTTCTTTAACTCCTCAATCCCTTTAGTGGCTAGTACCTTAGCTACGTTACCTAAGTCAGCACGTATGTTGTAGGCACGCTCAACGATTGGTCTATAAGCTTGTGAACCACCGAAAACAATTGCTAAAGCATCCATTATTGTTGCATCACCTATACCTAAACGTAACCTACCTTCAATAAATCTAACTATGTACTTAGCCTCCTCAGGCTCAGCATCAGTTAATAAGCCAGCTATTAACTTTATCTTGACATCCCTGCTTCCCTCACCAGTTGCTAAAGCAACCTTAGTTAACGTCTCATAAACTTTCTCAACAGTAAGTACCTTCTTAGTTGGCTGAGTCATGAAAGCCATTAAGCCGCCGCCAACACCTTTACGACGCTTAAGAACTTCAGCAGCCTTACCTAAATCACCCAACTGCTTATACAGCTTCTCAACCTCATACTCGGATGCATGCGTGGCTAACGATACGGCCTTAATAAGGAATTTCTCACCAACACCTAACTCAGGGTACTCAAGCCAGTCAGGCCATAACTTACCCTGAATTAAGTATATAACCTTATCAATGATCTCGGGCGAGGTCTTCCTAAATAGGCTAACTAAGTAGTACGTTAGCTGTGTCCTACTACTTGTTAGTTCTAGCTTCTTGAACACGTCAGCTAGTATTTTGAACTCCATACAGTACCCCATAATAACTATTCCATACAGAGATTATATTTAGGAGGTAAACCACATGGGTAGCACTCAAAGGCTTAAGAACTCTTATAAAACCTGGTAAGGTACTTTATAGTAGAGCCTATGATGACTACCCGGCAAGTAGGTATCGATGCCTGGTCAGTGTTACTCTGAGGTACTACTTCTCCCTAAGCTTATCGGCAATAAATCTCATAGCAGCCTGAAGTTCAGTAAGTAATACCTCATCGATATTTCCCTCAATAGATATCTCGGTTACATAGCCGGACCTATCTGTCTGTATTTCATAATTGTTAATGGTTCTTGACCTACTCTTTTTCTCCTCAAGAAACCTAAGTAGAAATGTATTGAAGACATGGTTACTCATCCTTATGCTTATGTTTGGGTTTATCCTAAGCTTATTCTTGGAGTAACTCAACGTAGCTATTACACTTCCTGATGAATCCCTAACAACCAGTGATTCCATTTCAGGTCTTGGTCTAGTAGCTGCGTACCTACCTTCGATAAGCGATAGTATTAGTTCATAAAACTCTATCTCCCTCCTAAGCTCCTCGATTTTCTCCTCAAGGAACTTCCTCAAGTCATCTAACTTACTACGATCCACCTCACCCCTACCGCTCAAGGACTAAGCACCTTTCATTAATCTTCTATAGCTCATGAGTATTAACCCTTTATGAAGTCAAGTAAGGAACCCCTCTTAGGGGTCTTTCTTTCCGCCTCCTTACTAATACCTTTAATCAACGTATCCACATACTTACCTATGAGTTTAAAGTCCCTCTCCAGTATTGACCTCAACCTAGGGTTATATAATGCTGAAGCTGGATGTAACGTAGGTATCATCGTTAATTTTATGCCCTCAATTACGCCCTCATAGGCTTTACCTCTCCTCCTCATAACGCTATCCCAACTTAACCCAGCAAGTGAAAATACGCGCTTACCTGCATGATTACCTAATGTTATAATTATTTTAGGTTTAAGCATGGCTATCTGCCTAAGTAGGTAAGGTGTGCATGCTTGAACCTCATCATCCTTAGGATCCCTGTTCCCAGGGGGTCTACACTTAACCACGTTAGTTATGTAAACATCTCTCTCCCTACTTAGCCCTATACTATTAAGTAGCTCAGTAAGCAACTTGCCTGCTGCACCAACGAAGGGTCTACCCTCCTCATCCTCCCTTCTGCCTGGGGCTTCACCAATTATCAGTATGTCTGCATTAAAACTACCCTCACCAGGGACGGGGTTCTTTCTGTTGGCGTGAAGTCTGCACTTCCTACAGTTAAGAATTTCCTCATAAAGCTTCCTCCACTCATCGGGGAATTTAGAACTCAATCCTTAAGCACCTAAACATTAATACTTATTAAAGCTATTTAACTTAAGTACTGTTAGTAAGGGAGAAGGCATGGGGCTTAAGAAAGGTAAGTACATCTATATAAAGTTAATTAGTGGTAAATACGTTAAGGTTAGGGTACTTAAGAGTAAGGCAGAGGACGTACCTGAGAGGTACGTAGTCGTTGGGCCCATAGTTAGGAAACCGCCACTAACGGCAAAGGTAATTAAGGAGGAGGAACTACCAGATAATGTGAGGGAGCACCTAAATAAGCAACTAATGATGATGCCGACGTAGACTGAGAAGTGATGTAGGGTTGATAGGCTGACTGTTTTAAAAGCTTATAAATAACTTAGTTTAGTGAGTAATGGTGTAGGGCCCGTAGCTCAGCCAGGTAGAGCGGCGGTGCCCCCGTTAGGGGGGCTGTCGAGGCTCTTAACCCGTAGGTCCCGGGTTCAA
>CAZFJX010000010.1:0-59925 GCA_964519505.1 uncultured Desulfurococcales archaeon
AGGTGGTTCATTAAGAGGGGTCTTGAATGTTCAGAGGAGGTTAGAAATTAGGGACGCATTAATACTGGGTATTCAGGTATCTGATGCATTATCATATATTCATGGCCTCGGCATCGCTCATAGGGATCTTAAACCTGAGAACATTCTATTCACTAAGGAAGGCATTCTTAAAGTTACTGACTTTAACATAGCTAAGGTTATGAGAACAGTATCCCCATCCTCATCTAGACTCACACCCTACACTCCAGGCTATGGGGCGCCCGAACAGATATATAGGGGCTACGGTAAGGTCGGTCCATGGACAGATATATGGGCTTTAGGCATCATACTCTATGAAGCCATAGTCGGTGAGCACCCATTTAACTTCCATGATTATGAGGAATCCATAAAAGAGAAACCTAATCTAAAGAGGTTACCTAGGGAGTTAAGGGACTTAATAAGTAAGATGTTATGTGAAGAACCTAAGGAAAGACCTAATGCTAAGGAGGTTAAAGAAGAGTTACTTACTGTCTTACTTAAGTATATGAAGTAACATATGTACTTAGTGATTTAAGCCAAATATTTTTATAGTAATCTACGCTAGTACATGAACAGGTACTCTGGATGCCCGGCAAATACAGTAGTATACTATGTATGCCATGCAAGTTCGTCGGTAGAGATAGCGAGTTAGAAGTGTTAAGTAAGTCCTGGGAATCTAGACCTTCTTTCGTAGTTATTTATGGTAGAAGAAGAGTTGGTAAGACGAGATTAATTAGAGAGTGGTTAGTTAGGTCTGGTGTTAAGTATGTTTATTTCTTAGCTCAACTCTCTAGCTACGGGTATAACTTACGTAAGTTTACTGAATGTGCCTCTAGAACTCTTCATGATGTGGTCTTAAGTAAGGTTAGGTTTAGTAGTCTTAGGGATGCCCTTGACTACATAGCTACGAGGTTTAATGACGTTGTCGTAGTTATTGATGAATTTACTTACTGGATACGTTCATCACCTAAAGTATTAAGTGAGGTTCAGGGGTTCGTTGATGAGGTCTTGCCTAAGACTAAGTTAATGTTAGTGATTTGTGGTAGTTTAGTAGGGCTCATGTTAAGAGAGGTGATTGGTGGTGGAGCCCCCCTATATGGTAGAGCTACTGTTAGGCTTAGGGTCAGATCCCTAAGATTTAGAGATTTTAGGGAGTTACTTAGTGGTTGGCGCATTGAAGATGTAGTTAGGGCTTATGCATTAGTTGGTGGTATACCCTTCTACGCATGCCTAGCCTCTAAATATCCTGACTTAATCAGTGCTGTAAGGGGTCTTATAGCATCGCCTGGTGCCCCATTAGTTGAAGAGAAATACATACTTTTAAGGGAGGAGTTTAGGGAGCCTCACACTTATAGCTCTATATTATCAGCAATAGCTAGAGGTTATGGAACACCTTCAAAAATATCTGAGGTCACAGGTGTGGATTCCAGTCATGTAAGTAAGTACTTAAGGGTTATGGAGTTTCTAGATTTCGTTAAGAGGATTGTCCCGCTCTTCAGTAAGAAGGGTAGGTACGTCATATCGGACCCAATACTACGTACTTGGTATGTCCTTATAGAACCAGTAATTGATCTAATCGAGATTGGTGCTTATGATGAGGTACTCAATCATATACTTAGGGAGTTAGATAGATACACGTCAGTAACGTGGGAGGAGCTAGTTAGGCAGTACCTACTTAGTAAATACTTAAAACAGGGATTCACGGTGGCTGGGTACTTAGAGAGAAAGGGTGAGGAATTAGATGTAGCAATATTAAACACCAATAAAAAAGAAGCTGTTGTAGCTGAGGTTAAATGGTCTGATATAGATTTAGATGAGCTAATTAAGTTGAGGGATAAGGCATTACGTAAAGCACATGCCTTACTACCTAAGGACTACGTAGTCAAGGACGTGTACCTAGCCGTAAAGAGTTTAGGAAAGGGTGAAGAGAAACCTTACTGGGTGGTAACGCCTAACGACCTAGTGACTTAATGTTGGTTCAAGGTTGTTACTATACTTTGGTTATGAAGTTCATTATCTCCTTTATCAGTTCCTGCGGTTTCTCGTAGAGTACTAGGTGTCCCGCATTAGGTATCACCACTAGCTTCGAGTTGGGTATTAGTGTATGTAGCTCCTTAGACTGCTCTGGAGGTGTTACTTTATCATCACTACCTACTATTATTAATGTTGGGCACTTTATCTTGGATACCGACTTAGATGCGTCATAGTTCACGAAGTACTTCATATACCTAAACACATGTGGTGGTAAGGACTCTATGTAGTCCTTATTATCCCTCATAAACTCCTCGTAAATACTCTCAGGTGTTTTAGGGCTGAAAAACAACTTCCTATACAGCACCTTAGTTAATGGATTCTCAGTAAATAGTAGCTTACGCCATAGGAACGGTGGTAACCTCCAGACAATCTTATCTATGATGTCCGGATGTGTCCTAACTAATGAGCCAATAAGCACTAACCCCCTAACGCCATATCTAGAGGCGTATTCCTGAGCAACCATACCACCAAAGCTATGCCCTATAAGTACGGCATTACCGTTATTAACTTTAAGCACCTCCATAAGCTCCCTCAAATCCTTTATGTAGTCGTCCATGGAGACTACTAAAGGCTTATCAGACATCCCATAACCCCTTAAGTCGTAGGCAATAACCCTATAGTACTCCTTAAAGTAGTCTATAAGGTACTTCCAATTACTAATCTGTCCAGGAGACCCATGAATAAACACCAACGTTAAGTCATTAGTATACGACTTAAGCCTAACTGAATCATAAGCACGTAGACTAACACCATTAACCTCTACAAAGAAATAGTCCTTAATTACATCATCAATATAACTTACTGAGCCCCCCATACCAAACCACCTAACTATCTAAGGAAATAATATATGTAAAATAAATAAGCTTAAATCAAGTATAGGTTAATGGTGTAAGTAATCCCTTCGGGAATGATGCGTTCTTCAGGTAGATCCGCTTAAAGAGCTAGGGCAGCTTCACGTAGGACTTGATCCATAAAGTTTAATTCGTTATCTATTATCGAGTGCTTTATTAGTTGATGTATGATGTCATGGATAACTCTATTACTTACCTCACGCCCCTCAGCTTTCTCGATATACCTCTTTAACTCCCTCCACTCCTTAATTCCCTGAGCTAATGCCTTAAGTATTAGCTTATACCGCCTACTTACTCTATAGTTAATGAAGTTCATTAACTCTTGTTTAGCCATTTCAACAGCCTTCTTTAATATCTCATTAACATCAACATAGCCATGGCTTCTTAAGTAACCGTAATAAGTTAACCAACCTATAATGCCGTTAAGCTTATCAACAACGTAAACTAACTCATCGTCACTAACGTTAATGCCTAACTCACTAAACCCCTTCCTAAGGAAGTCTAGAGACTCATCCCTCATTAACCTCCTAGTAACTACCTCGATATACGCCCTACCATATAGGGAGCTTTGGGGATTATTTAGTAAGCCATACAGTACACCCATCTCAGACCCTGAAAGTATGAAGCTTAAGCCCTCCATGTAGTCAAAAGCGTATGATATGGCGTCACATACCTCAACCTTAAGTGGACCACTTAATTTCTGGACCTCATCAAAAACAATAATTACCTTTAAGCCGGACTTAAGTGCGAAGTAGTCAAGTCCTCTAAATAGGTCTATCAGTGAAGCCCTTGACCTACCCCAACTCAATGATACATTAACGCCATGTATCGACACACCTCTTAACGTCATTAATGCACTCCTTAGTAAATCAAGGACTCTCTTCTTAAGTGACGATCTACGCATGAAGTCCGTAATTCCTCTAGATAATGACTCATATAGCTCCTTACGGGACTTATAATACCCCCTAAGATCAAAGAGTATATAAGGTACTTTACTTTCTTCAAGAGCTGTGAGTATTAAGGAGGTCTTACCCGTACGTCGCAGACCTCTAACAACAATTAATGGCTTACCTAAAGAACTGGTTAGTTTCCTATACTCCTCGTCAAAGTTATAGAGATCCTTCCTCCTTCTCTTAGGTCTTATATCGAATAGTATGGTTTCACACCGAAACTTAGTTTCGCACCGAAACTATTAAACCTATTGAGGAAAATTAATGGGTTAATTTAATGGTGTTTAAAATACTTCTGGTGCTTTCCATTCTCCCCATACTTCCCTTAGGGTTTTACTTATCTCTCCTAAGGTTGCCTTAACCCTTACTGCGTTTAGTATGTATGGGAATAGGTTTACGTCCTCTTTCTCAGCTACTTTCCTTACCTCATTAAGCGCGTCCCTGACCTTCATTTCATCCCTACTCTTCCTTATCTCGTTAAGCCTCTTAATGACCCTCTCCCTAGCTGCTGGGTCTACCTTAAGTACCTCAATTCTAGGTACTTCCTCCTTAACGAACATGTTAACACCTATGACAGGTATTTCACCTCTCTCTACCTTTAGCTGGTGCTCATAAGCTGACTTAGCGATCTCCCTCTGAGGCCAGCCTAGCTCTATAGCCCTTAACATACCTCCTAACCTCTCTATCTGGTCAAGTATTTTCCATATCTCCTCCTCCATCATATCGGTAAGCCATTCAATATAGTATGAACCGCCTAGGGGGTCTATAGTATCTACAACGCCCGACTCGTAAGCGATTACTTGCTGAACCCTTACTGAGAGCTCTACAGCCTTCTCCGTAGGTAGGGATAATGCCTCATCATACGAGTTAACGTGTAGTGATTGAGCACCACCTAAAACGGCGGCTAGTGCCTGTATAGTGGTCCTGATTATGTTTACCTCGGGTTGTTGCGCAGTTAGTTGAACACCTGCTGTCTGTACGTGAAATCTTAGTATCATTGACCTAGGTTTCTTAGCTCCAAATCTCTCCTTCATTATCTTAGCCCAAACCCTCCTAGCGGCCCTAAACTTAGCTATCTGCTCGAAGAAGTTCGTCCTTGCTGCGAAGAAGAATGATAGCCTTGGTGCGAACTCATCAACATTCATACCCCTCTTAATAACCCAGTTAACGTACTCTATGGCGTCAGCTAACGTGAACGCAACTTCCTGGGCAGGTGTTGCTCCAGCCTCCTCGAAGTGGTACCCACTAATGCTTATTGGGTTCCACTTAGGTATCTCCTTAACACAGTACATGATGGCATCGGTGGCGTACCTCATTGATGGGTATGGTGGGTATATGTAGTTATTCCTAGCTACATACTCCTTAAGAATATCGTTCTGTATGGTGCCCCTAAGAACCCTCCTATCAATACCTCTGGACTCAGCAACAACTACATACATAGAGAGCACTTCGATAGCTGTTGCGTTAATAGTCATTGAGGTAGTTATCTTATCCATGGGTATATCCTTAAACACTATATTCATCTCAACAACGGTAGGCATCGAGACCCCAACCTTACCTACCTCGTAGTAAGCTAGTGGGTGATCAGGGTCGAGACCTAACTGCGTTGGTAGGTCGAATGCCATACTAAGACCTGTCTGACCTATACTTAGTAAGTACCTATACCTCTTGTTAGTATCTTCAGCAGAACCAAAGCCCGCGTACTGCCTAATAGTCCATAACCTACCTCTATACATCGTTGGGTATACTCCCCTAGTGAATGGGTAGTCCCCTGGGAATCCTAACTTATCGAGGTAGTCCCAACCCCTCTCAGCTAAGTCAACAGGTGAGTAAACTCTCTTAACACTGAATCCCTGCTCGGTAAGGAACTCCCTCTTCCTCTCGGGCACCTTCTTAAGTATTGGCTCAAGAACCTCCTTCTCCCACTCAGCTAACTTCTCCTTAATCTTCCTAATAGCTTCCTCCTTAAACATCACTTCTCACCCTCCAACCTACGGACTAACTCGATGAGTACTCCATGAGCTTGCTTAGGATGTAAGAACGTGATTAACCTCTTACCTCCAGCTACGAGCTTAGGCTCTGTATATATCATCTTAACACCCTTACTAGCTAATTCCTCGATAGCCCCCTTAACATCCTCAACACCGAGGGCGATATGGTGGACACCCTCACCCCTCTTCTCGATAAACTTAGCTACAGCACTCTCAGGCGATGTTGGTTGAACTAGCTCTATATAGGTCTCACCAACCTTAAACATAGCTACCTTAACATGCTCCTGAGATACCTCCTCAATAGTCACTAACTCAAGTCCTAAGACATCACGGTAAAATTTAACTGCTTCATCAAGTGATTTAACAGCTATACCTATATGATCAACCTTTAGGTACTTAACCATGGCTAAACACCCTCATGCTTCCTCTTCTCTATGGCAGCCTTATAATATATGTTAATAACCTCCTTCAGAGGTGTCCCAGGGCCACATACCCCGAACACGCCCATGCGCTTAAGTTCTTCAGCGTCTTGAGGAGGTATTATTCCACCTACGATAACAGGTATGTTCACCTTTTTCTCCTTGAGGAGCTTAAGTACATCCCTAGTTAGCTCCATATGTGAGCCGGACAAAATACTTATACCTATGACGTCGGCATCTTCCTCAATAGCCGCGTTAACCACGTCTTCAGGAGTTTGGTGAACACCTAAGTATATAACTTCAAAACCTGCATCCCTTAATGCCCTAGCAACAACCTTGGCGCCACGGTCATGGCCGTCAAGACCAACCTTAGCAACAATTACCTTAAGCCTGCGGCCGCCATAAACAGGCGTTACAGATGTACTCTTAGTTTGAGAACTTAAGCCAGCACTAACACTCATGCAGTCACCAATTAAAATAACTACTAATGCTTATAATAAGCGTTAGTTAACTAAAGCATACCTAAAACCGTTTATTTACCTTAATGACTATGTGGTCTATGGGTTTTGGGCTTGATCCATAAGTTCATTCAGGTAGGTGTTGCTTGCTCTAGCGACCCTAAACCTAACCCCATAGCTGTAGATAAGGCTGTAAGGTTCGCTAAGGAGTTAGCCAGGTTCAAGAATGAGGTAGTGTTGATGACGGGTGGCGGGGGTGGATTAATGACTATTGTTTCAAAGGTCTTTTATGAGCATGGGGGTACCGTCATGGGGTTCCTACCTCTAGAGATGGAGGGTGTTAATGTTGGTCACCCACGTTGGAACCCGTATAACACTATAGAGATATATACAAGTATGAGCTATCAAGCTAGGAGTGTACCGTTAGTTAGGAGTAGTGATGTTCTTGTATGCTTAGGTGGTGATGCGGGTACCTTAATTGAGGTATTGATAGCTTACTTAAATAGGAAGCCCATAATATGCCTCATAGGCACGGGATACCTAACCGATAAGCTACCTAAGTTACTCGATAATGAAGGGTACTTAGATAGGAGGAAATTAACTAAGGTAATAGTAGAGGAAGACCCTACTAAAGCAGCTTTAAAAGCCTACGAAATAGGTAAGAAAACATTAAAGCAACATATTAAAACATGAACATTACTCAACTTTATTTTCAATACGAGATCTTTTAATATATCCATGTAAACAATCTCAACCTTAATGCGTCAAGCTTAATTATGATAATTTAACAGTCCCATTACGATATCAAGTACTTAATAATAACCGTAGTATTGACATAGATATTATTTGCGTGTTAAGTGATAAAGTCCCTATATAAAAAGTCCTTATATAAACAGTATGTAAATGTTTAAATGATATACGATATATAAAAATATATAAAATCACTATTAAAGAGTTTCATTGAGGGGAGTGACCCCTTGGTACCATCGCGAAGCATTTTGTTATTCTTGTCTTTAGTGTTAATAATGTCATTATATACTGTCTTTGCTGAATCTCAGCAAGTACCAGTATTTAGGTTAAGATACTACGTTGGTTATACTTTCGGGCGAGGATATTACGGAATATCAGGGAAAATTTTCACTATTAATCCTTCAGTTCAGGACATTAATTACATAGCACAATGGATTGGTATAACCACTAGTTATTCAAGAGGTTATTGGATACAAGTAGGGTATAATAAGGGGTTTGATACTAATTATAAGCTCAAATTCTATGTAGAGAAGAAAGATAAAAACGGTCATTCAATAATATGGGTATCCAGTGCTACCCCATCGGCAGGTACTACATACACTTATATAATCATCGGTGGGACATTTGATAATGGCAATGGGTGGAAAGTGATCATAAGGCACGGTGTGAATGAAATCTATTCAACAATAGTGCACACTGATCCATATACTTCAGAAGACTTACAGGCCTTCTCTGAAACAACTTCGGATACCATTTGTATTGATGGCACTCACTTTAGCTCATTGTCCTATTATACAGGACGGTCATTTCCGCTATGGGATCAGCATGAGGCGCATGTTGATGAACCGTACAGAATTCAAGAGGTAAGTGATTATGAATTTATAGCATGGGGTGGTGGATCATGAGAGGAAGATTAATACTTATATCTGTTGCCATCCTACTTGCTGTTGTGGTTATGTCCGTAATCATTATTAATTACGTATCTGCTGGTAAGAGTAATTACTACGGAGAGGAGGTCGCTAAGGAACCCCCGTCTTTCGAGGTTATTGGTGGTGTAGTTATATCGCATGAGAAGTTCATGAAATTCGTGAAATCTAAAGGTATAAGCATATATCTCCCTACTAAGCTCCCGGAAGGTTTCTCACTAACCGCTATATGGGTTAGGAATACTAGCCATGGCTTTGAGTTCCCATTAATTATTGTGTATAGTAAGAGCGGGATAACTGACTATAGAGCTAGGGAAGATACTTTGGGAATTGAGGTAACTAGAGCTTCACCAGCACCGTTAGAGCAGTACGTTAAGGATGGAGGTATACCTGTATATAATGCTCAAGGAAGGCTCATAGGGGTAATATTCCCTGATGCTTACTGCCCAACATGCATTACCCAGAAGACCTTACCATTAGCCATAGTTAGGATAGATGGTCTTGATTACTTAATAAGCTTTAAAGATCCTGAAATGTTAAAAACGATAATACTCTCAATGAAACCCGTAACTGCGGGTTAGTACAGTTCGCTAATTCATTAAAACAAAATTATTTTTACCTATCACTTACTTACTAATTCTTCAAACCCACCTTCCAAGGATGTTGGGTGTAGGTAAAAAGTAAGAAAACACGTTTAGGTGGTTTTAGGTGCTTTACTTACTGTTGTAGGTGTGTATGCGTTGACTTATGGTTGAAGGTATTAGTCCTCGAAGTCCATAGCGTTGTATATTTCTTTAGGTAGTCCGGGGCAGTTCTTATCTAGCCAGTACTTACTCTCCTCTATCTGGGCTTTTAGGAGGGCTTTAAACTCCTCCATGCTTACGTAGGTAGTTGGGTCTAGCTCTTTAAGCCTCTCCTGACTAATCCCTGGGACCTCAACAGGGACTAAGACCTTCTCACCCCAGACTGGGTGTGGCTTATACTTAACAGCGCCCCTAACGGCTTGAAGCAGGAATAACTCCGTCTCCTCAATAGAGGGTCTAGTACCACCAACAGCTTTAGGTATACCATTGACCTCCACAAGTATTGGTTCTGGGGCCATTATGGTCTTATTACCTAACTTCTTCTCAACCCACTTATACTTAGCTATTATTCTACCAGTAGTGTTGAACTGATATACCTCGATAGGGTCGCCCTCCTCTATCCTTTTCTTTAAGTACTGGTAAAACCTAACTACGTGGGCTGTATTGGTTACGCCCATAGTGAAGGGCTTGGCATACCTAGCTACGTACCTAACTCTACCCACAACCTCCTTAGCCTGTGCTGGATGACCTATAGTCCTACCGTCAGCAAGTACTTTAGCAGCTAGTGCTGGGTCGACTATCTTGATCCATGCATAGTCGGTGAAGTAGCCTGGGGTTAAGAAAACAGCTGTTGTTAATGGTCCACTAGAGACTATATCACCGTCGAAGTACCCTGTGTCCTCAAGGTAGATAACGCTCCTTGAGTTCCTATTTGGTGCTCCCCAGTACTGGAATAACTCTCCCCTGAAGCTCGGGTACCCATTCTCATCAAACTCAGTATTCTCATGGAGGGCCCTAGGGCTCGTAGCAGCCCTCCACATAGCCTCCTGCTCAGGTGTTAAGTCCTCGGTCTTAGTCCAACAACCCTTCTCCGAACCATAGACCCTATCCTCACATATGGCTACAATGTCGTCATTCTTTATTGCCTGGTCTTTAACGTAGTCAAGTGGGTTAATACCGAATTGCTCGATGTATTTCTTAGCGTTATTGGGTGTCCATACGTAAAGCCCGTGAGTTGATTTACCCGTACCTGTTAGCCCCCAAAAAGCAACTACCATCCTCTTCCAAGTACCGTCAACTCTCTTAACAGTAAATTCCCTTAATGCTGCATGCTCACCTGTGCATCCACGCTTATATACGTGGAAAATCCAGTGAGTAAGTACAGCCTTCTTAACCTCACCTTGATATGACGATATCGTAATTATCGTTAGGTTATGGTGTGGGAACCTCATGACCATTAGCAATCTGTTAGTGCCTGGTATGAAGGGATTACCTAGGTAGTGAGGTATGACGAAGACCTCAACATCGGGCTTCTCATCAGGTGGTGCTGGGAATACTAACTGACTCCATCTATAGGCTATGTCAGGAAATTGAGGATCTACGTAGACCGCGGCGTGCATCTGCACCTTAGTCCCTGGCTTCCCTACATAACCATCAACCTTGATTAAAGGTCCTTGAGCAAGTATGTGTTCTAAAACCCTCATTAAGAGAAGTTTATGCTCGTACTTAAGTTGCTCATCACTCTCGATAACCACGGTATTAGCAGCTGAACGGCTCCATATGTTTGACGCCCAATTCCATGAACCATTCCTATATTGTGTACCATAGAGCTTAGCTCTCTCAAAAAGATCTTTAGGGTTATCTAGTATGGGCGTTAACCCAGCCCTTCTCTTAACTTCAAGAATTTTCTTAAAACTTTCCTTGAAAGCTTCAACAGTCATTTCCTCAATACTTGGTATAAGCCGACCCATACGAACCTCCATAACAATAATGCCTCAATCCGTTATTTAAACCTAAGTAGGCCGTGAATGTAATGAGTAAAGTTAAACGAAGCAATAACTAAGCTATAGGTCCCCCTTAATGTTGATGGGTAGCTATGTAGGGAGTTACCTACTTAGGCCTTACTTCATAGTGTATTAGAGTAATAAAGCTCCCTAAGGCTTAGAATATATGTGAGGTAGGGTGCTTATTAAGGGTGATATGGTGGACCTTTACAAGCCTACGGACGGCATTGTCTCACGCTACATTAATAGAAAGATCTCCACGAGGATAACCATGTTGATCATTAAGTATAATGTTAAGGTAACGCCTAATCAGATGTCCATAATTACTTTCCTAATAGGTATTGCTTCAGCACTCATCTACCTCCTAAACATGCCCTTAGTAGCCGGTGTAGCTGTTCAAATATCTTCTATTATTGATGGCGTTGATGGGGAGTTAGCTAGGGCTTTAGGTAAGGCAACACGTTTCGGCGGATTCTTAGATGCCTTACTAGATAGATTTGTTGACGTAGCGGTAATTACGTGCATTTCAGCTTACTTAATCAGTAACTACAGCCACTTAATTAGCCCTTACTTCATAGTACTCGTCACCATGCTCGCCTTAAGTAGTGACTTAATGGTTAGTTACCTACACGCTAGAGGAGAGGCTTCACTAGGTATACATCCACTTAAGGTTGGCCCATATCTAGGCTACGCATCTAGAGATGTAAGGCTATTCATCATTTTCGTAGCTAGCGTCATAGAGGAGTTCATACCTACAACACTCTTCCATGCCCTCATAGCCCTAATACTAATTGGGTATTCCTATGTAGTGATAAAGACCATAAACATATACTTAGCTAAGGTAGGTGTTAAGTCATGATTAAGGAGGCGGTGGTTCTTGCTGCCGGATTAAGTA
This sequence comes from uncultured Desulfurococcales archaeon, assembly GCA_964519505.1. GTDB lineage: Archaea > Thermoproteota > Thermoprotei_A > Sulfolobales > CAZFJX01 > CAZFJX01. The sequence goes on from CAZFJX010000010.1 coordinate 11,880, forward strand.
CTAGAATGAGGGGCTTTACTAACCTACCTAAGCAGGTGCTTAAGATTCTTGATAAACCACTCATATACTACCCATTAACTGTGTTAGTAATTAACGGCGTTAAGAAGGTTTACGTAGTTGTTAATAAGGTTACTTACGGACCCATAAGGAAGATATTAGGTGGGGTCCCCATAGATATTGAGTACGTCATTAACGATAAGCCAGATAGGGATAATGGCTATAGCGTCATATTAGGGGGTAGTTACGTTAAGGGCGACTACTTCTACTTAGCCATGTCTGACCACATATTCTCCATAGACATACCCAAGGTCTTAGCCCACTATGTAGGTATTGCTGACTTAGTTGTGGGCGCTGACTCAGAACCTAAATTGATAGATATTGAGGAAGCAACTAAGATACTAGTCAAGGGTGGTAACATAGTTAAGGTGGGCAAGGGGCTTGATGAGTTCACACATATAGATATAGGTATATTCATAATGAATAGGAAAGTGGTTAATTACTTCAAGGAGTGTAGTGAGGTTAAGTACGTAATTAAGTTAGCTGACTTGATAAACTACTCTATAATGAAGGGAGTTAAGGCAGTTGTAGCTGATGTTAAAGGTAGGTTTTGGTTTGATATAGATACTAAGGAAGACCTGGAAAAGGTTCGTAGCGAGCTACGTGATTATGTTGAGAACGTGAAGGGTTTCATAAATTACTTGGTTAAGGCCTAAGTCTCAACTCCTTCCTTCTATACCTTACTAGAACGTCTTCAAGTACTTCAACACCTATCCCCGGCTTCTTAGGTACTTCTATAGTTCCATCACTCTTAAGTTCCCATGGGGGTTCAACCAGGTCCTTTACCCAGAACCTACTGCTTGGTGATATGTCGTTAGGGTACCTAACATTAAGTAATGTAGCTGTTGCTATAGCGAAAGACCTACCAATACCTGTTTCTATTAAGCCACCAATCCATATAGGTATGCCTACCTTCCTAGTGAATTCATGAATTTCTAGGGTCTCTAAAAGACCACCCACTCTCCCTGGCTTTACGTTTATTATGGAGCATGAACCCAACTTATAAGCTGCTATCGTGTCTCTCAACCCTTTAATACTTTCATCAAGGCATATAGGGGTCTTAAGTAACCTCTGTAATTCAGCATGCTCTACTAAATCATCGTAATGCAGCGGCTGCTCAATCATCAGTAAGTCATACTTATCTAATTCCTTAAGTATCGGTAAGTCATTAAGCGTGTAAGCAGAATTAGCATCTACCTGTAGGGGTATGTCCCCAAACTCCTCCCTAACTTTCTTAACTATGTTCACGTCCCAACCAGGCTTTATCTTTATCTTAATCCTTAAGTAGCCCTTATCCAGCGCCTTACTTATATGCTTAAGTAATTCATTGACGTTCCTCTTTATGCCTATGCTAATCCCTATCGGTACCTTATCCCTAACCCCACCTAATAATTTATAGAGCGGCATCCCCTTCCTCTTGGCCATTAAGTCCCATAGAGCGAACTCTACACCTGCTTTAGCCATATTATGCCCTCTTATCTTACCAACAACATCTCTAAACGTACGTAAGTTAATGTCCTTACCTAGTATTTGGGGTGCTATATAGTCCTTAATTACATGCCATGCGGTTTTTACAGTTTCGTAGCTATACCATGGTCCTGAGTCAGCAACAACCTCACCCCAACCATTCACGCCTTCATCATCAACTAACTTGATGATTAACGTATGTCTAAACCTCTCAGTACCGAAGCTAGTTGTGAATGGCTCCTTCAGCCTCATAACCACGTAGTACATCCTTAATTCCTTAATGATCATGGGTAAGCACCCTTCAGTATCTCACTAAGTCTTTCCTTCCAAAGTACATAGTAGTAGCTATCCTCATGCCTTACGAACTCAAACCCTACATAACCCCTACTTAAGTAATACATAAATACCTCCCTAGACTTAAGCCTCCAGACATTAGCTAAATCAGAATCCTTCATCTGTATCTCAACGAAGTTAGGAGGTACCTCAATGATGACTAGTCTGGACTCTAAGCCTAACTGCGGTTTACCAGGGATCTTTAAACCCCCACGAACACTATCAGACTTTAGTGCGTACCTAGCCCCTAGGCTTAAGAAGTAGCTTAAGTCCTTAGGCTTAAGCTTACCCTCCATTCTCTGCTTAACCCTCTTAGAATTAATGTACCACTCAGCCCATACTCTGTCGCTATCTACACCTATATTGTACGATATACCCATCCTACCGTAGTGGTTAGGGCTATACCTCCTAAAAACAGCCCCTAACTTAACCATGTTAAACCACGCGTTAGCCGTGAGTAAGGGGTCGTAAGTCCATAATACTAGGTCAATACCCAACGACCTAGCATACTCTATCTGAATCTTCTTCACCTCAAAACCTAGTCCCCTATACCTATACTCCTTAAGGAAGCCAAGCATGTGTGCGTAAAGAGCTAACTTACCCTTAATAATCGCAGGGAAACATATGGATACCCCTATAACCTTACCTGATGGGTCATATATACCTAAAACCAAACCGCCTACCTCCTTCAAAGATAATGTTACGTGGTAAGGGACGGTCTCTGAGTAACCCTCACCACCCCATATCTTAACCTCAACATCCATAAGCTCACGATGCTCTTCAGGTGTTTTAGGCTCCCTAATAACGAATTTCTCATTACCAACCCGTACTTCCTTAACCTTACCCCACAAAGTAACGCACCTACAGTAATTTACAGTAATTAATTGGGTGGTCAATACGTAAATACCTAACTATGAATTACTGAAACACATGACTACACCTTCCTTGGTGGAAACCTAAATACTATCTCCATAACGACATCTCCATTAGGTAACTCATGTGCTCTTATGAGTGAGAAACCTAGCTTAATAAGTATGCGGGGTATTTTAGGTAGGTCATAGAAATTACTCAAAATTACTTCTAACCTATCATCCTTCTTAAGACCCCCTCTTAACACCAGTAACTTATCCTCTAAGTCCTTAGCACTCTTAACCCTCAGTCTATATTTAGTCATGGCTATTACCATCCTTACTTAAATCTAAGGTAGTAAAGTTATTTTATCTTACCGCGAACCTACTAACGTTTCATCAGTATAGCACCATAAGAACCTTCCGTTTCCTCTAACCGTATCACTCCGTATATTCTATTTTATTGTGATATGGTTTTTCATTGATTTCACCTCGCCTCAGTATCATTGGTTCATGGGGTGGTTGTCGGCCTAGCGGCGCGGCCCGCATTATCTCCACACTATATACACCAACACAATAAAATATGAACATAACGCTAAAACAAAACAGAAAATGCAAAAAGCACAGATTAATGTTTTTGCCCATAATCAACGAACTCGATCACCTCCCAACTTGTTATACGTGCTAGGTGACGTAATTTGTCTCTACCTAGATTTACCCAGCTAAACCACTCACTAACTAACGTGCCTAACTTAAATCTATACCTATGAGTACTGCTAAACTTTCCTATTGAAGCCGATATTACGGAGCCCTTTACAGACATCCTATGGATTTTCTTAAGAAGCCTCTTAACACTCTCATAAGTTCTCGAAACCCCTAAATTACCGCTCAATAACTGCACAGTATGGAATACGCCATCCCTAAATGGTGGTGAGAGGGCGTTACCAATATTGTATCCCTCAACACCCTTCATCTTAGCTACCTTGATCATGTATGGTGGTATATCCATACAGATCACGTAAGAATCTCTAGATCGCAACCATAGTGCATACCTACCAGCACCGCGCCCCGGATCTAAGACCTTACCCTTAACAAACTTCAGTAAATACTTTTCATATTTAGGCCAGTCATCGTAGTCACTTAAGAAAATACTTAAGTCAATACATCCTGAGAAACCATCGTCCCTCTCAATAACTAACCTTACCTGCCCGCCTTTCATGTACTTAAGTAATGTGATCCCAAAGGGATCCATGATTTTTACTGAAAATACGTATCACAGAGTTTAGGTTCCTTAATCAAAAATAAATCGTTTTAGGCAGGTATGGCCGCCTCCTCAAGAATACCTACAAGCTCATTTAGGTCCATAACACCGAAGCCTACCGTATGGTCTGCTGCTCCATAGACTACTAAGGCTCTATTATCTACTTTAAAGAATCCGCATGGAAACACTACTAACGGCCTATCACCGTAGACCTCATAGATCTCTTTAGGACCCATTATGTAGTATGGCGACGTACTAATTACTTTAGGTCCTTTAGCCTTATCGTAAGTTACTAAGGCTGCAAAAGCCCTATAGGTCTCCATCTCCTTATCAACTCCATGTAGAATCATTACGTACCTATCCTTACCTATGTTTATTGGTGGTGTTCCCCAACCAATCTTATATTCGAAGGGGGCTGGCTTAAGTACCTCAATGCTGTCTGATACCTTAAGCTCCCTCATACCCTCGTTAGGTAGTTCTTGGAGCTTACTGATTACTGTGTAGTGAATGCCATCTTTCATATGTGGTCTATGGAATACTAGTAGGTCACCTTCGCTTGATTTAATTATGAATGAGTCCTTATCACTAATCACCTTACCCTTGAGTCCTTCAGGAAGCATTACAACACCTACCTTTCTCCAGTTCTCCTCTTCATCAATATCCTTGACAGCAACTACGGGGTAAGTCTTTCCGGTAATTACTCTTTGGTTGAAGTAGTCTATTGTCCTGCCAGTAAATACCATGCACCACCTATTATCTATGGCTGTAACTCTCGGGTCTTCGACGCCCCATACGTCATACTTGTTTGATGGGCATATGGTTAGTTCAGCTAGGTATTTAGTTGATGTTACCTTACCACTTAAAACGTCACTTAACGGTACCTTAACTAACGCTATAGCGCTTATGTACATGTAGTAACCCATAACCACCCTGGCATACACGTATATGTAATCATTCTTTAGTATGGCTGCCGCGTTAAATATAGAGAGGGGCTTCTCTATAGGATGATTCTTAAAACGTACGTTAGTTGGTGGTAGAACACCTAAGCGCTTAACGATATCTCGGGTCTCAAACCTTCTTGACTTACTTACTTCATCTATATTACTGGTACGCTTAAACGGTTTAAACATAAAGACCCCTTAGTTGTTTACACGTCCCTTCGAGTACATACTTAGGTAGGGATGTTTAAAAACACGCCGTGCCGTTACCTAGCCCTTAGTCTCGGATTAAACATCTCGTCTATGGCGTATGAGAATAGTATGAGACCTATTTGAAACCCTACAACGGCTATTATAGGTGCTAAGATGTAATGCATGGTTCTTAAGGTATGGTGGGCACCTGCCTGCGCGTAAGCCATGTTGAGCATAACACCCCAGTTAAATGACGTGAATGGTAGTATGCCTAAGAAGTATAGGCCTACTGAGGCGTATATGGCTCCGGTAGCTGCAAATATGAAGTTTATGGCTATGTAACTCATTAGGTTAGGCATTATCTCCTTAAACACTATGTGGTATGTAGGTAACCCAAGTACCTTAGCAGCCTCGATAAACTCTCTCTCCTTAAGTGACAATACTTGAGACCTAATACTCCTGGCTAGACCTGCCCATGCAGTAATGCTTAACATAAGCCCTATAACCCAAGGTTCTGAAGCCTTAATGACAGTGGCTAAAACAATCAGTAATGGAAGTCCTGGTATTGTCATCACTATATCGGTTATGCTCATTAGTATAGCGTCAACTATGCCGCCCTTAAACCCCGCTACCATACCTACAGTTATGCCTACCAACGTAGTTATTATTCCAGCTATGAATGCTATCTGAAGTACTGTTGAAGCGCCCCAAACTATTTGCGCCCATATGTCAGCACCAAAGTAATCACATCCCAGTGGGTGTTCAAGGGATGGGGGCCACTTAAATAAAGTTGGCGGTAGGTACTCAGGGCATGTGTAAGTCCTTGGGTAAGGAACTATGTGAGGACCTATAACAGCCATAAATATGTAGAACATAACTATTAAGAAACCTATGAAGGCTTTCTTATTTCTTAAGAGTATCTTGCCTGGGATTATGATCCAGTCCTCTATATATGCTTTAATAGTGCTCCTTAGACTTACGGGGACACTCATCCCTATCACCTCACTCTCTTCTAATCCTTGGATCTAGGAAGCTGTAAAGTACATCAGCTATCAACGCCCCAGTAACTACGGCTATGACTATTATGTTGAAGGTACCGGTCATTAAGAACCAGTCTCTTTGGGTTATTGCTTGGTATAGCATGTAACCGACTCCTGGGTATGAGAATATGTACTCAATAAATATTGAGCCACCGAACATGAACCCTATACTAAGCATGAATGAGGTGAATAGCGGTAATATGGCATTCTTACCTACGTAAGTAATCACTACCCTCCTAGATGGTAAGCCCCTAGCCTTAGCGTAAGTTATGTAGTCCTCCCCCAAGACACTTACAGTACTTCCGCGCATCCCTAAAGCCCAACCACCCACGTGAACGAAGACCCAAGTAATTATGGGTAGGGCAGCATGCCACAATACATCGACTACATACTCAAAGGTGAAGCCAGGCTCAACTGAGTAAGCACCACCTTCGGGGAATAGACCTAGCTGGAATGCAAGTATTGAGAGTAATATTATAGCCACTATGTATTCAGGTATTGACCTGATTATGGAGAAGAATACTGAGAGAGCGCTATCGAGCTTACTTCCATGTTTATAAGCCATCACCATACCTAGGAGTATGCCTATACCGAAGCTTATGACTAAAGAGGTAGCAACGACCAGTACGGTCCAAGGTATTCTATAGGCTAATAACTTAGCTACCGGGACTCCAGTACTGTAGGATATCGAAACACCTAAGTCACCTCTAAAGAACTTACTTATGTAGTCAATATACTGCTCAAATAACGTACCCCTAGGTACGTAAGGAGCTACAGCCTCAGCTAATGCTCTAGCCTCCTCATAGGTCATGTAGTACTGCCTAATGAATGCCTGAGTTAATGCATCTATGGGGTCTCCGGGCATACTATGGACGATTATGAAGGTTAAGGTTGATGCTACATATATAGTTAATATGGCTGTTATTATCCTCTTATATATCCACTTCATCGCGCACACCTAGCACTAAGTTACTGAATGTACTATCTATAGTTCGAAACTCCCCTTAATTAAACCTAGGTAGGGGTTTAGGAGGTTATAGAATACATGAGTGGTTATGTCTTAATTATTCATTTAAAAAGACCTTTTGTTAAGTTTAAGAAAGCACTTAGTTTTTATTTCCTCCTTAAGGCTACCCAGCCTATGACTATACCGATTATCAGGCCCAGTATTAGTAAGCCTACCGCACCACCCCAGCCTGGGCCAGCAGTTACGGTTGTTGTTGCTGTTGTTGTCTGAGTAACTGTTGCTGTCTGTGTGACTGTCTGAGTCACCGTTGTTGTAGCTACTGCAGTTGCGGTTGTTGGTACGGTTACTGTCGTTGGTACTGTTGTTGGTACGGTCGTGGTTACTGTTATGCCCCAGAAGTGTGGGTTGGGTACTACTCTACCGATCTTAATCATGTGTGCTAAAGCCTCTAAGTGGCCGCCAGCAGCGTTCTGCCATAGTTCATACTCAGCCTCTGGGTCCGGCCATACGAAGTGCTCTACGTTGTAGTATAGTATTAACTTCTTCTCGGCAATTGGGTACTGTGGTAGGTACTGGTTAGCCGCATAGGCTAACTTCATAGCGGCCTCTCTCTGCTTAGCCTCATCGAATGACGTGGCTAGCACCTCAACTAACTCAGTAACGTTAACCTCCTCCTTGAAGTAGTCTAAGTATAGCTTCGTTGGGAAGTCAGGCCCCTGAACCACAGTCCTCGGTCTTCTATTAACTTCGATGAACAGTCTCTCATAAGCTGCCCATGGGTAAATCATCCAAGCACCGAAGAAGTCTATGGCTAAGTCATAATTACCACCTAAGTACCACTGGTCACTCCAGTAACTTGGTGATTCAGGTGTTCTTAACTCAATGTCGATACCAAAGGCCTTTAACTCTTCAGCGATCTCGTTGGCTGCAGCGACCCAGTCAGTCCAGCCGCCGGGGGCTACTAATACTAACTTAAATGGTTCACCCTCAGGTGTGTACCACTTACCGTCCTTGAACGTGAAGCCAGCCTCTTCTAGTAATGCCTTAGCTTTGTCTGGGTTGTGCTCATACTTCTCAAATACGCCTCCCTGTATTAACGTGCTTAAGTACTTGGGTTCGGCTAGCTTTAGCATGGCTGTTGGGTACTCGACGGGCTCGAAGAAGCCCTTGCCAGCAGCATCAGCGATCTTGGCCCTATCTAGTGCGTAGGCGATGGCCTTCCTAACTCTAACATCCTTAAGCCACTTGTTAGCGAAGTTAAATACTAGGGCGAAGCCTGATAGGTCGTAGATCTTGATTGTCTCAGCGAATGGCTTAGCCCTAACCTCCTTCTCAACCTCGGGTGGCATCATGAAGCAATCATAGTCTAGCTTACCGGCCTTATAGTATTCCCAACCGACCTCGTTGCTAGTTATGTATGGCAACACTATCTTATCAATCCATACATTCTGAACAGCCCAGTACTTGTCGAACTTCTCTAGGACAACTTCACTCTCGGTTATCTTCACGAACTTGAATGGACCAGTACCGATTATGGTGTCTGGCTCAAAGTCAACTAACTCTTTCTTAATATTAGCTAGCTCCTCGGAGCTTGTTGCCTTAGCTATAGCCTCAGCGTACTTACCATATATGTGGTATGGGCCTGCAATGACCCCATCAACGAATAGTAGGTAATGTAGTATTAAGTAAGCCCACTCCTTAACGTGGTAGACTACTGTGTAGTCATCAACACACTCAACGCTATCGATGTACTTCCATATAGCCCTATTAAATGCCTTGTAAATCATTAGGGTGGTCCATACATCCTTACAAGTGAATGGGGTGCCGTCGTGCCAGTAAACACCCTGCCTTAAGTGCACTATTACCTTATTATTAGCCCTATCAACCTCCCAGCTAACTGCTAGTTCAGGTACGTAGGTATTGCTTAACTTGTTCCAGAATGCTAGACGCTCGTAGATTAAGCCAGTGATGTAGATGCTCTTAGGAGCAAACGGGTTAAGCCTCCTCGCTGGTGGTGGCTGCCACCAACCGTGCGTGTATAGAACCACTTCGGGCTTCTGTGCACTAACTACGTATATGGCTGCTGTACTTAATATTATGACTGCAAGTATTATTAATGGGAAGGACTTCCTTAGAATTTGTTTATTCATACTATACTCACCCTTTAAACGTGTTTCAAAACCTCTTAGTAGGATACGATAATAAACCTTACGTGTTTTAATTCTTTAATACTTTTCATAACTTTTTAGTGAAACTTCTGCTGATTGCCTTCGGTACTCCCAGGTAATTAACAATATGAACACTATTAGTAGTAAAGTACCCACGATATTAACAATAAAAGGTGGGTTCTCAGGCCTTAAATATATGAACGCGAACACGGCAAGTACGAGGAATGTAAGTGCTATCGCTAGTAAGGTCTTATAGACTAGTGGATGCAGTAAAATCACCTCTTTACGTATAGCCAGCAAGCCACTTGATGATCCTTCTTAACCCCAATTAAGGGTGGTTCATCGGTCTCACATCTTTTTATGGCGAATGGGCATCTAGTATGGAATTTACAGCCGGGAGGTGGGTTTAGAGGGCTCGGTATGTCCAGTGACTTAAGCTTTATCGGCTTTTTCTTACGTGAGAGCTCCGGGTCGGGTACAGGTACGGCTGATAGTAACACCCTAGTGTACGGGTGCAGAGGGTCCTGAATGACACCCTCGGCGGGCCCTATCTCAACTATCTTACCTAGATACATAACAGCTATTAACCCACCACCCTTAGCCGCGAAGTACCTAGCGGCACCAAAATCGTGGGTTATGAATAAGTACGTTGTTTTGAGCTTCTTCTGTAGGTCGAGCATTAGGTCAAGTATGCCTATCCTTAAGGACACATCAATCATGGTTATGGGCTCATCAGCAATTATTAGCTCTGGGTGAACACTTATTGCCCTGGCTATAACGACCCTCTGTCTCTGCCCGCCCGATAACTGATGTGGGTACTTAAATAAGAAGTCCTCAGGTGGTTTTAGACCAACTAAGGAGAGTAATTCAGAAACTCTCTTAACCAACTCAACCCTAGACCTAGCTATACCCCACCTCTTAAGAGGCGTCGATAATGTTTGGAACACAGTCTTCGTTGGGTTTAAAGATGAGTACGGGTCCTGGTGAACTAACTGAACGCTCCTCCTATACTCAAGGAACGTTCTCTTATCTAATTTACTTATGTCCTTCCCCTTATAGAGTATCTTACCGCCGGTCGGTTTAATGAGCCCTGCTATGGTCTTACCTAAAGTGGTCTTACCGCAACCTGACTCACCCACCAAGGTAAGTATCTGCCCCTGATATATGTCTAGGTCAACCCCATCAACAGCCTTAACGAAGTACCTCTTACCGAAAATACCTTTCCTAACAGGGAAGTAAACACGGAGGTTCTCAACCTTAATTAATGGGTCCATACACATCACCTCTTAGCGTATAACCAACATGAAACTACGTGATCACCCTCCTTAATCATGGGGGGTTCCTTAGTCCTGCAGATGTCCGTAGCGTATGGGCATCTAGGTGCGAACCTACACCCCGGTGGTGGGTTTATTAAGTCTGGTAAGGTGCCCGGTATAGATCTCATCTCCCTAACATCACCTACTAAGCTAGGTATTGACTTCATCAGGGCCACCGTATATGGATGTTTAGGCGACTTAAAGACCGTATATACGTCACCCACTTCAACGACTTTACCAGCATACATTACGGCAACCCTATCGGCTATGTCGGCAATTACGGCTATGTCGTGGGTTATGAATACCATAGTTATCTCTGTTTTCTTATGTAGGTCCTTAAGTAGGTCAAGAATGAATCTCTGGGTAAGTACATCAAGAGCTGTTGTGGGTTCATCAAGGATAAGTACCTTAGGGTTAAGTAACATTGCTAAGGCTATAAGGACTCTTTGCTTCATACCTCCACTTAACTCGTGTGGGAAGCTCCTCAAGACCCTGTCAGGCTCTAATCTGAGTAGCTCAAGTAACTTACTAGCCCTCTCATAAACCCACTTAGAATCATTAATTCCGTGCGCCTTAGCTGTCTCTAAGAAGTGGGTGCGTATCCTTAACGTTGGGTTTAAGGCGTTTAAGGCTGCTTGAGGGATTAACGATATCTCTCTCCATCTAATACCCCTTAACTCATCCTCATTCATGGAGACTAAGTCCTTACCTCTATAGATTATTGAGCCATTAACTATCATTGCATTAGGGGGTAGTAACCTAAGTATGGCTAAGGCTAACGTTGACTTACCACTACCTGACTCACCAACAACCCCTAAAATCTCTCTATTCCTTATTTCTAGACTAACATCATCCACGGCCCTAACATTACCTCTCAAAGCACTGTAAAAGACCCTTAGGTCCTTAACCTCAATTATGTTCTCAGCCACAGCGTTCACCAATCCAATCTCTATAGTGGTATTAACCTTAGCCTAAGATTAAATCACATACCCAGTTAAAAACGTATCAATAGTGAAGAACCTAAGAAAACTGAAGATAACCACAAAAGGTATCCACCATAGGAGTAAGGGGTGGGTAGGGGTATTGGGACCTCGCTACTTAGCCATATATGTAGCCTTAATGCTGCTAGCTCTTAGTTTCTCTTATGTAGTTAATGGTTACTGCATGGAGGTTGAGGTAGAAGTTGATGGCGTTAAATACGTGGTCAGTGTTGTGAGTGATGTTAAGATACTAAGCATAGGTAAGGTACCTAGAGGTATTAGGTTAGTCACTGACATAGCCAATAGGGAATCCACGATAACTGTACGGATACCTAAGGAGTTAGACGTAATTAATATTGAGGCATACCTAGGTGATGGAAGGAGAATACCCATAAATAAGGAGATATTGGTTAAGGATGACTATGAACTATTGAAGTTAATTGTAGGTCCCGTAAACAGTACCGTAAGTATAGATATATATCTTAAACCACATCCATTCACTATATCACTCATGGATCTAATCATAGTAATTTCAGTAGCAGGGACTATGGTTGCTGGCTCTATAACTATATATCTAGTTTTTAAACATACCAAGAAATGATCGTCCATAAGGGTTTAAAGAGGTTAGGGGGTAACTATATCTTACTTCGATCCCGAACCGAAGAGATTAAGGAGTGATTTCTTTAATATGGATACTGAGCTAAGTGAGTTTAAGGAGACGTTAGGGGCGTGTAAATTAGTGGTTGTTACTGGGTTAAGGAGGTATGGTAAGGCCTCATTAATACTCACAGGGCTTAATAAGCTTGGTTTAGACTACGTGTTTCTTGGCTGTAGGTTATTACCTAGATCTGTCGCTGTAAGCAGTATTCTTAAACTATTAGCTAATGAGTTAGGTAGGAAGTCATGGACTAGTAAGGTACTGTGAGCTTTAGGAGGGCTGACCATAGTACCTATAGTACCTTAATCGATGTTATTAGGGCCCTCTCATGTAAGGTTTTAGTTCTTGATGAGGCATAAGAACTTAGGTTCTTTAGGTATAGACTTGACCCCCTATTAGCCTACATATATGACCATACGGACGTTAAGGTAGCGGTTTCAAGGTCTCAAGTGGGTGTTCTTTATAGATCTTTAAGGGCTTAAGCCATTAAGTAGGGAGTTAGCTAGGGAGTTCTTAATTAAGGGGGTTGAGCAGGAAGGTATCGAACCCCCATATGACCTAATTGAGGAAGCTATTGAGGTCTTTAATGGTATTATAGGTTGGTTAACCTACTTCAGCTTAAATATGCGAGGTTAGGGGTTAGGGACTTAAGGTCTATGGTTGAGGAGGTATCTAAACCTGTGCTAGAGGAGTTAGAGCATCTACTAAGTACCTACGGAGTGGGTAGGGCTAGGTATGTTGAGATACTTAAGATAGTCTTTACGTTAGGCAAGGCTAGATGGAGCGAGATTAAGAGGGGTATTGAGGCAAAGCTCGGTAAAATACCTAATAACGCATTAATGAACATACTAAGAAACTTACAAGATGTAGGGGTCTTAAGGAAGGATAGTGAAGGTTACTATGGGATAACGGACCCTATAATTAATTACGCAATAAAGCATTACTTAAGGACTTAAGGTACTAACACAAGTTCTATTTATTAAAAATTTTAAACTATTTAATTTATTAAAGTATTTTAATCAGCTACATAAATTATCTATAGATATATGTCGTAGCTATATTGGCTTTCATTTGAGACTCATATCAGTCTCTGAATGGTAACTTTATATACCATAAATCTCAAGATTTTGAGTGACGGTGGTAAGATGAGGTTTCTAGCTTTATCTAAGGTTCATGCAGTAATCATAGCTGTAGTTATAATAATCATAGTAGGCGGTATAGCGGCTTACTTCCTAACTAGACCGCCAGCGCCAACAAAGATCATTTGGGCATCAACACAGTTATGCCCACCCGAAGAGCAGGCATTTGTTAAGGATGAGTTGCTTAAGGAGTTCGCTAAGGAGACCGGTATCCAGGCTGAGTTCGTAGCCATATCTTATGAGGACCTGGCTACGAGGATCGAGTCAGAGGAGGCTTCGGGAAAGGTCACGATTAGCGTTATTGGTGATCTACATGGTGGTTTAGACTTATTCGCTTCTAAGGGATGGCTTGAGGACTTAAGTAAGTTTGGTGCATTGTCAGGTAGGACATTCCCGAAGGTTCTTGAGGACTACAGTAAGATGCATGGTATTAAGGCCTACGTACCATGGATGACCGCTACCTACGTCATGGTTATTAATAAGAAGGCTTTCGACTACCTGCCTGAGGGCTTAACTAAGGACGACGTAATTAAGGGCACGAGTAAGTGGACTTACGATGCCTTCTTAGCATGGGCTAAGAAACTCTATGAGGAGACTGGTAGTGCTAAGGTAGGGTTCCCAGCAGGTCCTAAGGGACTGTTCGTTAGGTTCTTACACGGCTACCTATACCCAGCATTCACTGGCGCTCAAGTGAAGAACTTCGATAGTGATGATGCAGTAAAGATGTGGGAGTGGCTTAAGGAGCTATGGAAGTACGTACACCCAAGCAGCACTACTTGGGATGCCATGGCAGATCCGCTGCTAAGGGAGGACGTATGGATAGCTTGGGATCACACAGCCAGGATTAAGGACGCTATAGTACAGAGACCTGACGACTTCATAGTCGTACCAGTACCTGCAGGTCCTAAGGGTAGGGGCTTCATACTGGTTATTGCTGGGCTAGCCATACCCAAGGGAGCACCAAATCAGGATCAGGCATGGAAACTCATTGATTACCTAACAAGACCCGAGACTCAGGTTAAGGTACTTGAGAAGGTTGGGTTCTTCCCAACAGTTAGTGAGGCTACTGGTAAGATACCTTCAGGTGCTTTAAAGATACTTGCTGAGGGTGTTAATGCTCAAGTATCAACACCTGATGCCTTAGTAGCCCTAATACCGAGCTTAGGTCCTAAGGGAGGTGACTTCAAGAATATATACTTAACAGCATTTGATAGGATAGTTAATAAGGGTGAAGATATTAAGGGGGTCATAAGCGAGTTAGCACCGCAGCTACTTAAGCTATTTGAGGAGGTAGGGGCACCACTACCACCACCTGACGCATAATAAAAGATATAATCCTATTCAAAAGTAAGTAAATTAGGTGTTTTTAAACAAATGTCTAAACCCAATAAACTCATACTCGAAAGGTACGTGCCCTACATACTTATCGCACCCGCCCTAGCTTATCTTCTCTTCTTCATAGGTTACCCATTAGCCCAAGCCATAGTACTAGCATTCATTAAGGGAGGAGGGTTCACATTAGAAAACATTAATTACCTACTCTACAGCCCCTCCTCAAAATTTTTTGAGGCCTTATACTTCACCTTACTACTTGCCTTAGTGGTCATACCTATACAGGTAGCTATTGCTTTAGGTTTAGCTACGTTACTCAACATAAAGTTCCGCGGTAGGAACGCCGCACTATACATAATCATACTCCCCCTAACCATAAGCGATGTTGCTGCGGGTCTCATATGGTATACCTTGCTATCGCCTAACGGATTCTTCAATAAGTTATTAATGAATTTAGGCGTAATATCCGAACCTATATACTTCTTCGGCTATCAGTATAGGCATATGGAGTTCTTAGCCATAGTCCTTACGGAGATCTGGAGAGCTACCGCTATAGTGTTCGTAATTCTATTCGCGGGCCTCCAGCTAGTTAGTGGTGAGCTTATTGAGGCAGCTGAAGTATTTGGGGCTAATGCATGGCAGAGGCTTAAGTACATAATATTCCCCTTACTTAAACCTAGCCTACAGGCAGCATTAATAATAAGGACGCTTTTCGCATTCCAAGTGTTCGGTGTTGTATGGACTTTAGCTGGTAGAGACATACCTGTACTCGCTGGTGAGGCTTACTACGAGCAGGTTGAGTTAAGGCATACGGGTGTTGCGGCCATATATGCACTAGTCATTGCGGCTATGTCGGTTGCCTTAGGCTATCTCTATATAAAGATGTTTAGAGCCAAGTACCTTGAGGCTGGGACATGATGGGGGTAGGGTTGAGTATGGAGGCCAGGCCTTCACCTGTGAAGTATCTGCTCCTTAGGGTGCTTATTTATGCGTTAGTCTCGATAGCCGTCCTGTGGGTACTGACCCCGTTCGCCATATCTATAATGTATGCCTTCGTTGACCCTAAGCAGTACTACAGCAAGTCAGTCATAATACCCGCACTTTACACCTTAGACCATGTGAGGAAATTACTTGCCTTAGGTGCTTACTCAGCCATAATTAATAGTGTAATAGTAGCCGTATTAACGATCGTGTTTAGCTTTGCACTAGGTCTACCAGCAGGTTACGCATTCGCTAGATATACATTTAGGGGTAAGGACTCGCTTAAGCTACTAATAATAAGCCTTAGGATGTTCCCCATAATAGTTATTGCAGTGCCTCTAGTTACGCTATACATAAGGATAGGTCTTAGTGATTCGCCACTTGGTGTTGCGTTAGCGCATACCGCTATGGCCTTACCATTCGTTGTCTTAATAACCTCTAGTATATTTGCTGGAATACCTAAAGACCTAGAGGAGGCAGGGTTAATATTCGGTCTTTCTAGGGCAGGTGTTTTCTTAAGGATAACCATGCCCCTAGCACTGCCAGGTCTGGCCGCCGCAGCCATATTCACGTTCATTATGTCATGGAACGAGGTCTTCATAGCTTCAGTACTAACACTTACTAATAGAACGTTGCCTGCATTTATCCTTACATCAGCCATGGCCGCTACAGACTTCATTAAATTCGCGGCAAGCTTCATAATGGTGCTCCCGGCAATGATATTCGTTTTTATTGCTAGAAAGTACCTCATAACCATGTGGGGCATTACGCTTAGGTGATATGCATGGTTGATGTACATTTAAGGGGTATCACAAAAAGATTCGGTAGGACGGTAGCTGTTGATGGCATAGACCTAGATGTTAATGACGGTGAGTTCATAGTACTTCTAGGTCCTTCAGGCTGCGGAAAAACAACTACCCTTAGAATAATTGCTGGGTTAGAGAAGCCGGATAGGGGTAGGGTGTTCTTCGGTAATAAGGACGTTACTTATCTACCGCCTAGGGAGAGATATGTCTCTATGGTATTCCAGAGCTACGCTGTGTGGCCTCACATGACTGTATTTGACAACATAGCGTTTCCACTAAAGATTAAGGGATTACCTAAGGATGAGATAGTATGTAAGGTTAAGTGGGCTGCTGAGCTCCTACAGATAGGTGATTTACTAAATAGGTATCCACACCAATTAAGCGGTGGTCAGAGGCAGCGTGTTGCTGTTGCTCGGGCGATAGTTGTTGAGCCTAACGTATTGCTTATGGATGAGCCATTAAGCAATCTAGATGCCTTACTTAGGGTTAGGATGAGGAGTGAGTTAAAGAAGCTCCAGAGGAAGATTAAGGTAACCACTATATATGTAACCCATGACCAGGTAGAGGCCATGACCATGGGTGATAGAATAGCAGTTATGAATGCTGGTAAGATAATGCAGGTAGGAACTCCTGAAGAGATATATAATAAGCCACAAAACATATTCGTAGCTGGCTTCGTAGGAACGCCACAAATGAACTTCTTTGATGCCACTATATCCATATCACCTAAGGAGGTTGCCCTTGATGCTGGTGATTTTAAAATATCTCTAGAGCCTAGGTTTACTGAACTACTTAAGGGCTTTGAAGGTAAGTCAGTAACTGTAGGCATAAGGCCTGAACACATACACCCATCTAAGTATGTAGCGTTAAGTGAGGGTAGGTACTCACTAGTTAAGGGGACTGTAGATTTCGTTGAGGCTTTAGGGTCAGACACCATAGTACATGTTAATGTAGGCTCAAGGATATTAGTTATGAAGTTAAGTGGTAGCCACCACTTTAAGCTAGGCTCAGATATAGAGATAGCTCTTGACTTAGATAAGCTCCACATATTTAGGAAGGATAGTGGTAAGGCAATAATCTAAGGATCTCTTAGGTGACCCTTAATGGGTTCTAAGAATAAGCCCTGGTGGTTAAAGCCAGTTAGGGTTATCCAGTTCAATATAGAAGATAGATACGGGACCTTCGTCTCTAAAATAAGCGGTAAGGACTTAGTTAAGTTCGCACACGAGTTAGGAGCTAACGTACTCGTCATATTCGCCCGTGACCCATGGGGTAGAGTCTACTATAGGGGCAGTAAGGTAGGGCCTACGCACCCAAAGATGAAAGGCGATATTGTTAGGGAGGCTATTGAGGAGGGTAGAAGGTTAGGTGTTAAAGTTGTGGTGATGATCGGTCATACAGCCAATAAGTACGTCTATGAGACCCATACCGACTGGGCCCAAGTAAACGTACGTGGAGAACCCATACTTTTAGAGCACGCCCCATATAATGTGGAGGGTTATGAAGTTGAGTGGCCTCAGATATGTATTAACTCACCGTATATCGCGCTAATTAAGGAGGAGATTAAGGAGGTTATTGACTTAGGTGTTGATGGTGTATTCCTAGATAGTTTTAGGTACCAGCCTGATATCGAGCGTGCGTGTTACTGTAGATGGTGTAGCGAGAGGTTTAGGGGTAAATACGGTTACGACATGCCTAAAGAACCTAACTGGCGTGACAGTAGGTGGAGGACTTTATGGAGATGGAGGTATGAGGTAGTTGTTGAGAGGCTAAAGGAGCTTTACGAACATACTAAAGAACTCACTAAAGGTAAGGAAGTACTCTTCATGTATAATAGCCATCCCGGCGGTTGGTCAGGCAGAACTAATAGGATAGTCGACCTAGGTAGGGGCTACTATGATGCAGTATTTGCTGAGTGTAGTGAGGCTGATCACCAGCCACCGGGATTCATTACTGAAATGGTTAAGTTGACTAAGGCTATGAATGGCGGTAAGCCTGTAATGCCGTCAAGGAACTACTTCCATATGTATAGGACGGCGGCCTCAACGACCCCTATAGCGGTTAAGCAGGGATTGAGGGAAGCCATAATAGCTGGTGGTTCCCCATGGTTACTTATCTTCTCATCAACGTATTTTCAAAGCCCTAAGGTGTTAAAGCATGTCAAGGAGGCATTTAAAGAGCATGAGGTTCTTGAGGAATACCTTGATGGCGCGGAGCCACTACGTTATGCAGGTGTGGTTGTTTCTAACCTAACTAGAGACTTCTATGGTGGGGAGAAACCTGATGACTACGTCGACGAAACTAGGGGCTTTTACTACGCCTTAACCCATTACCACATACCTGTTGAGTACATCTCAGAGAGCGACTTAACACGTCCTGAGGTGTTAAAGAAGTATAGGGTGTTAGTTCTAGCCAATACTGTCTGCATGAGCGATTCCTCGGTGGGTTCTTTAAGGACTTACGTTAAGGGTGGTGGTAAGGTTCTAGCCACGTACCTTACATCACTATATGATGATGAAGGTGTTTCTAGGAATGACCTAGCCTTAAGTGATGTATTCGGTGCTGAGATCGTTGGTGTGTTTAAGTCTCCATGGAGTTACATTGTAATCACTAAGAGGGAGCACCCATTATTTGAGGGTATTGAGGAGTCCTTAATACTGTGGGGTGATATGAGTTACGACTTCAGAGTAGAGAGGGTTGCTAGGTCTTTGGGGTGGCATGTGATTACGCGCCTATTAGGTAGCGAAGTGGTAGCTAAGGTTGGTACTGCGGTGTATGAATGGGGGTTTGAGTATACGTTAGGTAGGTCGCCACCGCCCTTCGCTGTAACCATGAATATGCCAGCCATAATTCTTAATACTTACGGTGAAGGTGCCTCAATATACTTTACAGGGCAGTTAGGTAGGCATTACTGGAGGATAGGCTTACCTGAGTATGGGTTACTAATAAAGAACTCAATCACGTACTTAGGCGGTGAGTTACCCGTAAAGGTAGACGCTCCAGAGACCTTGGCCACAGAATTCTTTAGGCAGAATGAGAGGCTAATCATTCACCTACTGAACCATACTTATAACCAAAGGATTTTAGCTATAGGTACCGGTAAGGTTAAGCAACCATTACCTCCTTACAGCAGTACTGAAGCGACGCACCCACCGAGAACTGTCATACCAGTAAGTAACGTAATAATAAGGGTAAGCCTTAAGGAATTAGGTAGCTTTACAGAGCTTAAGATATTCTCCCCGCTAAGCGGTAAGGTATTTAGTTACGAGGTAAGGGGTGATTGGTTAGTAATTAACGTACCTTCCGTCAATGAGTATGAGGTAGTGGTTGTAGAGCCTAAGGGGTAGTCCATGGAGCTATATAGGAAGCTAAAGGGTTACGGAGGGATTTATGATGATGTTGATGAGGTTATTAAAGGGTTAGGGAGTGCTGATGTAGTTGTAGGTATACCGTCAAGGAATGTAGCCCACATAGTTAATTACGTTATTTATAATGTAGCCTTAGGCATTAAGAAGTACTATGGCACTATTAATGCAGCCATACTGGTGTGTGATGGGTTATCAAGCGATGGTACTCCAAAAGTTATTAAGGTATTTAGGAAGTACTTAGACCTACCTACGTACGTACTACCCAACATAGTCTCTAAAGGGAAGGGAGGTGCTCTAAGAACCATTATCGAGTTAGTACATAGGTACAGTGATTCTAAGGCATTACTGCTTATTGATAGTGACTTAAGAAGCATAACGCCTGAGTGGGTTCCACTACTTCTTGAGGGTGCTAAGAGATATGGCTTTGTAACCCCCCTATATAAGAGGCATAAGTTTGATGCTACCATAACTAACTTCGTAGCAAGACCCATAACCTCCATGGCTTACGGCATAGATATTAAGCAACCCATAGGTGGGGACTTCGGGTTAAGTAGGGGGTTAGTTAACGCATTAGCTAAGGCTCCATGGGGTCTTAACCCATGGTCTTACTTCTTTGGTGTTGATATATTCATAACGCATACAGCTCTAGCTAAGGGGTTTACAGTATGTGAGGCGTTTCTTAAGGCTAAAATACATGAACCTAAAGACCCTGCTAAGGAACTCAAAGGGATGTTCATGGAGGTTACTGGGAGCCTATTTACGTCGCTTAAGATATATGAGGATTCATGGGTAAGTAAGGAAGTTAGTGGGTTAACTGAACCCCCACTCATTAAGGAGCCAGAACCGCCTGATATGCCTCCATGGGAGGTGAAGATATCTAAGGGAAGGGCTCTCAAGGTGTTTAGGGAGGGGTTACTTAAGTTTAAGGAGGTATTAAGTAAGTCCTTAACTACTGACCTTCTAAGGACCGTATATAAGTCTAAGGAAGGTTTGGATTCTGATGTATGGGCTGAAGTATGTGCTTACATGTTTAGGTACTTCATTAGGTCTGAAGACGTAAATTCACTTAAGGCGCTGTACCACCTATGGCAGGGGCGCTTAATTAAGTATTACGATGAGGTGAGCTGGTCAGAAGATGTAAGTGAGGTATTGTTGAGGGAGGTTAAGGAGTTCCTAAACATAAGGGACTTGTTTAAGGAGTTTATGATGGGAAGGTAATATAACTTTGTTTTTATCTATATCTCCTTAAACATGCTACTGTTAGGTCATTAGTATTAAGATAGCTATTAATGTTATCATGCTCGATTAGGATATTATACGCCATGTGCTCATATCTAAATTATGGTGTTGATGACGTATATATGAAAGTAACTTCTGTAAATG
This sequence comes from uncultured Desulfurococcales archaeon, assembly GCA_964519505.1. Taxonomy (GTDB): domain Archaea; phylum Thermoproteota; class Thermoprotei_A; order Sulfolobales; family CAZFJX01; genus CAZFJX01. Next base: position 33,114 of record CAZFJX010000010.1, read on the forward strand.
CAGTATTAAGTCACTTAACTACGCCACAAGAACATACGGCTTCTACGTATGGTTTAATGCTGAGCGGCATGGTGAATACTAAACATAACTTAATGATTAATAGCGATTTTCAGAACTGCCGTTAAGATTCCTATGTTAAGGGTATTGCTCATACACGACCGTTAAAAACCTTAAATCCAAATATTTAATGAAACATCTTTCATGTTAATTAAACTTTATTAACATGATTAGCATTAAGTTCTTTAAGAATGGTAAAGGTAATTATCTTACCTAATGGTGATGAGGTAAGCATTAAGTTTAGTAGGCCTGTAAGGTTAATTAATGTACTTAAAGAGTTAGGGTTTAATCCTGAGGGCGTTGTTGCTTTGAGGGGTGATGAGTTAATTACTGAGGATGATGTTGTTAGTGATGATGATCTACTTAAGTTAATTAAGGTGAGGTCTTTTGGTTAAGTGTAAGTTATGTGGTGAGCGTGCGGTAGTTAAGATTAGATATGCTAAGACATACTTATGCCCTAAGCACTTTACTGAGTTTATTGAGAGGAAGGTTAAGAAGTCGTTGATTAGATATAGGATGGTTAGTAGGGGCTCTAAAATGGCGGTAGCTATCTCTGGTGGTAAGGATAGTGCTGTCATGCTTCATGTACTTAGTAAGTTATCTAAAGATATGGGTTTTAACTTAATCGCCATCCATATAGACCTAGGGATAGAAGGTTACTCAGAGAAATGTGTTGATGCTGTACTCTCCTTAACCAGTAGTTTAGGTATTAAGTGCTTGGTCGTAAGGCTTAAGGATCTCGTCGGTCGGGGGGTTGGTGATTTAGCACGCATAACTAAGAGACCTCCATGCTCTGTATGTGGTATAGTTAAGAGGTACTTAATCAATGCGGTATCTATCGAATTAGGCGTTGATGCTGTAGCATTAGGACATAACGCTGATGACATAATAGCATATACTTTCAAATCCTTCATGCTGCAGGACTTAGAGTCTATACCTAAGTTAGGTCCTAAGACGGAAAGCATAGATGACTTAGCCGTAGGTAGGATAAGGCCCCTATATGAGGTCTATGAAAAGGAGACCCTCATTTATGCATTAGTAAATAAGGTACCATTCGTTCAGGATAGATGCCCTCTCATGCCACGTAAATCGCTTGAGTTTAAGATTAAGGACGTATTCACTGACCTTGAGTATAGTATGCCGGGAATTAAACTAAGCTATCTTAAGAACCTAGCTAGAAGACTCAGTGATTATCCAAAGCCAGGTACTCCCGTTAGGTCATGTGGCGTCTGTGGTTTAATATCTAGTGAGCCAAAATGTGGTTTCTGTAAACTAACTGAGAGGGTTACTGGTAGGGCATTAGGTAAGGAGGTTAGGGATAGGTTAAAGTCATTAATCATTAACTTAGTTTAGTAATTGGTGAGGTGTTTTGATTCAGGACCGTAGGTCTAAGAAGGTTATTTTGGTATCTCATTGCTTACTTAATCAGAACAGTGTGGTTTATGGCTTAGCTAGGCGTCCGTCAATGGTTAAGGAGTTAATAGATTTACTTCATGAACTTAACATAGGAATTGTTCAGCTACCATGCCCTGAGACTCTTCACCTAGGTTTAAGGAGGTTCTGGCAGGTTAGGGAACAATACGATACGCAAGGTTTTAGGGAATTATGTAGGGAGGTGTTAAAATACGTCATCACCTATGTAAGAGAATATGTGGTTAATGGCTATGAGGTCGTTGGGATCATAGGCGTCACAGGTAGCCCTTCATGTGGCATCCACCATACATCATCAGGTGACTGGGTAGGTAATCCGTTAAATGCTACAGAACTCAGAAGGATAAGGGGTATGGGGGTTTTCATGGAGGAATTGCTTAACACACTAAGGGCGAGTGGATTAATCAGTAAGTTAAGGAGGTTTAGGCTATTAGAGTTTGATTACAATAAACCACAGGAAAGCTTAGAAAAGATTAAAAAGGAGCTAAGTAGCCCTTAAATCACATATTAATTCTAGTAAGGCACATTTTTCACATGGTGTTAGTGTGGGAAAGATTAAGCTATATAGTAATGAGAGCATCAAGAGAGTTATAGCCTTCATACCGCCAGGGCACCAGCATGTAAGGGTCATTATTGAGCTTAAGGATGGCATAATTATCCTTCATGAGGCAAGCGTAGCTGGTATTTTGAGGGCTTATATAAATGTGGTTACGCATCCATCAAGGAGAGCTATAGAGTTAGTTAGTACTAAGTTACCTAAGTCAGTTAGAAAACAAGGTTATGCTGAGGCTCAACTTATTGAGAGTGATAGGCCTGAGAATGAGGTTCTGAGGGACTCTATCGAGTTATGGAGTAACGCTGAGTTAATTACTGGGTAGCATAACATAATATAAGTTTGGTCGTATTGTGTGTTTGGGGTATGTAGTGCGGGTGAGTCTTGAATGTGTGCCGTGCATGGTTAAGCAGGCGTTAAAAGCAGCCTCTTACGTAACTGATGATATTAAGGTACGTGAGAAGGTTCTTAGGGAGGTTATGAAGAGGTTACTTGAGATTTCATGGGAGGGAACACCACCTCAGCTAGCCCATCGTTTAGGTGTAGTAAGTATTATTAAGTCAATCACCGGTAATGAAGACCCCTATAAAGAGGCTAAGAAGAGATGTAATGATGTAGCACTATCCCTATACCCAGCTATGAAGGAAATGATTAGGTTTAGTGATGAACCATTAAGAACAGCTACATTACTATCAATAGCTGCTAACGTCATGGACTTAGCTGCTTACGATAGTTTTGATCTTGAGGAGACTGTGAGTAAGGTTCTTAAGCAGGGATTCACAATCAATGACTACGAGTTATTTAAAAAGAAGGTAGTTGAGGCGGATACTCTTCTTTTCTTCGCTGATAATGCAGGTGAGATAGTTTTTGATAAGCTCCTCATAGAGACCATGCATAGCATTAGGGAGAGGTACTTCAGTAAAGTAACTTACGTAGTTAAGGGTGGGCCCATAGTTAATGACGCAACCATAGAGGACGTTAAGTATGTAGGTCTAGATAAGCTCCCAAATATAGGATTTAGGTTTGTATCTAATGGTGAGCCAGACACGGGGCCCGAGAGGAGATCTGAGGAAGTTAAGTCATGGATAGAGGAGCATGACTTAGTAATAGCTAAGGGACAGGGTAATTATGAAGACCTAAGTGATTTTAAAGGAATATTCTTCCTCCTCATGGTTAAGTGCCCAGTAATTGCTAGAGACTTAGGCGTTGATGTAGGTAGTATAATCCTTAAATATACGTACTAGAAAAATATACGTACTGATCATGCACTCTCCATAAGCTTAAGTAACTTATTTAACTCCTCGATCATTGCTTTAGCTTCCTCAACACTTAACTTACTTATTATGATTCCGGCATGGATGATTACGTAATCACCTACTTTCAAATTGTTGACTATGGTTGCGTCAACCTCTACCTCAACGCCACCAGCAAGTACTTTAGCTACCTTAAGGCCCCCTTCACCTTCCTTAACCTCTAAGACCTTAGCCACAACACCTAAACACATGCTTAGCTAAACCCTACTAAGAATCTATGGTGGGAGACTAATAAGTAAGTAGTTAATTAACCGTAAATTGACTTAAGTACCTTAACACCCTTACCCGTTAACCTGTAGATAATCTTGATGTTACCCCCACTAACATCGGTTCTTTCCCTAATTACAAGGCCCTGCTCTTCTAAGTCCCTAATGTGCTGGTATACCGTGGTTGGCTTTATATCTATACCCATACTCTCCTTAAGAACTCTCCATATGCCGTAAGGATGTAGGGCTCCTTTACTCATAATAACCTCAAGAATAGCTAACTTAGTCTCAGAGAGCAATGGTGTTTCTTCGATCCTACTGAAAGCCTTAGTTAAATCGCTTAAGAATAATGGGTGCTTAATAGGTGACGCTGTTATTAAGACCACTACTTCATCATCACTGCTTACCAGGCCTTCGCTTAGAGCCTTAACTAGACCAGCAAGTCCTGAAGCACCTAGTGGGTCAACTATTATGCCTTCATATTTAGCTAAGAGTTTCATGGCGTTAATTAAGTCTTCATCATTGACTAATACAGCAGTACCTCCAGACTCCCTAAGTACCTTAGTAACTGCATAATGCATCAACGGTCTCTTAATGGCTATCTCACGTACATACTTCGCAACAAGACTCCTTCTCTCTCTCCCTATAGGTACTGGTAAGGACTTAGGTGAGTGCTGAACAGCTATCATCTTAGTACTCAACTCATCAATTAACCCTAGCTCAAGAAATTCCTTCATTCCTCTATATATCATTACTATGTTAGCCCCATCACCTACGGGAACAAATAGCTTCCTAGGCGCCTTATAACCTAGTTGCTCAATAATCTCGTAACCCTCAGTCTTAAAGCCGTCAAGTATAAATGGTGATGTGTTTATGATTAAGCTGTAGCCTAGCCTCCTACTTAATTCTATTCCTTTCCTTAAAGCCTCCTCATAGTCAGTAACTAACTTTACCGCGCTACCTAATACCTTAATCTGATTAAGTTTATTTACGTCTAGGTCTTGAGGCACTACCGCTATAGGCTTGATACCCGCTCTAACCGCATACGTAGATGCTGAAACAACCAAATCACCTAACCCAGCAGTAATTACCTTAGGCATGCGTAGGGAGAACGGTATGGAGATACCGATAACGCTACCCCTATCAATGAACGTACCTGTCGGGTTAAGACCTTCATACTTTACGTAAAGCTCCTTAATCCCTAGGTGAATACCTAAGTTCCTACATCTAATTAGGGGTGTGAAACCTTCACCAAGAGATAATTCCTTAATGACTTCAGTATTAACAGGTAATAACTCTCCATACCTTATTAAGGAGGTCGCACGTCTCAATAGTATTTCCTTATTTATGTGCTCCTTTACTAACTCCACATTATATTCAAGGACTAATGGGAAGCCACAGCGCGGGCAAAAGTAGGTATTATATGTATCAGTTGATAGCTCATAAATGGATGAGCATTTAAGGCAGTAAAGGTGCTTTACAAACCTATTAAATATGCCGTTGCCGTAGTCCTTGATAATTAATCACCTCGTCCGACCTATGGTAGAGTTAATTAACTCAAATATAAAGGTGATTACTGGGTACTTACTAATGCCTAAAGTTAGGGTGAGGGTTAGGGTTTTCGGCGTTGTTCAGGGTGTTGGTTTTAGGTTCTTTACCAAGAGAATAGCTGATGAGTTAGGTATTGAAGGCTACGTAATGAACCTTGATGACGGTAGTGTCGAGATAGTTGCTGAAGGTGAAGAGAAGGTCATTAATAAATTCCTTGAATACGTAAGTAGAGGACCTCCAGGGGCCGTTGTTGAAGATATGAAGGTTGAGTATGAGGAGCCTAAAGGGGAGTTTAAAGGTTTTAGAATTATATATAGATATTGGGGCTATTGGTGATTAAATGGTTCCTGACCCTAGGCATGGCCCAGTACCAACAAACACCACAATTACGGAGGTTTTAATACCTAAGGTTAATGTTACATCAGTAGCCGTCAAGACAAATGTAACCGCAGTTAGGGTTATCCATAGACCAATGGTAGAAACCCCTATTGGACCTTTATATATCCTCACCTTAATACCATTGATAATGCTCTTAATACTTCTCTTGATATTGGTCATTCGCATTAAGTATGTGTCCAAGGAGGGTGAACCCGTTATTAAGCCGGTAAGTAAACATGCCAGCGTTACTTATGAAGTTGGGTATGTTTACTTAGGTCTAAAGAAATTAATACATGATTACTACCTGAAAGTACGTAACTATGTTAATAAATACGTAAAGCTCCATGAGGGTGAAACACCGAGGGAAGTAATTAGTAAGTTAAGTGATGACAGGCTACGCTCTCTAATTAAGCCCTTGATTAACGTTTATGAGGAGACCATTTACGGGCTTAAAGAACCCACTAAGGATGACGTAGAGTATATACGTAACATAGTTAGTAAGCTGGTGATAAAGGATTGAGGAGGAGTTTAACGCTATTGTTTTTAGTGATAATCGCTGTAGTTACTGCAGAGAAGCTTATAGCGCTACCTACATACGGTAAACCTACAGCTACGGTCCTTAACCCTGATTATGGGGGCCTTATGGATTTTTATAGGTTCTTAATTGATGAGGGCTATGACGTAGTAGTTCATAATAAGTACTCTAGAATTCACGAACGTCACTTGCGCTTACTAATAGCCATCGATGCTTTACCTAGTGATGACTACGTTAGGGATGTGCTTAATGATGTTGAAAAAAGTAACGTACTTATAGTGGCTGATGAATTAACCTATGTCAATAAGTTACTTGAGCCTTTAGGGGTGGGAATTCATGGTAAGGTAATTAGGTATTTAGATAGACCTAATAGCCATATAGTTAAGGCTAAATGCCTTATTAAGGGGCATGTACTTGAGTTAATACTTAATAAGGCATCCATAGTTAAAGTCAAGGATTATGGAAAACTAGAAGGTTTTTGTAAGGCCTTAGGTACTGTATTTATTGATCTCAACGGTAATGGCTTTAGAGATGGTTTTGAACCTACTTTTAATGATGCCTTAGTGGGCGTATTGGTGCCTTATGGTAATGGTTCAGTATTTATATTAGCTGATTCAAGCCCGTTCGTTAATTTAATGCTTAGAAGTAATTACTCAGATATAGAGTACTCATTCATTAAGAACGTCATAAGGTCTATCTACGGTAATTCAGGCAAGGTAGTCATTGATGAATCATTTACAGGAACTAAGTTGACAGGCTTAAGAATAATACCCAGTATAGTAATAGGGTTAATATCATCATTCATATACACACTAAGACTTTATATGATTGAATCGGGTACTTACGTAACCTTAATCACCTTGCTGTTCGCTGCTGTGTTAACTACGTTATTTATATGTTGGCATTATGGGTCAAGATTTACTCAAGATGTACGTGAATTAATTAAGCGCATCAGCAGGCGTAGAGGTGTGGAGATTAAGGTGTCTAAGGAACTAGTTAGGTATAGCGTTGAGGACATACATTATCTATTTAGTAAGGAGGACCTAAGTAAGTTAATTAGCTTACTGAACAAAGTCGACGTTAAGCCTAAGGAGGTTTATGAGGTGCTAATTAGGATGTTAGGTAAATAATGGGTTCATTCCTTAGATAGCTTAGGTTGGGTGGGAGTGATGTTGAGGTCTAGGAGGTACTGGAGTGATGTGATGGAGTCCGTGCTTAGTGAGGTTAGTAAGGTTATGGTAGGTAAGGAGTTAGAGACTAAGTTGATAGTTTCGGCAATAATTATTGGTGGTCATATACTCCTTGAGGGCGTTCCAGGGGTCGCTAAAACCACCTTAGCAAAGGCTATAGCTTCAAGCTTAAACCTAAAGTTTAAGAGGGTCCAAGCAACACCTGACTTATTACCATCAGATATCATAGGAACTATGGTATTTAACCAGAAGAAAGGTGATTTTGAGTTTAGGCCGGGACCCATATTCACTAATGTACTTCTAGTCGATGAGATAAATAGAGCTACACCTAAAACTCAGTCAGCCCTCCTTGAGGCAATGCAGGAGAGGCAGGTCACTGTTGAGGGTGTGACATATAGGTTGCCTGAACCATTTACCGTGATAGCCACCATGAACCCTGTAGAAACGGAAGGTGTTTTCCCGCTCTCCGAGGCCCAGATAGATAGGTTTCTGATTAAGGTATACCTAGATTACCCAACTGTAAGTGAGACTGTAAACATACTTAATAGATTAAGGCAGATCGAGAAGTGGCCTATAAAGCCCGTGGTTAACGCTAGTGACGTGTTAAGGGCTCATGAGGAGGTGTGGAAGATTCACGTTGATAACAACGTGAAGAGGTATATAGCTAATGTAGTTGAGGCGACTAGAAAGCATTCACTAGTTAAGTTAGGTGCTTCACCAAGAGGTGCTATAGCTCTATACTTAATGAGTAAGGCATATGCGCTACTATCAGGTAGGGACTATGTCATACCTGATGACGTTAAGGCCGTCGCAAGGGCGTGCTTATCCCATAGGATCATACTTACGACTGAAGCGAGACTTGAGGGTAAGGGGGTTATTGATGTTATTGATGAGGTTCTAAAGACGACACCAGTCCCTTAGTAGGTGCCTTAAATGAGACCCAAATTTACTTCTACAGGTGTTGTCACTGCCTCCTTAGGCGTTACACTAATTCTTTACGGCATGCTTAGTAACGCGTTAATCCCTCTATATATAGGTTTATTCTTAACATTACTTACGTATATTAGTTACGTGTACGTATGCTCGTTAATTAACGTAGTGGACTCCATAGAATTGAGGAGAAAGTTAACTCCTTCAGTAATTAATGAGGGGAAGGTATCGACCATAAGGTTAGTCATCAGAAATAAATCCCATGCACTCTTACCGCGTATTGATGTTGAGGATGTAGTCCCTGACAGAGTCGTGGTTTTTGAGGGATCCCCTAAGTTTTCATCAACACTTACGGGAGGTGACTCCATAGAGCTTACCTACAGCGTTAAAGGCATTGGTTTAGGTACGCATATGTTTAAGGAGGTTAAGTTATCTCTAAGTGACTTCCTTGGATTGATCTCCATAGACTTTAATGTGCCGCTTGAGAGCACCCTTAAGGTGACCCCCATATTCATAGAGTCTAGTAAGGCGCCTTTCATTAAGGGTGCTGAAGTATCTATAGGCCCTCTAAAGGCTGGTAAGGGCTTCGGATGCGATATAGTTAGTATACGCGATTATATACCCGGAGATGATGTTAGGAGGATCATGTGGAAAGTGTTCGCTAGAACTAGTAAGTTAATGGTGAGGGAGGATGTCGGTGAGTCTAGACCTAAAGTACTTTTAGTGACGGACTTAGGCTTAATTAACTGGGTAGGTAAGGTAGGTGATACTGATGCTGAATGGATTATGAGATTGTCAGCGTCAATAGCCTACTGGGCGTTAAGGAATCTCGGTGTCTTGGATGCTGTGATTTTCTACGGTAATAAAATCGATGTATTAACGAACCTAAGGGGCGGTTCTGGGTTTAATGAGTACTTACTAGCACTTACTTCCGCGGAACCAAGAACAAGCAGTTACTATCTAGGTAAGGCATTAGTAGATACCGTAAGAACATTAACGACCTCAAGACACTTCTTTATATTCATTACTGGTAGGGGCTTCATAATGAGTAACCCAACTGCTATACTGAAAGGGTTAACGCGTATTGAGGCGTTAAGGAAGTACTTAGTGATTATCGATAGAGGTTCGCGTGAGTTGAGCGAGTCTAAGGAGATTGGTTGGGAAGATGTTAAAGAATTACTAACTGATTACGCGTTAAGTATGTTAAGGAAAAAACTGGGGATTTTAGGCGTTAATGTAGTTAGTGTTAAGGGTCTTGAAGATTTCTTTGTGTTGTGTAGGGAGTTGGAGTTGTCTCTATATATGAGGTGATTAGTGTGGGTCTTAAACCCAGTACTAGGGTGTTAATGGCTTCGTTAATCCCGCTTGCCCTACTCATATTATCACGTGAGTTACTTACATGGTTATTCATACCGGTGTTGATCTTACTTAATTACTTAATGGTTAGGAGGGGGTTTATAGCCTTAACACTGGTGGTGAATTTTATCCCCGTATTTATTGACCTAGTTGTTTTTAGTAATGAGTTAATCGTTGTTTATGTTGTTATAGCTTTAATCGCATTGCCTACCATACCAGTAATGAGGTATGTAGGGGTTAAACATGCATTCCAATTTCTAATTAATTTCTTAATCATCATATGCTTAGTTACTGCATTGATATCCTTAAGCGTCTTAGTTGCTTATGGTATATCTAATTATACAATGCTTAGTGAGTACGTTGTCGAGGTACGTACATCTGGTTTTTATACCGCCTTGCTTCTCATGATTGTGTCCTTAACACCGCTAGTTAAGTCAGTAATTTCATTACTTAATCCTAATTACACCTTAAGACTTAAGTTACCTACGTTTACCTTCCTCAGCATCCCATTAAAACATCCTGAATTCCCGTCACGCAAATTCTTAGACGGATTTGTGGCTGGGTTGAGGGTGATGAGCTATATAGGAGTTTCGTTAGCTATTTTTGTTTTTAGACCCTCATACATAACGTTATTACTAATGTTCATACTGCCTTTATTAGTCCAGGCTTTAACCTCAAGGATTGAGCGTAGGTTAAGGTTAAGTATTCCTGGGTTAAACATCTTAATTAGCTCCCTAGCATTGTTAATGATTACATCACTAATTCACGCTACCAACTTACTCATGGTTAGGTACGATGAGAACGGGTTAAGGGTTTTAGTTAAATTAATTAATGAGTTAATAGCTAAGTTAGAGTTAGGTGTGAGGTAGTTTGGTTAAGTTTATTAAGGCAGTATCACTTACATTAATAATGTCTGGTTTAGCCTTCTTTACAGCCTCAGTAGTGCTAATGATTAACTATTACGTAATAGCCTCACTTATAGCTTTACTCTCAGGATTGGTCACTTTAACAACGGGTATTAACTTACTTAGAGAGAAGAGGGAGTAGTTACTCGATGAAGGACGTTTGTGAGGTTCTTAATGGTTTAATCACTAAGCTCTTAATAACTACGTAAGCGATAGTTAACGCGCTCAGTACGTCAATACCTGAAACCCTAACACCCCATGAGCTCTTCTTAGGTAACTCACTTATAAAAACAACGTCTTGATTACTCTCTTTATCAAATACGCGTATTTCGTAATGATCTCTTAAGTAATGAATAGATACTCTATAATGCCTATCCCCGTACTCAATAGTAGAGTTCTTAAGACCTCCTTCCTTAGGGATTATGTAGGTTATTAATGGTCTTCCCTCAAGCCTCACTAAGTACTTAATGCCATCCTTACTTACAGCGGGCCTTATCTCCCCTACGGACCTTCCCATTCGTATGACGTTAATTTTAAGGCCGTAGAACCTTGCTGAGAATAACACTGTAAGTGTTATTGAGGAGATTAGTAAGATAATGTTAAATAACTCACGTAAGTAGCCGTAAGCGTAAAGTATTGGTAAGGCTATAAGCAACATTAACCCGATAGCGATGATGGCGTACTTAACTAAGCTACGCTCCTTAAATACTAGAAATAACGTGTTCTTGATATATACCTTCCCATCCTTAATAACGTACTCCAATTCTCTCAACATAAATAGCGCTACGTAGTTAATTAAAGATTATTACTTGCCTTAACTAAGTAGTAAGTGATGATGAGGGAGGTGATCACGGAGTAGTGAAGAGGGATTAATCGTCTGATTTAAAGTTTTTTAGACTATATAATCACCATATAATTATTAAATCCTTAAATCACCTTAATTACTAGGGTTCATTATTGAGGATGATAGTTCTAGTAAAGCAGGTTCCTGACCCGCAACATATTAAGATAGACCCCAAGACAGGCTTCGTCGTTAGAACTGGTGTTCCTTTAATTGTTAACCCATTCGATCTTTACGCTGTTGAGCTTGCCTTAAGGATTAAGAGCGAGTATGACGGTGAGATTATAGCGGTGAGTATGGGTCCTCCATCGGCTGAAGAGGCCCTTAGGGAGGTTCTCGCTATGGGCGTTGATAAGGCTATATTACTCACTGATAGAAGGATGGCTGGTGCTGATACCTTAGCTACATCATACACACTATCCATGGCTATTAAGAAGGTAGGTGGTTTCGACTTAGTATTAGCTGGTGAGAAGACTGTTGATGGGGATACAGGGCATATAGGTCCTGAAGTCGCTGAGTTCTTGGGCATACCCCACGTATGTTACGTCTCTAACTATGAAGGGGTTAGGGAGGGCTACATATACGTTAGGGCTAGATACGATGATTACCTACTTAGACTTAAGGTTAAGTTACCAGCATTACTAACGGTAACTAGGGGTGAGTTAAGGCCTAGGATACCGACGATACTGGGTAGGTTAAGGGCTAGTAAGATACCGATAACTAAGTGGAATGCTGATGATATAGAGTGCGACATAAGTAGGATAGGGCTTCAAGGATCACCAACTAGGGTTCTTGAAGTATTTACACCCAGGTATGGGAGGAAATGTAAGATGTTCTACGGGGATCCTGAGGAATTAGCTAAGAAGTTCATTGATGTACTTAAGGAATTAGGTTTCGTATGAGGTGACTGCCATGAGGTCTAAGTGGTTTGGTGTTGCTGTAGTTGCTGAGGTTCGTGAAGGTAAGTTTCATAGATCTACGTGGGAGCTTTTAGGTAAGGCTTACGAACTTAATAGTAAGTTAGGCGAGTGTGTCTACTGCTTCGTTGTTGGCAAAGTAAGTGATCCTAAGGAACCCATATACTACGGTGCCAATAAGGTAGTGTATGTTGAGGATCCTGAGTTAAGCCCTATGAGACCTAGGGAGTATGTTGAGGTTCTTAAGGAATTAGTTCTTAAGTATAGACCATCGATAGTGCTTGGGCCAGCAACACTTTATGGTAGGCATATAATGCCTAGGTTAGCGGCTAAGTTAAGGACGGGGATAACGGCCGACTGTACTGACTTAGATATTGATGAAGAAGGTAACTTAGTCCAGATAAGGCCTGCGTCTACAGGTCTAGTCATGGCTAAGATAGTAACACCTAAGCATAGACCTCAAATGGCTACCGTAAGGCCAGGCATAATGAAGCCCCTACCTAGGGATGAGTCAAGGGGTGGTGAGGTCATACGTGAGGAGGTAAAGGTTAGGTACTACGGCGATGTTGAGGTTATTGAGAAGGTACGTTACGAGACTAAGGTATCCCTTGCTGAGGCTGACATAATAGTCTCTGCGGGTAGGGGGTTTAGAAAGCCCGAGGATCTATGGATGGCTAAGAAATTAGCTGAGTTACTCGGTGGTGTTATGGGGGTTTCGAGACCCTTAGTTGATGCTGGGTGGGTAAGTAGGGACTATCAAGTCGGTTTCAGTGGTACTGCAGTATCTCCGAGGCTATACATAGCCATAGGTATATCAGGGTCCGTACAGCATGTAACTGGTATTAGGGGTGCTAAAACAGTTATCGCCGTCAATAAAGACCCTAATGCACCAATATTTAATGTAGCGCAATACGGTTTCGTAGCAGACCTATATGACCTAATACCTAAGGTCATAGACATTTTAAGTAAGTTAAGAAGGACAAAAGCCGCACACCAGAACCCTTAACCAGTAATTACTTAGCCCTTTGTCAATAACTACGTAGCCAGTATTGAGTAGATAGATGTAGAGAGCCCCATTAACTACGTCAGCTACGGAACCAGCATTTATTAGTGAGCCATACTTAACAACTTCCTTAATAACCTTCTTAATGATGCTTAGGCCCTTACTAGATCTTAAACCACCAGTGTCAATAAACTCCTTAGCAACATTCGAAACGTACTTAGCTAAATCTAAACCCCCTTTCCTAGCTATTAAGGTATCATTAACCCTACTCAGTAAGTACATGAAGGTCTCAGTAATTGCTAATGCCAAATCACGTAACTCATTAACAGCACCCACTAGATAAGGGTAAGCTAATTCATTAATTAGCTTTAACCCGTTGACTAACTCAGCACTTACTAAGTCATGCCTAGCTGAGTACTTAAGAACATCATACAGGTTATAACCCAAACCCCTCAACTTACTAACATATTTAGGGTCGAAGACGTCTGGTGGCTCATTACCTTTAGGTTCATACTTCCTTAACCAAGCCCCTGGTCTAGAGCTCCTTACCGCTCTATAGAAATATATGGAGTCATCTAAGGTGCTCTCCTCAAGTAGCTTAACGACTTCCTTACCAATTACTTTAGGGTCAGTACTACCTGAGGTTATGGCGGCTACCTCTATAGGAGTCATTAACAGTACTGAACCTAAGTAAGTATTCCCGCATTTAGGGCATAGCTCTCTAAAAGACTTAATAATGCTGTAGATATACCTACCTAAACGAGGCTTAAGGCTCTTCCTTAACGACCTAAATGCGTCCTTAGCCACCCTTAAGGAGGGTTCATAAGTGCTTAAGGCAGTAATTACGAACTCCTCAAGCCTATCGTTAGATAAGTCGTAATACCTATTGACATTGAAAGGCTTAAAACTAACCACCTCCAGGAGTAGGGTTAATGCGTAGTACTTAGCGTAGTATGCGGGATTACGCTGTTTAGGCATCCTAATGACCTAAGCAATACGTAGGGATTAAGTTTTATATGCTTATGAACTTAATACATACTGACGATGAAGAAATACAAGTTTAGATACAGGAAATACATGCTAATAACTAAGTATGTTATTAATGAGTTGCTTAGAGTTCCCTCAGGAGGTACTACACTCATATCCCTAGATCTAGGCCGCTCATTCATTAAGGCTAGAGTTACTGACGGGGTCTTAGTCATAGGTAACTTAAGGTTTGGTCTTGACTACTTAAAGGAGGAGGTTACTGACGAGACTGGCATTTACATATTAAGTCAGGAGGGAGTACGTAAGATAGCTTTCTATGCTGACGGCAAGTACTATAAGTTAAGGTTAGTTAAGCCGTATGTAGCACCTACGTTAGAGATTAACGGCATACATATGCATAGGATTAAGGACATAGCGCCGTGGGAGGATGCTAGACTTAAGGTTAAGGCAGCTAAGGTTAGGAGAGGTGCTAAGGTACTTGACATAGGTACGGGACTTGGGTATACAGCGATAAACTCCCTCAATTATGGGGCATCTAAGGTGGTGACTATTGAGGTAGACCCTAATGTACTTAAGATGGCTGAGTTAAACCCATGGAGTAGGGAGCTTGAGGACTCTAGGATTGAGATCGTACTGGGCGACGCTTATGAGGTAATTAAGGAGTTCGACAATGAGGAGTTCGATAGGATTATACATGACCCACCAAGAATACACATGGCAGGCCACCTCTACAGTCTAGAGTTCTATAAGGAATTATATAGGGTACTTAAGAAAGGGGGGATAATGTATCACTACACAGGTGCTCCGGGCATAGTTCATGGACATGACGTAACGCACGGCATCATAAGGAGGTTAAGTGCTATAGGTTTCGTGACTGAGAAGAATGAGAAACTGTTAGGAGTAATATGCAGGAAATATTAAGGTATTACTTGCGTGATTTTGCGTAAGTAACCTTATGATAATTAATTTTATAAGCGTAGTTCCAATATTTTTTAGGTGAGTGGTAGACATGAACGTTAGAAAAGGTATTTCACCAG
The DNA here is from genome assembly GCA_964519505.1 of uncultured Desulfurococcales archaeon. Taxonomy (GTDB): domain Archaea; phylum Thermoproteota; class Thermoprotei_A; order Sulfolobales; family CAZFJX01; genus CAZFJX01. The sequence goes on from CAZFJX010000010.1 coordinate 48,304, forward strand.
TAGTAGCTACAGTACTGCTCATAATTATTTCAGTAGGTTTAGCCGCACTACTATACGCGTGGGCAACAGGCTGGTTCGGTACTGCAACACAGGGAGCTTCACAGGGACCTAAATCAAACATAGTCGTAGACGCCGTTAGCGCCTACGCTGGTAGCAAGGACTTCACAGTCTATGTGAGGAACATAGGTAGTGTAAGCGTAACCGTGAATGCCTTATACCTTAAGTATCCTAATGGTACTATAGAGCAGATAACAATAGAAGAAACAACAATAGATCCAGGCGATGTAAAGGAGATTAGCGGAACGGTAACAACAGCTTTTGAGAAGGGTAAGGCATACGTAGTTATAGTTACTGCCACAGACGGTTCTAGGGCTGAATACTCATTCGTCGTACCCTAAAACATAGCACAAAGGTTCTTTTTCCCTCCATTAAATTTTCTTTATATATAATTTGTAATAACGGTTATTTTTAAATTTGGTATTTGGTTACATATTATTGTGGGGTACACCTATCGGTAAGTACTATGGCAACTGCTGGAACGACCTACACTAAGATTTATGATGTGTATAAGCTCTCGAAACTCTCTGACCTAGTTACTGTACTGATTGTTGAGGAAGGCGGTGAACCTATCTATAAGGTTATTGAACCCCCTCTAGATGAGGTTGAGTTCGCTACTTTTAGGAAGGTTATTGATGGTTTAAGGAGTGTTATGCCTGCTACCGAGTTTAGGAAGATGAGTAAGGAGGAGTTATGGAAGTTCATCAGAGGGAAGGCTGAGTCCTTAGCTAAGAAATTCTTACCTAAGAAGTATAGAACTGACGTTACGTTAGAGAAAATACTTTACTACGTTAGGAGAGATATCGTTGAGTACGGTAAGATAACGCCCTTAATATATGATGACCTCATCGAAGATATATCAATAAGTAAGCCCAACTCCCCCGTATACATATGGCATTCCGAGTATGAGTACATAAAGACAAACATATTGTTAACTGAAATAGAGATTAATGACTTAACAATGAAAATAGCTCAGAAGTCTAAGGCGGTCATATCTAGGGCTGAACCCATAGTTGACGCCACATTACCTGAAGGGCATAGAGCACATATAGTCCTTAGAGGTGTTGCCTATGCGGGCACAACTATAGCTATTAGGAAACTACTCGTTAAGCCATTCACGCCGACGGAGCTCATTAATAGAGGTACGGTAAGTGCTGAGATAATGGCTTACTTATGGCTCCTTATGGACTTTAAGAAATCAGTACTTATTTACGGTGATGTAGGTGCTGGCAAGACAACCTTAGCTAACGCTATCTCATTACTGATTAAACCTGAGTATAAGGTCGTTACTATCGAGGAGACTAGGGAGATTAGGTTACCGCATAAGAACTGGGTAGCTCTAGTCACGCGCGAATTCACTTTAGATGGTTTAAGGAAGATAACGCTTTTCGATCTACTTAAGTCATCACTTAGGCAGAGACCTGACTACATAATCGTCGGTGAGATTAGGGGTGAGGAAGCATACACGCTATTCCAGGCTATCGCTGTAGGTCACGGCGGTATAACCACGATGCATGCAGACACTCTCGAGTCAGTCATATATAGGCTTACTTCAGAACCTATGAACATTCCTCCATCATTAATATCGTTGATACAGGCATTCATTAATATTAAGAGAATGAAGATAGACGCTAAAATAACTAGGAAGGTATGGTTAATTAGCGAGCCAAGACTTGAGAATGGCGGACTTAATTTCACACATATAGTTAAGTATAACCCGAAGACAAACCTATGGGAATATCACTTCAATGAGAGCCAAGTACTTAGGGTTATAGCTAATTACCTAGGGATTGAGTTTAATGAGCTGATTAGGCGTTTAGAGGCTAGGACTAGATACTTAAAGTACTTAGTTACTGAGGGCGTTACTAACTTTGAGGACTTCGTAAATGCTGTAAGGCAGTATAAGGAGGAGGAGTGGTTACTGCTTACGGGTGTTTAACCCTTGGGAAAGGGTAGTGAAGGTGGTTCAGTCCCTAGGTTTAGGTTTAGAAACCCTTTATCTAGTATATCGTCAGTGATACTTACAAACCTTAAGTGGTCCTTCTTAGTTAATGGTTGGTGGGTACTTCCTGAGGATTACGTTTCTACAACAACTAAGGTAGCTTTAGTTTCCTTAATTGCTTTCGGTACGTTTCTCTACGTACTCTCCAATAACGTATTTCTATCGGTGTTCTCATCGTTAATTCTATTCGCTGTCATGTTGTCCTTAGTACTTGCCTACCCAATAGTTAAGGCATTAAGCACTATTAAGAAGGCCGAGGCTGAGTTCATTTATTTCTTAATGACTCTTTACACCGCGTCAACAGCTTCTAAAGACGTTATTGAGGTTATGAAAGTCGTTGCTGAGTCATCAAAAAACATGGGTAAGTTACTTAAGATAGCTATTAGGGATGCTGAAGGCTTAGGTATACCATTCAATAGGGCGTTATCTGAGTTGGCTAAGGAGATACCATCACCCAAAATCTCGACATTCCTACAGTCACTTGCCGAGGCCATAGAGAATAGGGGCGATATCTCTGACTTCGTTAAGCATACATTTAACCTATCACTTAGTGACTTAGAGAGTAAGTTAGTTAAGGCATCACAAACAGCAGGTACTTTAGTAGAGATATATATTAATGCAGTACTCTTAATGCCGCTCATAGTCATAACTATGGGTCTAGCATTAGCACCCCTATCAGGCGGGGTCTTCTTAGGTCTTTCATTAAGAGATTTGTCCTTATTAGTAATATTTATAGCTGTAATAGCTTCAGCAATACTCACACTGATATCTGGTGGTGAATGGATGTGAGGGAGGAAGAATCCGCCATAGTCATTACGGCCGCATCGAGCCTACTAGTGTTCTTACTTACGTTACTTACGTTAAAGAGAGTTCCTGAATGTGCTGGTATGGCCTTTATTGAGTGCTTAATCAATAACCCAGCGGTATTCATTAGGGAGTTCTGTAGGTTTGAAGCATTACTTATAATACCGTTAGTTATCTCAGCTAAGTATCTATTTAGGTATTATAAAATTGAGAGAGTTATTCCAGCCATAATCTCTGGCTTAGGCGCAGGTATATCTTCAGGTTTATCAGTCATGGAGGCTTTAGAAATGGTTTGCGTTAGGGCTTACGAACCTGTCTCATCAGTTCTCAAGGAATTCATTTGGAGAACCAGAATGGGTGCAGACGTTAGCGAAGAGCTAAAGAACCTAAATAAGAGGATTAGGCACCCATACATGCCATTCCTAGTAATCACATTAAGTAACGTGTTACTGGAACCTTTCAGAGCCCCCGCAATAGTTAAGTCTATAACAGAAGCGTTGTTCGCCTACGATAAGAACGTTAAGAGATTACGTAGCGAATTAGGTATTTATAAGGTTATTGTCGGAGTCATAATAGTGACTTTCTCAATAATATTCTCGATACTATATAAATTAATAGGTAGTATAATAACAGAATTACCTACAGGCCCCGCTCTTTCCGCTTTAGACATAAATATGTTGGTATTAATAAACTTCTTCGCGATTATATTTTTCTCTATAATGAGTGCCATATATGTCACTAAAATAACTAAATCACCTTCACTAGCAGCTATACCTACTGCCATAGCTTACCTATTGGCGTCAACGATAGCTTATTATATAGCTTATGTATATATATAGATGTATTTATAGTGGAAGATTTATTACCCAAGAACCGGTAGTAAATTATGGTTCATGGTATGTCTAAGATTGAGGCTAGAGAAGTTAAGAAGCCTAAGTTAAAGCTTGAGCCTTTAACTGATAGGGAGTTCATAGTCCTTGAGTCATTAATGAAGTACATAATAATTAAGCCTTTAATTAAGGTCAATATGAAAATAACGTTACCACCCATAAACGGCTTTACTCAGGACGAAATTATTAAGTGCTTGAACTCATTAGTAAAGAAAGGGTATGCTATTTCCAAGATTCTTGATAGAGCTATAGCGTGCCCTTACTGTAATAGCTTAAACATCGTTACTAAATACACATGCCCTAAGTGCGGTAATATAAACATAACTAGGACGCATCTAATCCAGCATAAGAGGTGTGGCTACGTAGATACCGAGCTTAAGTTTGAGAAGGAAGGTAAGCTTGTGTGCCCTAAGTGCAGGGTGCCTGTCTCACGTGATGAGGTGGTCATTATAGCATCACTCTTTGAATGCTTAGTCTGTGGTTACAGAACCTCAACACCTAATATAGTTCATAAATGTGAAGATTGCGGTACTATGTTCTTACCTAGGCAGGCTAATTACGTGCCCATATACGGGTTTGAGTTACGCGATGAAGTCCTTGAGTTAATAATGTCTAAGGATGTATTGCTGGAAACAGTAAAGAGTGTAGTTACGGATTTAGGTATAGCTATGGAGAGCAACGAAGGTGAAGGACCACCTCTAAAGGTTACCATAGGTTCTAAGGAAATAAGCATTGACGTTGCTGGACATTCTGAGCCCTTATCTGAGATTAAGCTTAGGGCAGCGCAAAGTAAGGGACCGCTAATACTTGTTCAGTCAAGTGCTGATGAGAGGAACCTTGAGAAGAACTTAAGGGAGCTACCTAACGTAAAGGTAGTTAAGTTAAGTGACTTAAGAAAGTTACTTAGTAAGTTAGTTGAAGAGCATGGTGAGTAGCTACTTACGTACTAGCCCTTTCCCTCTCATATTTTTTACCTAACCTCAAAGCTACTTCAGTCAAAATTATGACTGGTGCGGCAAGTATTATGTCAGCTACGGGCCCTCCATCAGGCGTTATGATTGCCGATATTATGAAGATTATTATGTAGAAGACTAACCTGTTCTTTTCGATCCACTTGGTGCTTATTATACCTAACCTAATTAGTACCAGCATTATTATGGGGAATGTGAAAGCAAAGCCAGTAAATACAGTTGTCATTAGTACGGTGTTATATATGTCAACAATAAAGACTACTGGCTCAGCTTCAAACCATACCGCGAATATTACGAATGCCCATATAACTATAGGTGAGACAACAAAGAAACCGAATATTGCCCCAGCAACGAATAGAACGACGAACCAAACACCGTAGTGCTTAAGGATTTCCTTCTCATGCTCGTAAAGACCTGGCTCAACAAACTTATATATTTGATGAGTAAGGAACGGTGCTATGATTATTATGGACAACCAGAAAGCACCGAGTAAATAGAGTTCTATGCCTGCGGATATGCTACCTAATATGGACATGATCTTAATGTTGCCAGTAAGTGGTGAGTTAAGTATGTACTCCTTAATTAACGAAAGTATCTTAGCTATTAACGGCCTATAAATACCTGCGAAGGCTTGAGGACCTGAAAAAATATCCATAATGTTTGCCGGTAGGGCCATGAGTAGTATCATGGTTACTATCCATGCATAAAATACCTTCTTTAACCTAAAACCTAACTCACGGAAGTGCTCCCAGAATGGGAGTTCCTTGTCTTGACTCAATTAATTCCAACACCGTAATCTATTAGTGATGGCGTTATCTTGAGTTACTTCTTTTTAGTTCGCTCTTTAATCTCATCCAGTATTTCGTCTATGGTCTTACCTTCGGTCTTAATGCCTAAAGACTTAGCTAATTCAATGATTCTTTCTCTTTCAGAACTACTTAATTCGCTTTTACGTACTTTCTCTTCATTGTAATAGCCTTGTGTAGCCTTCTCAAACTCCCTTCTAGCCCTACCTAAAGCCTTAGCTAACTCAGGGATTTTTGATGGACCAAAGATCAGTAGGGCTATTACGAGAAGTATAATGACTATCCATTCATATCCTGTAATAGCCACTTAACCCACCTCATTATGATATTCTTTAACATGTTTATAAACTTAATTTAGTTACCCCTATTAAGTCTGGCTTCCTTAATATACTTAAACAAAGTTAAAGGAAAACCTTTAATCCTTAAGTCATAGTCTTTAGGGAGGGGGTAAGGACGTTAGAGACTAAGGGACTGACGTTGGGTGTCGGTAATAAGGTGATTGTTAGGGATGTCAGTATTAGTGTTGGTTATAGTGATGTAGTCTTTATCCTAGGTCCCAACGGTTCTGGTAAGACTACCTTACTTAGAGGTATTGCTGGTGATCCTAGGGTTAAGGTTCTTAAGGGCTCTATAGTATTTGACAGGCGTGACATAACTGACTTACCCATGAACAAGAGGGTTGAGCTAGGCATAGTACTGTCTCATCAAATACCACCTAAGATTAGAGGTGTTAAGATAAAATCCCTACTTGAAAATATACTTAAGAAGGTTGGGGTTAAGGAAGTTGAGTCACGTATTAAAGAGTTAGCTAAGCTATTTAACACCGAGCATTTACTCGATCGTGACCTATTTGCTGATTTAAGCGGTGGTGAGATTAAGCGTGTTGAGTTAATGATAACAGCATGCCTTAACCCAAAGCTCATCCTTGTTGACGAACCCGATAGCGGGGTTGATGTTGAGTCCATTAAGGTAATAGCTGACGGCATAAACGAAATTTTAGGTAGGAACCCGGGGACTTCAGCATTAATAGTCACTCACTCAGGACTCATAACTAAGTACGTGCCTGGCACTAAAGCCTACGTAATTGTCGATGGCGTTATAACCATGGAGGGTAGCCCTAGAGATATCTTTACCCATGTTATGAGTAAGGGGTTTAAGGTGCTTAAGCATGGGGTTAGAAAGCTTTAGGGAAAAGATTAAGGAACTAGCTAAGGTAGCACTTAATAAGCCCTCAAGATATGGTAGTGACATAAATATATATGAGTTTATCCCTAAAGAACCTCCTAAGATAAACCTATACGAGAGTAGATTCTCTAAGCGGCTTGAGGGTGTAGGTATAGATGTTAAGGCATCAACAAGGTCAGCCACCTATTTTCAGGTAGATAGTAAGGTATTAGCCTATAAGTCATTCTATCCTGGGGTTGAGATATTACCTCTAGAGATGGCTATAGATCAGTATAGAGACTTCATACGTGACTACCTATGGAGGGCTGTTCCTGTAGATACTGATAAGTATACGGCTATAGCTGAATTAAGAGGTAGTGGAGGTTACTTCATAAGGATTAAAAGGGGTGTTAAGGTAGATAAGCCCATACAGACATGCCTATTCATGGTTGGTGGTGGTCTTCAAGCACCCCATAACATAGTCATCGCTGAGGAAGGTAGTGAGGCCCACTTAATTACCGGATGTACTATAATGCCTGAAGTCGTAGGCCTTCACGTAGGCATTACTGAGTTCTACATAGAGGATAGAGCTAGGGTCACCTACACTATGATCCATGCATGGAATAAGGTAGTTCACGTAAGGCCTAGAACTGGTATTTATTTGAGTAATGATTCTGAGTATATTTCTTACTACATGACCTTAGCTAACGCTAAGTCAATACAGACATTCCCTAAGATATATGCTAAGGGTGATACATCTAGGGCTTACTCATCATCGATAATCCTAGCGTTAGGTGATGCCGAGTACGATATAGGTACCGAGGTAGTACTCATAGGTCAAGGATCTAAAGGCGAGGTCGTTAGTAGGGTTTTAGCTAAAGACAACTCCGTAACCTACGCTAGGGGTAGGATAGTTGGTTTAGGTGAGAAGGTTAAGGGCCATGTTGAATGTAGGGCCTTAAGCCTAAGTAGTAAAGCACGTATACTCGCGGTGCCTGAGCTAGAGTCTAAATCTCAGACTGCCGAATTGACTCATGAAGCATCGATAGGTAAGCTAGCCGAGGACGAGATCATATACTTGATGAGTAAGGGCTTTGATGAGAAGGAGGCGGAATCTATAGTCATTAGGGGGTTCATGGACGTATCCATTAGGGGGTTATTACCATCGCTTGAACGTACTGTTAAGAGTGTTATTGACTTAATAACCAGAATGGCTACACATTAAGTAGATGAGGAGGTTATGTATACTGAGTTTAGTGATGTAGCGTGGAAGGACTGATTTCTTCTGTCTTCCTTAATGACTTACTAATTATTAAGAACATAACCACAACTATGAGTAGGAATATCGCTGAAATCAGTATTAACGTTGTAGTTATATCTTGTGAGGTGCCACCACCGAAGCATATAGGTATGAATAGTATGACAACACATACAGCTCCACCACCCTGAACAGCACCTTCCGAAGGTGTTGTAGCTAACATCATTAGTATCGGCGCTATGATCATTATGAACATGCCCAAGAATATTAGTAGTAGGCCTAGGGTTAGGAGCCTCATCTCCATCACCTACCGATGATTACTGGTAGCAGGGTTATTATTAAGGCTAATACCATGAGAATTATGGCTAAGAGTAGCACTATACGTAGGCTTTCCTTACTAGTGCCCCAAACTATGGGTACCGGGCCAATGATGACTGCCCCGCCACCCTCAACTCTAGCCCTACCACCGCTAGTCGCCTTAAGGAAGTGCAGCATTATTAGGAAGAAGCCAATCACAACTATTAAGAAACCGATCATCATGAGTGTTATATAGGTTTCAGCACTCACTTACTGTGCACCCAAGATAGTAGGTGTGTTTTGAGGTTAAAACGGTGAGGTTATGTGTGTAAGGGTATCGCAACTATATTGCCTATCTCCTTAGGTATCAACTCATTAGGGAATGAGAACCCTGAATACCTAACCTTAAGTCCAGCAACGACTGTTGAGTATAGTGCTGCTTCTAGCGGGTCCATACCTTCAGCTATCTTTACTGCTAATACAGCTAAGAAGATATCGCCAGCCCCCGTAGGATCTCCTACCTCATTAAGTGATGTTAACCTAAAGACCTTACCATCGTAGGCGATAACTGAGCCGTCACTACCCATGGTCACAGTCACAACACCGTTAGTGAATCTCCTTAAGTATAATGCAGCCCTTAATGGGTCCTTAGGCTCTATAGGTACCTCAGATATGTCTGCATGAATAACGTCAGCGAGGGCTAGCGCTTCAGTCACTTCATCACCCCACTCAATAGTTACTTTACCATCAAAACTCCTCCTAACGAACCCCTGAATATCCATGGCTAAAAACCTACATAGACCCCTAATACGCCTCAAGGCCTCATAAGGGACTTCATTAATCACAGTATTAACTATGACTACAGAGTCCTTAACGAGCTCATCAGGTATTAGATCAATAACACAGCCACGCTCAACTAACTCAACCTCCCTAACCTTACCCTCAGAGTCGAGGTACCTTAACCTAAACTTAGGTACTGGGGTACATAGGGCAACACTCTTATACGGCATATCTATATCGTCAGGTACAGCACCAGCAGCAATAACCTCATAACCTAACTTATGGAGTATGTAGGCAGAGTAGAATAGCGGCCCACCGAGCCTTACATCATCACCTACATAGTCAATAGTGAAGCTACCTACCACAACAACCCTCATAAGTAAAAACACCTAAGATTAATGAGATACAGAAACTAAAAACTTTCATACCAATCAATATTTATAACCCTCAATAATTACTAACCTATATATGGATGAGGAAATACCCCGGGGACTAATCGAGGGGTAATGAGGAAGTGGTTCTCAACCGATTCCCTCTTAGAAAAAGTAACAATAACCCTATACTACCTAGCAAACGCTAATGTAAATCCCACTATGTCTGCTAGGGTGTGTGCCGCCATGAGTGTTAGTAGTCTTCTTCTCTTTAGGTATATTAGCCCGTAGATTACGCCTATTATTGCTGTTACTGCTGCGTATGGTGATATACCGTGCCATATACCGAAGGCTATTGCTTGGATTATGACTGCTTTGCTAGCCCCGAAGTACTTGCTTAGTGCCTCAATACCGAACCACCTCCATATGATCTCTTCGAATATGCCTGCTGTGAATGGTGCTATGGCTATTAGGTATATCTTTGAGTATAGGGGTAGCGACTTAACTACCTTCTCCCATATCTTTATGTACTCCTCCCAACCACCGTATACATAGGCGTTAATGATCATGTAGACCCAGATGATCGCTTGGGTTAAAGCTGCAAGACCTAGGATAAGCCCTATGGATTTCGCTAGGTTGGTAGTTACGTCCTTAATCGTAGCTACCTTCTTAAACTCCCTAAACCCGCCCATAAGTCTAATTACCCAAAGACCAATACCTACCTGAATAATGGACCAGTAGAAATTGTAAGTGAAAACAGCTTTCTGGATCTCGATACCTATTTCCTCACTACTTAAACCCTTCTGGTAAGCCTGGTAAGCTACGTAACCAGCTATCGCTGACGATACGGCAAAGTTAAGTATGAATGGGATAAACAACACTAGTAAGGCAACACCCCTACTAACCAACCCACACACCACTATACTTTAGACATATAGACAGTAATATAACTTATGAGTTAAGGAAGTAAAGTATCTAGACATAGTGGGCCTATGCTGAACCTATGCTAGGGGTTGCTACTTATTTAGCCCTTTATGAACTTAACCTCCTCAATTACTTTATCTAGGGATGCCGTCATTATTAAGGTTATTTCATCGTCCTTACCAGCACTTATAATTAATTCATCCTTAATCAGTTGGGCGCCGCAGACGAATATTGTGGCTGGGCGGGCACCATAGTAATCATTAATTCTCGGTGATACTACGGGCTTGGGACTTACACCTAATAACTCACCATCACTGCTAAGAATAGCTACGTAGGTATGGTAGGTACCGAAGTAAGCCTCAACGCTATGAAATACCAGTAAGTACTCATTACTTGATAACTTAATAACGCAGTTACCCCCGGTCTTACGTTCATGAGGTGTTGGTATGAGTTCAGGATAACCCCTTAGCCCTTCTAACTCAATGACGTTCCTATTACGCGGACCCACCATAATAACACCTACTCCTAGTTCTTCTATCCAAGGTCTAGTAACCATGAACTTCTCATTAAGGGGGAACGTATCTCTATAATCCCTAATAATAAGTAAATTCTCATTATGGTCCCTAAACATTACTGGCTCTATAAACTTAGGGATGCCTTGGTCATCTATCTCAGACCTAAACGTTAATGTGAATGAGTCTGCATCATCAATTGGTCTATACGTGTAGTACGCCCTTACGTGATATAATTCCCTTAAGTGTTCAGGGTCTATTCTAGGGTCTTCAACACGTTCAGTAGATAAAGTGGAATATAATATGGGTTGAGCTATTAACCTAATCCTACCATGTAACCTATCTAAGGAAGTTCTTGATAACCCTATGAATGTTCGAGACCATGGGTTAGGTATTGGATGGCCACCTAAAGAACTTAACCTTAGGTAGAGATAAACATCATTACCTTTACACACAATACAGCTATTAGAGGCTATCCTTAAAGGCACATCAATGCCTCCTAAACTCCTTAAGTGGATATCAGATCCAGTAATATATGCACGAATACTGAATAAATCACGACCATTAAGTAGCTCCCTCCTAATTCTAGGCTCCTTCTTACGCAACCTTATCAAATACTCCCCAAGAAACTTCTCAGCATCCCTACCCCTACTATGTAGTAAGTTAAGTACATAATCCCTATACTTAATAGTCGATAATTCATTAAGATTAAACATAAAGCTACGGTGTTCCATGGACTACACCCCATGAAATACTTTAAGCAGGCAACATAAGTACTTCTACGTA